>JAODMM010000145.1 GCA_025465015.1 Cryobacterium sp. | reverse complement strand
ACGGTCTGACCGTTGAGGAAGCCGCCTCCCGCGTCGACTTCCAGAAGCTCACCCCTCTGTACCCTCAGGAGCGGCTGCGGCTGGAGACTGAGCCAGGCAAGCTCACCCAGCGCATCATCGACCTGGTCGCGCCGATCGGGAAGGGCCAGCGCGGGCTCATCGTTGCGCCGCCCAAGGCCGGCAAGACGATCGTCATGCAGCAGATCGCCAACGCCATCGCCACCAACAACCCCGAGGTTCACCTCATGGTCGTTCTGGTCGACGAGCGCCCCGAAGAGGTCACCGACATGCAGCGAACGGTCAAGGGTGAGGTCATCGCATCGACCTTCGACCGTCCCGCCGAAGACCACACAACCGTCGCGGAACTCGCTATCGAGCGCGCGAAGCGCCTGGTCGAACTGGGTCATGACGTCGTTGTGCTGCTCGACTCGATCACCCGCCTGGGCCGGGCCTACAACCTCGCCTCACCGCCCTCCGGGCGTATCCTCTCCGGAGGCGTGGACGCAGCAGCGCTCTACCCGCCGAAGCGTTTCTTCGGAGCTGCCCGCAACATCGAGAACGGCGGATCCCTCACCATCCTCGCCTCCGCGTTGGTGGAGACCGGGTCCAAGATGGACGAGGTCATCTTCGAGGAGTTCAAGGGCACCGGCAACATGGAGCTGCGACTGTCACGCCAGCTGGCCGACAAGCGCATCTTCCCTGCGGTCGATGTGAATGCATCCGGCACGCGTCGCGAAGAAATGCTGATGTCCACCGACGAGGTCAAGATCACCTGGAAGCTGCGACGCGCCCTCGCCGGTCTGGAGCAGCAGCAGGCTCTCGAGGCCATCCTCGGCCGCCTGAAGGAGACGTCGTCGAACGTTGAATTCCTGATGCAGGTGCAGAAGTCGATGCCGACCCCGAACGGGTCAGACAAGGACCACTGATGTTCGAGTCTGTCGCCACCCTGGTCACCGAACACGACGACCTGCAGGGCCAGCTGGCGGACCCGGAACTGCACTCGAATCCGGCTCGCTCGAAGAAGGTCAACCGCCGCTACGCCGAACTCAGTCGCATCATCGTTGCGTACAACGAGTGGAAAGAGATCGCCGACAACCTCGAGGCCGCTCGGGAACTCAGCGACGAGGACGAGTCCTTCGCTGACGAGATTCCCGGACTCGAGGAGCAGCTCGACGCCACAGCCGAGAAGCTGCGTCGTCTGCTGATTCCGCGGGACCCCAATGACAGTCGTGACGTCATCATGGAGATCAAGATGGGCGAGGGCGGCGCGGAATCCGCGCTGTTCGCCGCGGACTTGCTGCGGATGTATCTGCATTATGCGGAGTCGAAGCGTTGGAAGACCGAGATCATCGAGCAGACCTCGAGCGACCTCGGGGGCATCAAGGACGTGCAGCTGGCGATCAAGGGGAACTCTACTGATCCCGCTGAAGGCGTGTGGGCGCACCTGAAGTACGAGGGAGGCGTGCACCGCGTGCAGCGTGTGCCGGCAACCGAATCGCAGGGGCGGATTCATACGTCGGCGGCAGGCGTGCTCGTCTTTCCTGAGGTCGACGAACCCGAAGAAGTCGAGATCAGCCCGAACGACCTCAAGATCGACGTGTACCGTTCCAGCGGACCGGGCGGGCAGTCGGTCAACACCACCGACTCCGCCGTGCGGATCACCCACCTGCCCACCGGCATCGTGGTCGCGATGCAGAACGAGAAGAGCCAGCTGCAGAACCGCGAAGCCGGCATGCGTGTGCTGCGGGCGCGTGTGCTCGCACGCCAGCAGGAAGAGATCGACGCGGAGGCTTCGGCTGTGCGAAAGAGCCAGATCCGCACGATGGACCGCTCGGAACGCATCCGAACCTACAACTTCCCAGAGAACCGGATCGCTGACCACCGCACCGGCTACAAGTCCTACAACCTCGATGCGGTGATGAACGGTGCGCTCGAACCGGTGATCGAATCGTGCATCACTGCCGATGAGGAGTCCCGTCTCGCCGAGATCGGCGACAAGGAGTAGACCGCGCCCGCCGATGGCGGAGGAACCAGCGGGCGAAGTCGCTGTCAGCGATACAGTGCCGCAACCAGTGATTCCTGAACGGCACCCAACCAGAAATAGGTTCGCTGGAGCGGCTCGGCGGCGTTGTCCATGCGGCCTTCGTCTCCGTCGGTGCGGATGCCGAGACGCTCGGCGATCACCAGCCGCAAGTCGGTGAGCGTCGCCATCCACTGCCGCGCGATGGATTCGTCGAGAGCAATGCTCCTCGTACTCGGCGACTCGTCGTCGAGCTCGGCAAGCATCGCCCTGGCGCCGCTGATCTTCTGCTCAAACAACTCGTCCGCGGTGAAGCGGCGGAACTCCGCTGCTGCCTCCGCGTCGTCGGGGTAGGCGTTCGGCAGAAGGCGTTCCATAACGGGATCGGTGTCGTCGAGGAGCACGTCGACCAGCTGCCTCGCAAGCGCAGCCAGGGACATCCGTTCGAGGGCGGACAGTTCGACGACCACCGTGCCGTTTTCCCGGTATACGACTCTCACCGGTCGGCCTTCGACACGCTCGCCCAGAGGCCAAACCCGTGCATGGCATGCACGTGGCGCTCCATCTCTTCACGGTTACCGGTAGCCACCACTGCCCGGCCGTCGTTGTGCACCTGCAGCATCAGGCGCTCCGCCTTTTCCGTCGAGAAGCCGAAATAGCTGCGGAACACGTACGCGACGTACGACATGAGATTGACGGGATCGTTCCACACGATCGCGTTCCATGGCGCATCGGGCGCGGTGCGGTCACGGACCTCCGAGTCGGGCTGTTCGAGAGTGAGTGGCACGTTCCCAGCCTGTCATGGACGCGGCTTCCTGTGTTCGTCGGCAAGCTCAACCTCGGAGTGCACGATGCCACCGCGAGCCGATTCCGTCGCCTCCGGCCGGGCGGGTCTCGCGACGGCAGGCACGCCAACGAGGAGGGAGTTCTTCGGCGCGTCCTTCGTCACAACCGCGTTCGCGCCGATAGTGCTCCACGCCCCGATTCTCACCGGTCCCAGCACCTTCGCACCCGCTCCCACAGTCACGCCATCCTCAAGGGTGGGATGCCGCTTGGCGCCGCGGGGGACGCCGTGCCGGCTCTTTCCGCCCAGGGTCACTCCGTGGTAGAGCATGACGTCGTCACCGAGGTCAGCAGTCTCGCCGATGACTACCCCCATGCCGTGGTCGATGAAGAGGCGGCGACCGATGGTGGCGCCCGGGTGAATCTCGATTCCGGTCAGGAACCGGGCGAACTGCGAGAGCAGGCGGGCGGGCAGTCGGAGACCCAGCCGCCAAAGGCGGTTCGCCAGCCGGTACGACCATACGGCGTGCAAACCGCTGTACGCGAGAAAGACCTCGATATTGCTGCGTGCAGCCGGATCGTGGGCACGTGCCGTGGCGACGTCCTCACGGATACGCGAGAAGGGCCTCATTGTCCCCGGCACCTCTTTCACGTTGCCCAAAGTCAGTCGGCAAGCCGGTTCCTAGTCGAGCAGATCCTCGTACAGCATCGTGGAAATGTACCGTTCACCGAAGTCGGGCACGACCACGACGATCGTCTTCCCGGCGTTGTCCGGGTCCTTCGCCTGCTCCAGTGCGGCCCAGACCGCTGCGCCGCCAGAGATTCCGGCGAGGATTCCCTCATCCCTCGCGAGGCGACGCGCGGTGGCGAGCGAGTCGGCGAGGGTCACGTCGGTCACCTGGTCATAGACGTCGGTGTCGAGAATCTCGGGAACGAAGTTGGCGCCGATGCCCTGGATCTTGTGAGGGCCGGGTGCGCCACCGCTGAGGATGGCGGAGTCGATTGGCTCGACGGCGACGACCTTCAGCCCGGGCTTGCTCTCCTTGAGGAACTGTCCCGCGCCGGTGATGGTCCCGCCGGTGCCGATGCCGGCGACGAAGATGTCGACCGTCCCCTCAGTGTCGTCCCAGATCTCCGGACCAGTCGTGGCACGGTGGATCGCAGGATTGGCCGGGTTCTCGAACTGGCGGGCCCAGATCGCACCCTCGGTGCTCGCCACGATCTCTTTGGCCTTCTCGACGGCTCCGCGCATGCCCTCGCCACCCGGAGTCAGGACGATTTCAGCGCCGTAGGCGCGGAGAAGAACCCGTCGTTCCTTGCTCATGGTCTCTGGCATGGTGAGGATCACCCGGTACCCCCGTGCAGCGCCGACGAGA
>JAODMM010000112.1 GCA_025465015.1 Cryobacterium sp. | reverse complement strand
GCTCTCGAGCACGCTCTCGGAAACCTTCGACGCGAAGTCCCGCTACAGCGGTGTATCGCTGGCGTACCAGCTTTCCGGCGCGATCATCTCCGGCCCCACCCCACTCGTCGCCGCGGCCCTTGTGATCGGCGCGGACGGCAGCTTCACGCCGGTCGTCATCATGGCACTCATCGCAGCGGTCGTATCGGTGGTCTGCTTGATTTTCATGAAAGAGACGCGCAACTCGTCCCTTTGACCTACCTCGTGGGGGTGCCGGATCCTCCGGCACCCCCACCCCGTTCCAGGAGGAACCGATGAAGATACGGGCGGCAGTGCTACGAGAGTCCGGGCGCGGACGTCCCTTCGCGGTGAGCCGGGCCCTCGAGGTCGAGGAGATCGATCTTGAGGGACCCGGGGCGGGGCAAGTCCTCGTGCGGGTCGCGAGCGCGGGCCTGTGCCATAGCGACCTGTCTGCGATTTCCGGCAGCCGCTCGCGGGCCTTGCCCGCAGTCGCCGGCCACGAGGGAGCCGGAGTGGTCGCCGGAGTCGGCGAAGGCGTGCGTGACCTCTCTGTCGGCGACAAAGTGGTCATGGTCTTCGTCAATTCCTGCGGGTTATGCGAGTTCTGCACGGTAGGTCGGTCGAACCTGTGTCAGTCGTCCTGGGCAGCGCGAGCCGAGGGCTCCCTCTCTGACGGTTCACGGAAACTGTCGGTGGGGGGGACGCCGCTTCATCATTGGAGCGGGATCTCCTCGTTCGCAGAGTACGCGGTCGTCTCACGCTCGTCACTCATCCGCATCGACAACGACATCCCCCTGCTCGATGCCGCAGTGCTCGGCTGCGCCGTGATCACAGGCGTTGGTTCGGTTCTCAACACGGCCAAGGTGAGGGCAGGGGACAGTGTTGCAGTGACCGGACTTGGTGGCGTCGGGCTAAGCGCGGTGATGGGCGCGCGCGTCGCGGGAGCATCGACGATCATCGCGATCGATACCGTGCCCAAGAAGCTGGCACTTGCACTGGAGCTCGGGGCCACACATGCCGTGAACGGTCGGGATCCGGACTCAGCGGACCAAGTGCGGGACATCACCGACGGTGGAGTGCAGCACTCCTTCGAGATGGCAGGAGTGCCGGTGGCTGCTGCATCCGCCTACTCGATGGTGCGTCGAGGCGGTCAGCTCGTGGTCGCCTCCCTTCCCGGTCCCAGTGTTGCGCTCGCGATTCCCCTCGCGTCGCACGTGGGCGAGGAGAAACGAATCGTCGGCGCCTACATGGGTAGCTCCGTCGCAACGCGTGACATACCCCGATATGCAGAGCTCTACCGACAAGGCCGGCTGCCGATCAATCGGCTTCGATCGGCGGTGCTGCCGTTGGACGACATTAACATCGGTTTCGATCGACTCGCGGACGGCAAAGCCGTACGCGACGTCATCGGGTTCGAGCGGGTCCTGGCTGGAGACGAGGTGCCGCGTGACAGTAAGCCCTGAAATGCTGATCTCTGCGTTCGTAGCAGACGGCAGCGCGGCCGGGGAACGAGCTCGTGAGCGAGCACGGCTCTTGCTCGCGGATGCGGTGGTCCTCTCGCAGGCGAACACTGAAGTACCCGGTTTCGAAGCCGTGCACGAGGTCGGGGCGGGAACCGGTCGGCACCTGAGCTGGGCGAGCGGCAACAAGCTCGGCCCGAACGACGCCGTGTACGCCAACGCCTGTGCTATCCACGCTCGCTTTCAGGACGATACTGACATGAGCACGTGGAGTCATCCCGGCAGCTTTGTGATTCCGGCCGCGATGGCCGCGGCAATCGAGTCCGGGGCTTCGTTCGCTCGTTTGCTAGACGCGATTGTCATCGGGTATTCTGCCACTCGCTGGCTCGGTGCCCACGGAATCGTGGCCGCGAAGCTCAAGGCGCGCGGATTCCGCCCGAGTCCGATCTTCGCGCCGCTCGGTGCGGCTATCGCTGCGTCCCGGGCGCTCGGTCTGGATCAGGAGGCCGCAACCCAAGCGATCAATGCCGCAGCTCTCATCGGTCGGGGGACGCTGCACAGCGTCGGCGAGGGAGGCGACGATTGGCGCCTGCACAACGCAAGCGGCGCTCGCGACGGATTCGACCTCGCGCTGGCCGCGCAAAGCGGCATGCGATCCGCTCCAGACGCCCTCACGAGCCCCAACGGGTTTCTCCGCACGGTCACCGGAAGCGAGGACATCCCTGCCGCATGGCGCACTGCACCCACCGGTGAGCTCATTGAGCAGGTCTGGCACAAAGCACTTCCCGTCCTCGGCGATGTCATGTCCGCCGCGCTTGCTGCCCGTGAGGTCGGACGACGCTTGGGGGGAGGTCGCGTGGACGACGTGACAGTGCAGATGAACGCGAAATATGCGCTGTTCCCTGGGACGCAACAGCGCCCTCCCTATGCCAGCACGACGGCCGCCCAAGCCAGCGTGCGATTCGTCGTCGCCCAGTTGCTCGTGCACGGCGATCTTCGCTACGCGGATCTGGTGCGCCATGACGACCCCGAGGTGCTGCGGATTGCCGAGAGGATGCACGTCACACCCGTCGAGGGGATGCCGTACACAGACGCCATCGTCGAAGCGCGCACCGCCGAGCAGACCGAACGATGCCAAGCAGGAGATCTCGCACCGACCTTGTTCTGGCGAGACCGGGCGGAGCAGTTCGACCGGTCTGAGCACATCCTGGGGGACCGAGGAGTTTCGCTGTCTCGCGCCATCCTGGAAGCGGATGAGTCTGAGCAGGCGGAAAGCGTCATGGACCGGGCGCTCGGGCACTGACCTCCGAGCGGGCGGAGCGTCCAGCATTTATTCAATCATCCGCGCATCGGCAATACGCACCCCGATACGCAGCAAAGGAGCACCATCTTGGGCGAGGGATCCAACCACTACGACGTTATCGTGATCGGCGGCGGAAACGCAGGCTTCTCGGCAGCTCACGCTGCGGCAGAACGTGGGCGTCGCGTTGTACTTTTGGAGCGGGGTGAGCGCGATATGGCCGGTGGGAACAGTTTTTACACCGCCGGAGCAACGCGCATGAACCACGCGGGTCTCGACGACATCATCGATTTCGTCGAACCGGATGCTCGACACGAGATCACGGAAGTACCCCCGTATAGCCCGGAGGAGTATCTCGACGACCTGCTGAAGGTCACCGAGGGCCGGACCGCCCTTGAGCTTGCACACGTTCTGGTCACCGAAACGCAGGACGCGGTGCGCTGGCTGCACTCGCTCGGACTCAAGTTCCGGCTGATGTACGAGCGGCAGGCATACGAGCGTCCCGACGGAAGCTACCTCTTTTGGGGAGGGCTGCACGTCGGCAACGTCGGTGGGGGCGAAGGCATGATCGCCGATCACACACGTGTCGCAGCTGAACTCGGCGTGGAGGTCCGTTACGGAGCCCGCGCTACGGAACTCATTGCGGAGAGAGGCCGCGTCGTGGGCGCTAAGTACGAGGGGGATGGCACGGTCGAGCTTCGCGCGGAAAGCGTGATCATCGCGGCGGGGGGTTTTGAATCCAACGCAGAATGGCGTGAGGAGCACCTCGGTCAGGGGTGGGGTAACGCGAAGGTGCGCGGCACACCTTACAACACCGGCGACATGCTCACTGCCGCGCTCGACGTGGGCGCGGCAAAGGGCGGCGACTGGGCGACCGCCCACTCTGTGCAATGGGACGCGTTTACCGCTCAGAACGAGTCGAACCGAGCGCTTACAAACAGGCTCACCCGTCAGAGCTACCCGCTCGGTATCATCGTCAACAGCGCGGGGAAGCGCTTCCTCGACGAGGGTGCCGATTTTCGGAACTACACCTATGCGAAGTACGGCAAAGAGATCCTCAAGCAGCCTGGCTCCATTGCCTACCAGATCTTCGATGCCACGCTACGACCGATGCTTCGAACCGAGGAGTACGACATGCCGGGCATCAGCGTCGCCACTGCAGACTCGATTGATGCGCTCGGGCACGCGCTCGGCATTGATCCGGAGCAGTTCTCTCGCACCGTCTCGGAGTACAACGCCTCCATCGACACTTCTGTCACGTTCGACCCGACCGTGAAGGATGGCCGCGCCGCACGGCTCGAACCCGCCAAAAGCAACTGGGCCTCACCTCTCGTAGCCGGACCGTTCTACGCCTACCCGGTCACGTGCGGAATTACGTTCACCTTCGGTGGGCTGAAGGGTGACACTCACGGTCGCGTGCTTCGGGAATCGGGCGAGCCGATCCCCGGACTGTACGCATGCGGTGAGGCCCTCGGCGGTTTGTTCAGCGGTAACTACCCCGGTGGGTCCGGGTTAGCCGCTGGAATGGTGTTCGGACGTCGCGCAGGACGGCTCGCCTGAGTGGGCCCCTGCCGCTTCGTGCTTGAAGTGGGACGACGAGGAGAAGACGCTGGCCGACGCCCACAGCGTCGAATATGGGCTGACAGCCAGCATCTGCACCAGAGATGCCTCGCGCGCGTACCGTCTCGCCAGAGAATTTCGTGAACTCAACCGCTCAGAAAGCTGAATTCCCTTGTGCGGAGACGGAGGGATTTGAACCCTCGGTACCCGTGAGGGTACTCCACCTTAGCAGGGTGGTGCACTAGGCCGAACTATGCGACGTCTCCTGGGTGCTTACCGAGGCAAACACACGACAGCAATCATAACCGCACCCGGAGCATCCGTTCGACCATCGCGGTGGCGAGTGCCCCGCGACAGGTTACTGGTCGGCGAGAGTGCGACCGACAGAACAGGTGTGCTGCCCGGCGGTCTGACCGGTTGCGGAGTCGGGAAGGACAGCCACAGCGGGTTCGGTCGGTGCGGGAGTAGCGGACGGGTCGACAGGCGCCGTTGTTTCAGTTGGCGCCGGTTCCTCGCTTGGTGTTGCCGAGGGAACGGGTGCTGCAGCGTTCGGGTCGAGCGTGGCGCCTTCCCCGGTGCTTCCGCTGAGTTGCACGGGAATGTCGGCCGCGACCGCCTCGAACATCTCGTCGAAGTCGGGCTGGGTCGGCTCCACGCCGCCGTCAGCACTGCCCGTGGGGACCTGCACGAACACCACGTTGTTGAGGTCGATGTCCTTCAGCGCCATGGCAATCGAGGCGAGCGTCTCCACGCTGTTCAGGCTGGTCGAGAGCTGCATGTTGCTCACCGCGGCCTTGGCGAGCGAGTAGACCTTTGTCGGGTCTGACAGCGTGTCGGCGCTCTTGATGGTTCGCACCAGTGACGACATGAAGACCTGCTGGTTGTTGATGCGTGTCAGGTCGCTGCCGTCGCCGACGCCGTGCCGGGTTCGCAGAAACTGCAGCGCTTCGTAGCCTTCCAGGGTGTGTTCGCCAGCCGTAAGGAACGTTCCGGTGTATTCGTCTTCAATGTCCTCTGCAACACAAACCGGGACGCCGCCGACGGCGGTAGACATGGCCATGACGCCACTGAACTGAATCTGGGCGGCGAACGGGATCGTCAACCCAGTGAGCTTCTCAACCGTGGCGACCGTGCAGGCCATTCCACCGTAGGACAGCGTCGTGTTGATCTTCTGCCGACTCATGGAATTGAAGGTGCCGCCCTCAGGGTCGGGGCACTCCGGAATCGGCACGTACATATCACGGGGGAAACTGATGACGGAGGCATTCTTGTGATCCTGCGAGATGTGCAGCAGGATCGTGACATCGTTGAGGTTCCCCGTTGCGTCTTCCCCTCCAAATACCGGGTCCTGCCCCTCTCGGCTGTCGCTGCCGAGGAGGAGGAGGTTCACGCCCCCGTCAATGGCACTGATGGGCGGCACGGGTCCGGCGGTCTCGTTCGCGAGGTGAACGCTCGGCTTCACGCTTGCAGCTACATCGAACGCGGCGATGGCTGCTACGGAGACGCCGCTGACCATCACCACGGCAACCATGGCCACCAGGATGCGGGCAACGGTAACGAACGGGTTGGACGCCTTCAGGCGGCCGTGGCGGGCGTACGGGGCAACCTTCTTCGACCGGGACCGGGTGCGTAGTTGGTCGCTCACTCATGTCCCTTCGTGTGGTGTGCAGGAATCCGTGCACATCGGTGCGGAGGGCGTGGGATTCGAACCCACGAGACATTTCTGCCCACCAGTTTTCAAGACTGGCTCCATCGGCCGCTCGGACAGCCCTCCCTGTCCGCTTCGACGTCCCCGCCCTTGTCAGGGGCAGTCCGTCAAGACGAACAAGGCCCGATTCTAACCGATGGCAGGTCCTCCACCCTGACAGGGCATGCTGGATGGACGCTGGGTACGGGGACCAGTACCGCATTCTGGGTGCGAATGTCGGCACCATCCCCCTCACTCCCGGTCGGGCGCGCGCCCCACGGCGCAGGTGCGGTCGGCCGCAGTCTGGCCGGGAATGGTCGCAGGGAGGACAATAGGAGCCGGTGGAGCGGGTTCCGGTGTGGTTCCCGCATCACCAGTGGGACTCGGCGTGGATGCAGCGCCCGGCGGCGGCGGCGCAAACGGGGTCGCGCTGGGGTCGGGGACTGTTGGCAGCGGCACCGCCGGGGCGCCTGGATCGGCCTGGCTTGCCTGGCCGAGCTGCCCGCTCGGCGTGACAGGGACGTCCGCAGCCAACGCGGCGAAGAGTACGGCGGCGTCGTCGCTGATTGCATCAAGCCCCCCGTCAACCTCCGCTACCGGGAGCTGAAGGAACGCGACTCTCTCAAGGTCGATGTCGGCCAGGGCCCGCGCGATCGAGACCATCGTGTCGGTGCTCTGGAGCTGCTTCGAGAGCACCATGTTGCTGGCGGCGGCCTTGGCCAGGCCGTAAAGCTTGAGCGGGTTGCCCAGCGTGCCATCGCTGGTGATGGTGCGCGCGAGCGAGGCGAGGAACGCCTGCTGGTTGCCGATCCGGGCGAGGTCGCTGCCCGTCCGGAGCCCGTAACGAGTGCGCAGGAACTGCAGGGCCTCAACCCCCTGGAGCACATGCGGTCCCGCGGCGAGGAACGTACCCGTGTTCGGGTCGGCGATCTCCTCGCTCACGCACACCGGAACACCGCCGACCGCGTTGGACATCGCAATCACCCCGCCGAATTCGATCTGAGCGGCGTACGGAATCGACATGCCAGTGAGACGTTGAACAACGGCCACAGTGCAGCCGAGTCCGCCGTAGCCGAGACTTGCGTTCAGCTTGTCGACAAACCCTCCGTCGGTTCCCGGTCCCGCACCGTCCGCAGCGGGCCCGCACTTTGGTATCTCGACAAATAGGTCCCGGGGGAAGCTCACGACTGTGGCGGAACTGTGATCGTGAGCGATGTGCAGAAGAAGGGTGACATCAGCCAGATGCTCTGTGCGTTCCCCGAAAGCCGGATCGCCCTCGCCGCTGTCACTGCCGACAAGTACCAAGTTGACGCCCCCATCGATGGCGCCGATAGATGGCGCAGGTGTGCGTGAGTTTTCGGGTGCGCTTGTATCGGCGGGGAGAAGAACGCTCGGCTTGAGACTCGTCGCGACATCCCAGACGGCAATACCGGCGACCGCCGCGGTGCTGGCCAGCAACACGGCCAGCGATAGCCCCACCACCTTCATGACGGTGGTGACGGGATGCGCCGACTTCAGCGCGCCGTGGCGGGCGAGCGGCATCCCCGGCGGGCGGGCGGCGTCCCCGGCAGGATCTGCTGCGCGCACGGCCATGGCTGACTTTACAACGTGGCCAACACTCGTGCGAGACCATCTTCGGTGACGGCATCCGTCGTCTCGCGAGCAGCCGCGATCACGTCAGGCGGCGACTGTCCCATCGCTACGCTGCGCCCGTGTTCACCGGCCCACAGGAGGAGATCGATGTCGTTGCGGCCGTCGCCGGCAGCCAGCACCCGATCCCGCGGGATGCCCAGTTCTGCGCGCACCCGCTCCACTGCCACGGCCTTGTTCACGCCGTCGGGGGCGATATCGAGCCAGGCGGTCCAGCCGATCGCGTAACTCACTCGGTGGAGTCCCATCCGTTCGACGACGCCGAGGAACTCGTCCATGTCGTGGTCAGGCGAGACCACCACGACACGGGTCGCCGGGTAGCGCAGAAGTTCGTCGAAGTCGACATGCTCGCTGTCGAACCCGATGGTCGCGTCGGGGAACGGCTCGGTGTAGCGGTAGTACCCGTGTTCGTCCTCCACAGCGAATCGCGCGTTCTGCAGGTGACCGCGGATAGTGGTGAGGACCTCGGTTGGATCGAACGACTCGATCCACTCGCGGCGGTATCCGGTCGGCGCCTCCGGGTCACGGTGCAGCGTGATCGCCCCATTCGAACAGACCACGAACCGGGGCGAGATTCCCAGGTGCTCCAGCACCGGCAAGGTCGCCGCAGCAGATCTCCCGGTGGCCGGCATGACGTGGTGACCCGCGTCAGTCAGGCGCCGCACCTGCTCGATGACGGCGTCACTGATCGACCCGTCGTCATGCATCGTGGTGCCGTCGATGTCCAGGGCGACCAACCAGGGCTGCGTCATGCGATCGGCTCCAACACTTCAAGGCCGCCGAGCCAGGGGCGCAGTGCCTCCGGAACGAGAACGGAGCCGTCCGCACGCTGATGGGTTTCGAGGAGCGCGACGATCCACCGCGTCGTGGCGAGGGTCCCGTTGAGGGTTGCAACCGGGGCGGTCTTACCCGACTCCGTGCGGTAGCGGATATCGAGACGCCGTGCCTGATAGGTGGTGCAGTTGCTCGTGCTGGTCAGTTCGCGGTAGGCCTCCTGAGTGGGAACCCAGGCCTCGATGTCGAATTTGCGTGCTGCACTCGAGCCGAGATCACCGGCCGCCACATCGATGACGCGGTAGCTGAGGCCGAGAGACTTCAGCATGTCTTCCTGCATCGCGACCATCCGGTCGTGCTCGGCCTCGGCCTCCTGGGGCAGAACGTAGGTGAACATCTCGAGTTTGTTGAATTGGTGCACCCGAATGATTCCCCGGGTGTCTTTGCCGCCCGAGCCGGCTTCCCGGCGGTAACAGGTCGACCACCCGGCGTAGCGGAGCGGTCCTCCCGCGAGGTCGAGGATCTCGTCCTTGTGGTATCCGGCGAGGGCGACCTCGCTGGTCCCGGTGAGGTACAGGTCGTCTGCCGGCAGGTAGTAAATCTCGTCGGAGTGCTCCCCCAGGAAGCCCGTGCCGTCCATGATTTCCGGCCGCACGAGTGTGGGGGTGATGAGCGGGACACATCCCGCGGCGAGCGCACGGTCGAGTGCCATGTTCATCAGCGCGAGTTCCAGGCGGGCGCCGATGCCGCGGAGGAAGTAAAACCGCGCCCCGGAGACCTTGGCACCTCTGGCCATGTCAATGGCCCCCAGGCGTTCCCCAAGCTCGAGATGGTCGCGCGGCTCGAAATCGAAGACGGGTATGTCACCGCTGGTTCGAAGCGTCTCGAAGTTGTCCTCCGCCCCCGCTGGGACCCCCTCGACGACGGGGTTCGCGATGGTGCGCACGATCGTGTGGAACCGCTCTTCCGCTTCAGCCGCCCGGGCGCCGGCCGACCTCACGTCGGCGGCCAGGCTCTGCGCTTGGGCGACCAGCACCTTCTTCTCGTCGGCTTGAGCGCTAGCAACCCGCTTCCCGAACTGGTTCTGCGATGCGCGCAGCGCCTCGTAGGCGGAGATAGCGGCCCGGCGCTCGGCATCCGCAGTGAGCGCAGTGTCCACGGCTTCCACCGAGGCCCCTCGAGCCTCCTGGGAACGCTTGATGAGGTCGGGATTCTCGCGCAGCAGTACCGGATCAATCACGCCAGCCAGTCTACAAGCGGTAGTCCGGGCCCCTTGCTAGCCTTGACACCGTGGCAGAGACGGGCGAGGCCAGGACCGACCGCTACGCGGCCGTGGTGTACAACCCGATCAAGAAGGACCTCGACAAGCTCCGCGTCAGTGTGGACGCCGCTGCAGCTGCTGCCGGTTGGGCCGAGTCGCACTGGTTCCCCACGAGCGCGGACGACGGCGGTCGCCACGCGACGCGGCTGGCGCTGCGGAGCGGGGCATCCCTCGTCGTCGCCGCGGGCGGGGATGGCACCGTACGCGCTGTCGCGCAAGCCATGCGGGACTCGGACGTCAGCCTCGCCATAGTGCCGATGGGAACCGGCAACCTGCTGGCGCGGAACCTCCAGCTCCCTCTGGGCAGCATCGACGATTCGGCCACGGTCGCCTTCGGTGGGGACGACCGGGCGATCGATGTGGGGCTGGCAACCGTCACCGACGTGAACGGCAAAACCAGTGAGCACGTCTTCCTTGTCATGGCGGGGCTCGGGATCGACGCTGAGATGCTGGCGAACACCCGGGCGGATCTGAAGAAGCAGGTGGGATGGCTCGCCTACGTCGACGCCGGCGTGCGGGTGATTCCCCGGTCGGAGCAATTTCGGATCCGGTACAGCCTCGGCGGCCGAAGCGACCGGCACGCGCACATCAGCACGATCTTGATCGCGAATTGCGGCCTCTTGCCGGCGAATGTCCAGTTCCTCCCCGACGCTCGCGTTGACGACGGAATCCTCGACATCGCAGTGCTGCAACCCCGAGGCATGCTCGACTGGCTGAAAATTTGGCGGCGGGTGACCTGGGATAACGGCGTGTTGCGCCGTTCGTCGGTCGGGCGCCGCATCATCCGTCTCACCGAGGTCGACAACGAACGGATGATGACCACGTTCCGGAGCCGAGATGTGCGGATCGTCGTGGAGAAACCGCAGGAGTTCGAGCTCGACGGCGACGAGTTCGGCAAGGTGCGCTCAGTGTTCCTCCGCACCGACCAGCGGTCGCTGCTGGTGCGGGTGCCCGCCAGTTCCGCGGTCGGTCCTGTCGGCTGAGCCCCGGTAACCTGTTACGCCTGAGCGGAACCGGCGCCCGCGTCCCCGATGAGTACCTGCAGCCACTCACGCGCTTCGATGAAGATGCCGTCGTCGTAGCGGGAGGTGAACTGGATCGGCTGCTTATCCGCACGCGGGTAAGAGCCCAGGAAAATGACATTGGGACTGAACCGGCGAAGGCCCAGCAGCGCGTCCGCCATCCGTTCGTCAAGGATGTGGCCGTCTGCGTCAATGACGAACCGGTAACGGCCGAGTGCGTCCCCGATGGGTCGCGACTGGATGAGGCTGAGGTTAACTCCCCGGGTTGCGAACTGTTCGAGCATCTCCAGCAGCGCACCGGAATGGTCCTCGGGCAATTCGACGATGAGGCTGGTTTTGTCGGCGCCCGTCGGCGCAGGGAGCGACGCAGTGCGGCTGACCAAAACGAACCGAGTCACAGCGTTGGGGTTGTCGCCGATGTCACGGGCGAGGACGGTCACGCCGTGGTGGCGTTCGATCCCGGGTGGCGCGATGGCGGCATCCGCCTGCCCGCTCTCAAGCAGGGAAGCTGCCGCGGCGACATTGCTCGAGGCCAGGATGTGGGCATGGCTGGGCAGCGTCGCTTCGAGCCAGGTTCGGCATTGGGCGTAGGCGACGGGATGCGCGTTGACGACCGTGACGTCCGCCAGCGTAGTGCCGGGCCGAGCGACCAGAACGAAGTTCACCGGAACGAGGTATTCGCCGATGATGCGGAGGTCCGGCACGCTCGCCAAAGCGTCCTGAGTGGCTGAGACGCCACCGTCGACGGAGTTCTCGATGGCGATCATCGCTGCGATGCTTCTGCCCGCGACTACGTCGGCTAGCGCCTCCCCGACGTTGTTCGCCGCCCGCCACGGCTTGCCCTGCGCTTCGGGGACCTGGGCAAGGGCTGCTTCGGTGAACGTTCCGGACGGCCCCAGGAAGCTGTAGCTGTCGGCGCGCGTCTCTGGCATGGCT
Source organism: Cryobacterium sp. (assembly GCA_025465015.1). Lineage (GTDB taxonomy): Bacteria > Actinomycetota > Actinomycetes > Actinomycetales > Microbacteriaceae > Cryobacterium. The sequence continues at coordinate 7,384 of JAODMM010000112.1, read as the reverse complement.
CACAGCCTAGGGGGTGGGGAGAGGTTCATCCCAACCCTGCTGCGGCGCGCGGCACGTGCCCCGGAAGACGTACTGCGAGGGAAGTTTGCGCTGGTGACTCGACCAGTCGATGGCCGGTCGTCGCTGCTCCGGGGGAAGGTACCCCAGGCGAAATACGGCCATCAGCTCGAGGCCGTCCGGAACTTCAAGCAACGCCTCGATCCGGGCCCACTGGCCCGGAACTTCCATGGGGAAGGAGACGAACTGTATGCCCAGACCCACTTCCACAGTGGCCAGCCAGATGTTCTCCAGTGCCGCGCCCAGGCTGAACACGGAGTAGAACGATGACAGCTCTCCGGGCCTGTATTCGGTTCGGTCGAGCAGCGCCCCCAGCAGGAGAGGCGATCCGGCAACCAGTTTCCGGTTCTCCTCGCCCAAGGTCTGAGGTACCCGGAGGGTGTTCATCACCTTCTGACCGCGCTTCGTGAACACCTGACCCGTAAACGGTCGGAGGGGCGCCGGTAGTTTGTCGAACAGCATCCCGTCTCGGCGTGCCTCCATCTCGGCGGCGCTGAACCGGAAGTACGGCTTGTAGCGTTCGAAGAACGTGCCGTTCGACATGGCCTCGGTCATGCTGTCACCGCTGATGCGAGCGATGGTTTCGATCGTTTGGCGGTCCTCGATCAGGACGAAGCGCCAGGGTTGGCTGTTGAGCTGCGAGGGGGCGCGCCCGGCAAGTTCCATGAGCAGGCGCTGGTGCTCCTCTGATACCGGGTCGGGCAGGAAAGGCCCGTTGGTAGTTTTGCGCCGGCGCACGACGTCGAGGAATTCCATTCCCTACCGCCACGCCTTCAGGAGGCTCCACGAATAGAAGGGCGCAGCCGTGAGGGCGATCAGCGAATGACGCCGCATCCGTGCGCCCCGACGTGGCAGGAGCGCGAGGGGAATCGCGACCGGGGCGAGCAGAATCCCGGCGCGGTTCCGCTCTCGAGTAAGGGCAACGAGCGCGAGTCCTGCGAGAACCGTGGTGCAGACATACAGCACGTGGTGGACCCATCGAACGTTCGAGGTGTCGATCACGCCGGACGCGACGCCGGTGCCGAGAGCGCAATTCGCGACGTAGCTCGTAGTCGCCGCCGTTAGCAGGCGGGCTCCGCTTCGTCTCTTCGTCTGAATCCGTGCAGCCACCCGGTCAGGCTACGACACCCGCATGTTCTTGTCAGCCCTGCGCCTCACCCCGGTTCCTCTGGCGCGTCACCCTCCGCCGGAACACGTTTTTCGACTCGCCGTCACTACCGCGGACGGGTGACGCGCGCCGTGCGGCCATTTCGGGAAGAACGGCTTGGAGCGGATGCCGGTCCCGCCATGCACAGGGGTGCGGGTCTTCTCTTGCCCGTTCTTCCCGAATAGGCCACGGGGTGAGTGGAGCGGCCTACGCTGAGCGGCATGAGCGATATTCCACAGACAGGATCTCCCGTTTCCGGCGTGCAGGCCGGTGTCCCGGGCCAGGATTCCACCGACAACGCGCTGGGCGGAGCGGTTGCCGGCGGCGGCCCTACCCACCGTCCCGACGACCAGGACGTTCCCGGGGAAGGAGCTAGCGGCGACCCGGGCGACACCCTCGCCGATGACGAACGCCCCGGTGCGACCCGGGTGGAGCCGCCCGTGGCGGACGATGATGGAATCGGTATGACGTCCGGAGCCTGACGGGCACCCGCGACGAATCACGAGACATCGCCCGGCGACCAGTGCCAGACTGGGTTGCATGAGCGAGCGCGCGGGCACACCGGCCCAGGATTCCGACCTGATCGACGTTGCGACGCTGGTGAGCGCATACTACGCACTGGAGCCCGACGTGTCTGATCCGACCCAGCGGGTCGTGTTCGGGACCTCCGGCCATCGCGGCAGTTCCCTGTCCACCTCGTTCAATGTGAACCACATTGCAGCCACCACTCAGGCGATCGTCGAGTACCGCACGGCGCAGGGAATTACGGGGCCGTTGTTCATCGGGGCCGACACCCACGCCTTGAGCGCCCCGGCGTACACCACCGCGTTGGAGGTGCTGGTGGCGAACGGCGTGAGGGTCATGGTGGACACGTACGACGACTATGTGCCGACACCGGCACTCTCCCACGCCATCATCGCCTGGAACCGGGGGGATAACGAGGGACAGGCAGACGGCATCGTGGTCACTCCCAGCCACAACCCGCCCGGGGACGGCGGCTTCAAGTACAATCCACCCCACGGCGGACCGGCCGACAGCGACGCCACATCCTGGATTGCCGACCGCGCCAACAACCTGATCGCCAACGGCATGCGCGACGTGAAGATGAGTGAGCCGAGCGCAGTCGAGAGCTATGATTTCCGCGGCAACTACGTCAACGACCTCGAGAACGTGATCGACATGGCAGCCATCAAGACCAGCGGCATCCGCATCGGCGCGGATCCGCTCGGGGGCGCGAGCGTCGGCTACTGGGGCGCCATCCGGGACCGGTACGGAATCGATCTCACCGTCGTCAACCCGCATGTCGACCCGACCTGGCGCTTCATGACTCTGGACTGGGACGGCAAAATCCGCATGGACCCCTCCAGCCCGTCGGCTATGGCGTCCGTTCTGGCTCACCGGAACGAATTCGACATCCTGACCGGCAACGATGCAGACGCCGACCGCCACGGTATCGTGACTCCCGACGCCGGCCTGATGAACCCGAACCACTTCCTCGCGGTTGCCATTGAGTACCTCTACAGCCACCGTGAAGGGTGGCGAACGGACGCCGCGATTGGCAAGACTCTTGTGTCGTCGACAATGATCGACCGGGTGTCGGGCTTCCTCGGGCGCGAGCTCTGGGAGGTGCCGGTCGGATTCAAGTGGTTCGTGCCTGGCCTTATTGACGGATCAGTGGGATTCGGCGGCGAGGAGAGCGCAGGTGCGAGTTTCGTACGTTTCGACGGCACCGTTTGGACGACTGACAAGGACGGGATTCTGCTTGCCCTCCTGGCTTCGGAGATCCTGGCCGTGACTGGGAAGACGCCCAGCCAGCGGTACGCCGAACTGGCCGAACACTTCGGGGCTCCCGCCTACGAACGGGTGGATGCGCCCGCGACGCCGGCGCAGAAGGCCGCACTCGGGAAATTGAACGGCGACTCAATTACGGCCACTGAGCTGGCCGGCGAGAAGATCGTCGCGAAGCTGAGCGAGGCTCCTGGCAACGGTGCGGGCGTGGGTGGAGTCAAGGTCGTCACCGAGAATGCGTGGTTCGCTGCCCGGCCGAGCGGGACGGAGGACGTGTACAAGATCTACGCCGAGTCGTTCCTGGGCGCGGATCACCTGCACCAGGTACAGGCTGAGGCTAAAGCTATCGTCGACGCCGCCATCGGTTAACCGGAGGAAACGGGCCACCTCAGGCGTGCCGCCAACCGCCGCTGCCGAGAACTGGGGCGTCCGTTCGCGTCCCCAACGAGGTGAGACGGATGCTCCAGCTGCTAAGGAACGCTCCAGTAGTACGCGGTGCCGCCCGGATGCTTCTCCGTGATGGCGTAATCGACCGAGCGGTAGTCCGTGTCGTCGGTATGGCCGCCGTAGAAGACCCGGATATCGTCACCCGACCCCTCGATGCGCGTGACGATGGCCGTGTGGTCACGGTCGCCCGAGTCGTCCCAGTCGAACTGTGCGATGTCGCCGAGCTTGACCTGGTCGCGCTGGTCGTCAGTTAAGGGTGTGGCCCGCCCCGACTCGTACAGGTAGTACATAAACGCTGTGGAACTGACCCAGGCAGACGAAAAGCTGAAATCGTCTCCGATGCCCTCGGTCCACCATTCCTCGTCCATCTCCCAGCCGCGCTCGATCAGCGACTGGCTGGCGAAGTTGACACAGTCGGTCGTCCCGAGCGAGCCGTATTCGTCGACGTTGTAATCACTCCAGTGCGCCAGGACGTAGGCGAGCTGGCGCTGCACGGCTGCATCCACCGCTACCGGAGCGGGCGTCTCGTCGGGCACATCGCGGTCCACCTCGCGGTCCTCAGTGACAGCCGGTGAAGCTGCGGTTGCGCCAGCGTCGCCGACCGGTTCGGGAGCGGATGTCGCTCCTGGGGGCGCGGCGTCCAGCGGGGATGCCACAACCGCAACGCCTCCCACAGCCCCACACAGCGCGACGACGACGGCCAAGGCGCCCAGGCGCATCCCGCGTGTGAATTCCACTCTGTTCTCGCTTCCTAGTCACATCGCTTATGTGACGCTCCAGCACGAGAGCGTTCCGTCGGTGTTGGCATGGTCTCATCCACCGACGTATCGGAGGTGTTCGTGGTGTGCCCCGCGAAGAAGATCTTGACGCCGGCGGCAGATTTTCGACCCCAACCACGATACCGGTGCCAGGCCCGGGGTGAGAAACCGGGTGAAACATGCATGGCCCCTCGGCCTACCCGGTGAGGCCGCCCGGCCGGCGTACGCGAGTGCCACCGGCGAGTCGGAGGGGTCAGGGATAGGTCGCAGCTGCGGGAAGCCCGAAGAATTCCTCCAAGGTGGTGGTGCCGGAGTCATGCATCTCCCGAGCCAGGTCGAGACCGATGTAGCGGAAATGCCACGGTTCATACTCGTATCCGGTGACCGATGCTTTATCGGCAGGATAACGAAGCAGGAAACCGAATCTCCACGAGTTCTCCGCCAGCCATCGACCCTGCGGCGTGCCGCCGAAGCACGCAGCCAGGGAGCAAGCGGCGGGAAGAGCACTGATGTCGATCGCGAGTCCTGTCTGGTGCTCGCTCGAACCCGGACGAGCGGTACTCAGGTCGGCGGCCGCCTGCCCATGGGCAGCCACCTCGTCGTTGTAAACCTCGAGCTGCGTCGTGTAGCTCCGGTAGGAGCTCTGCGACTGCATCTGCAGCCCTGTCTCCTGCTGGAACACGCCGAACATGGCAGCGACAGCGCCGGCTGCCTCGAGCCGGAGTTCGGGAGCCCACACGTGGGGCACGGGCACGGGCACGAGGTCGCCTGGAACGTAGTCCACGGGTTTGAGCGGCCGCTGCTTGTTGACGACGGCCCAAATGCTGGCCGGGTCATCGATCGAGCGAGCCGACTTGTTGAACCGGGGCACGACTGCGGGCGCCGGGGACTCGACCGGAACAGGACGCAGTGGCGCCGCAACCGGCTGGGACACCGGGTCAGCCCCCGGATCGGCGTCTGGCTCCTCGCTGATCGAAGAGGAAGGGACGGAGGTGGCGCCATCTGAAGAGGGACCGCCCGGGGCACTGGCGCGACCAGCTATCGTACCGGCGACCAGGGATGCGACGGCAAGTGCCACCAGCGACACCGCGAGAACGGTGCGACGTCGTCGCCGCGAACCAGTGACAACCGGAGCGGCCGCAGGATCTTCCGGCACGTCTGCGAGCTTAGTCGCGCCGCGTCCATCAGGTCAGCTGCGGCACGACCTCTCGGGCGAGGAAGTCCAGGTGATCCAGATCGGCGAGGTCCATGATCTGCAGGTAGACGCATTCAACGCCGTCATCCTGCAGTGTTCCCAACCGGTCGACAACTTCAGAGGTGGTGCCGGCGATCCCGTGGCGGCGAAGTTCCGCCGGCTCCCGCCCTACGGCAGCCGCCCGCCGCGCGAACTCGGACTCGTCTCGCCCTGCGACCGCGATCAACGCAGTGGAGTAGACCAGCTCTGCGGGGTCTCGCTCGATCTCCTCACATGCGCGCCGCACTCTTGCGAATTTTTCCGAGATCTCCGAGAACTGGGGAAAAGGAAGGTTGAACTCCCCAGCGAACCGTGCGGCGAGCGCCGGAGTGCGCTGTGCTCCACTGCCGCCGACGATCACAGGGATACGCGGCTGCATCGGCTTGGGCAGAGCGGGCGAATCGAGGAGAGTGTAGTGCTTGCCGGTGAAGCTGTATGAGCTACCGACCGGCGTGCTCCATAGCCCGGTGACAATCTCGAGCTGTTCCTCAAGCATCCCGAACCTCTTGTGCGGGAACGGGATGCCGTAGGCGGCGTGCTCCTCTTGGAACCAGCCGGTTCCAAGGCCGAGTTCCACACGCCCGCCCGACATCTGATCCACCTGGGCAACCTGGATCGCGAGGATGCCCGGGTGCCGGTAGGTGACCGACGACACGAGCGTGCCAAGTTTGATCCGCTCGGTCTCCCGGGCGAGACCTGCAAGGGTCGTCCAGGCATCTGTTGGGCCGGGCAGCCCTGAGAAGTGATCGCCCATGACCAAGTAGTGGTCGGAGCGGAAGAAGGCGTCGAATCCGAGCCGTTCCGTCGCCTGGGCGACCGCGAGCAGGTCGTCATAGCTGGCGCCCTGTTGCGGTTCGGTGAAGATCCTGAATCTCATGACCCCATCGTCCCAGCAGTAACCAGAAATTCGACCCCGGGCACGGCCATGAAGCGGGTTCGCATGACCGCGATGGACTCGGGATTCGCATCGACGAGGACGAAACGCCGGCCAAGGGCTGCCGCCACCGCGCCAGTCGTGCCGCTTCCGGCGAAGAAGTCCAACACCCAGTCGCCTTCCCTGCTGGATGCCTGGATCATCCGCCGCAGTATGCCGGCCGGTTTCTGGGTGGGATAACCCGTCTTCTCCTTGCCGGTGGGCGAGACGATCGTGTGCCACCAGACATCCGTCGGCAGCTTTCCCCTGGCTGCCTTCTCCGGCGTAACCAATCCGGGAGCCATGTACGGCTCACGATCAACGGCCTCAGAGTTGAAGAAGTAGCCGTTCGCCGACTTCACGTAGACGAGGATCGTGTCGTGCTTGGTGGGCCACCGCTGGCGGGATTTCGCCCCGTAGTCGTAGGCCCAGATGATCTCGTTCAAGAAGCAGTCACGCCCGAAGAGGGCATCGAGCAGCACCTTGGCATAGTGGGCCTCTCGGTAGTCCAGGTGCAGGTACAGGGTGCCGTCGGCGGCGAGAAGACGCCACGCCTGGATCAGTCGCGGTTCGAGGAAAGCCCAGTAGTCATCGAATTGATCGTCGTAACCGCGGAGATCGCCTTTGATGCGCTCGTATCGTTGTCCCTTGAATCCGGTGACAACACCTGCAGCACCTGCTCCCCCGGCTTCGGTACGCACCGACGTCATAGTCTGACGCTTCTGCTGCCGCCCGGTGTTGAAGGGTGGGTCGAGGTAGACCACGGTGAACGCGCCATCCGGCAGGTCGGGTAGTACGTCGAGGTTGTCGGCGTGGATGACGCGGCTGGGAGAGCTCTGTGACCACGTGTTCGGCATTCCCTCATTCTGCCAGTCGGCCTACTCTGTCCTCATGACAGCTGAAGCGTCGACGTGCGTTCCGGTAGCAACCGAGGTCAGGTGCGAACCCGATCAGTCTCGTTACACCCTCTGGCTTGACGGGAAGAACGCGGGCTTCGTCGACTATCGCTCGAATGACCGAGAGATGCGCTTCACGCACAC
>JAODMM010000087.1 GCA_025465015.1 Cryobacterium sp. | reverse complement strand
ACGGTCGATGATTTCGAGGTGCCAGTCGATCGTGAACCAGTCGATGACGGCGTCGGCGATGATCCCCCCGACGCCCCCGACACCCGCGAGTTCTTCCCGCGTTGCGATGCGGATCGCGTCGATCGAGCCGAAGTGTGCGGCGAGCGCTCGGGCAGCGACAGGACCAACATGACGGATGCTCAGGGCAACGAGAATGCGCCACAGTGGGCTCGTCTTCGCCTTCTCAAGGTTTGCAATGAGCTGTATCGCGTTACTCGAAGGAACGTATGCCTCATCACCCGCGAATTCCGCAGCGGCGGGGTCGAAGGGCGGGTCACTCTTCTTCCGAGCACGCCGGAACGGAGCGTCCTCCTTCGGCGTCCCGTCTTCGTTGAGTTTCGGCAGGCCGGTCTCGTTGTCCCAAATGTTCACGCGGATCGGGAACAGATCCTCGATCCGGAGGTCGAAGAGTCCGGCCTCGGTGACAAGTGGCGGCTCGGCCGGTCGCAGCGGCCGCGTCAGGGCGGCAGCAGTGACCTCGCCGAGCGACTCGACGTCAAGCGCACCTCGGGACCCGATGTGCTCGACCCTGCCCTGCACCTGCGCCGGGCAGCTTCGCGCGTTGGGGCAGCGCAGATCGACGTCTCCGGCCTTAGAAGGAGCCAACGCGGTGCCGCACACCGGACAGCCAACCGGCATGATGAACTCTCGCTCGGTGCCGTCACGCAATTCGACGACGGGACCGAGTACCTCGGGGATCACATCTCCTGCCTTCCGCAGCACCACCATGTCGCCGATGAGCACACCTTTTGCCTTCACGACGTCCTGATTGTGGAGGGTTGCCTGGCGCACCTCGGACCCGGCCACACGCACCTTCTCCATGACGGCAAAAGGCGTTGCCCGGCCTGTACGGCCGACGCTCACCACGATGTCAAGGAGCCGGGTGTTCACCTGCTCCGGCGGGTACTTGTACGCGATCGCCCAGCGCGGGGCCCGGCTGGTCGCTCCCAGCTCGTCATGAAGTGCAAGTTCATCGACCTTGACGACGATCCCGTCGATTTCGTGTTCGACGCTGCCTCGGTGCTCGCCAAAGTACTCGATGAATGCGGTCGCCCCGCCGATCGTGGGTTCGATCCGGTAGTGCGCGCTCGTGGGAAGACCCCATTCCGCCAAAAGCTCGTACATCTCCGATTGGGCGGCGACAGGTGGTTGCTGCCACGCGCCGATGCCGTGCACCAACATCCTCAGCCGCGCGAGCCGAGCCCGCATGAGTGCCAGCTGAGAGGCATTCTTCCCCTCCGCTTTCTGCCGCAGCGACCCGCTCGCCGCATTGCGTGGATTCGCGAAAACCCGTTCACCCGCCCGCGCCTGCGCGGCGTTCAGCTCTCGGAAGGATTCGACGGGGAAGAATACCTCGCCGCGTACCTCCACGAGAGGGGGGTGCCCTGCTCCGGACAGACGCCGTGGAATGCCGGGGACAACGGCGATGTTCTCGGTGACGTCCTCGCCGACGACTCCATCACCACGGGTCGCGGCGGTCACCAGGACGCCGTTCTCGTATCGGAGGTTGATAGCCAGGCCGTCGATCTTCAATTCACAGAGGTAGTGCACCGGGCGGCCGGAATCCCGCTCGACGCGGGCTGCCCAGGCTTCGAATTCGCTGACACTGAACACGTTGTCGAGGCTGAGCATCCTCTCGGCATGCTCCACCGGATCGAAGAGGGTCTGGGCTCGACCGCCGACGGTCTGGGTGGGGCTGTCTTGCCCCTGCAACTCGGGGAAGAGTCGTTCCAGCTCCTCGAGCCGCCGCATCATCGCGTCGTATTCCTCGTCCGAGGCGAGGGGCGCGTCACGCTGGTAGTAAGCGTCGCGCAACTCCATGATCCGAGCGCTCAGCTCAGTCGCCTCACTGCTCGCAGCATCCAATTCTGGGGGGGTGTAAATCTCTGCCACCGTGCCAGCATACTGAGCACCACTGACGCAGTCCGAGGGCGTACAAGGCACCACCAAGTTCGAAATGGTGCCCCCCAGGGCCCGCTTCGGATGAGGTCACTACGCCGGAACCGGCACCGATCCCGGCACGGCAGAGACCGTGCGGTCGATCGTGCACTGACCGAGAACGCGCGTGCCGACGTACACGACGGCGGTCTGCCCGGGCGCCACACCGACCAACGGCTCCAACGGCGTGATGCGCAATTCCAGCGTGTCTGAGCTATCAGACACCGGCGCAACCGAAGCGACCGCCGGAACGGGGTCGGCGTGCGCGCGTATTTGCACCTCGCACTCGAACGGCAACTCCGGTTCAGCGGGGGCCAGTCCAGCCCAGGTGTAACGCGTTCCGGCGATCTCCGCGATCGCGAGCGCCTCTTTGGGGCCGACGATGACCGTGTTCGACACCGGCCGAACCTCAAGCACGAAACGCGGCTTCCCGTCTGAGGCGGGAGTGCCGATCTGCAGCCCTCGGCGCTGTCCCACGGTGTAGGCCGCTGCCCCCTCGTGAACGCCGAGCTTGTTACCGTCGCGGTCCAGGATGTCGCCAGACTCCGCTCCCACGCGTTCTGACAGCCAGCCCCGGGTGTCTCCGTCGGGGATAAAGCAGATGTCGTGTGAGTCAGGCTTGGTGGCCACGGAGAAGCCCCGCTCCGCAGCTTCGGCTCGCACTTCGGCTTTGGACGGGGTGGCGCCGAGAGGGAACATCGAATGGGCGAGCTGTTCGGCCGTCAGGACCCCGAGAACGTAGGACTGGTCTTTCGCCCAGGCGCTGGCCCGGTGAAGCTCCCGGTTTCCGTCGCCGTCGGTGAGGATGGTGGCGTAGTGGCCGGTGCAGACCGCGTCGAATCCGAGGTCGAGGGCCTTCTCCAGCAGGGCCGCGAACTTGATGCGTTCGTTGCATCGCATGCACGGGTTCGGGGTGCGCCCGGCGGAGTACTCGGCGATGAAGTCGTCAACCACATCGAGTTTGAACCGCTCGGAGAAGTCCCACACGTAGTACGGGATCCCGATGATGTTGGCGGCACGCTGCGCATCCATCGAGTCCTCGATCGTGCAGCATCCGCGACTGCCGGTGCGGAGGGTTCCCGGCATGCGGCTGAGCGCGAGATGCACACCGACGACCTCGTGACCGGCGTCGACGGCACGCGCTGCGGCAACCGCCGAGTCCACGCCACCACTCATCGCCGCCAGGATCTTCATGGTTCCAGTGTAAACGTTCGAAGCTGGGCAGTCTTCTGAGGGTCGGCCGCTCGGTCCGCCACCGGCATTCACGCGAGAGTCGCGGACGCCCCCCGTGGCGCGCGATCGGCAAGTCCTGCGCGCGAAGCCTGGGCGTAGGCGCCGGGAAGGGCCTCGAGCAGCGCCCCAACATCCTCCGAAGACGAGGTCCGACCGAGGGTGATCCGCAGTGCGCCGCGGGACTCGCCCGCGCTCCGACCCATGGCAGCTAGCACGTGGGAGGGCTCCGGGATGCCCGCCTGGCACGCGGATCCGGTGGACACGCACACTCCGGCCGCGTCGAGGAGGAACAGCAACGAGTCTCCTTCGCAGCCCGGGAAACTGAAGTGCGCGTTTCCGGGAAGCCTCCCGTCGGGGCTGGAGTCCCCGTTCAACACCGCACCCGGCACCAGCCGACTCACCCCGGCGACCAACTGGTCCCGCAGCGATCGGAGCCGCTCATTCTCGTCAGGCAGGTTCTGGACAGCATCCGTGGCAGCCACTGCGAAGGCCACGGCCGCCGCGACGTCCTGTGTGCCGCTGCGAACCTGGCGTTGCTGGCCCCCGCCGTGGATCAGCGGTACCACATTTGCGGTGCGCGACAGGACGAGGGCACCGATACCGACCGGCCCGCCAATCTTGTGCGCGGAGACACTGAGCGCCGAGACGCCGGCCTTCCTGAGTAAGGCGAAGTCGATGGGGACATGCCCGTAGGCCGACACGGCATCGACGTGCACGGGAATTCCGTGACGGGCGGCGATGGCCGCCACCTCCTTCACCGGTTGAATCGTTCCCACCTCGTTGTTGGCAGCAAGGAGTGTGACCAGTGCCACGCTCGCCGGGTCGACTTCAATCGAGGTTCGGAGCGCGTTCAGGTCCACCCGCCCGAGTTCGTCGACCGGGAGCCATTCAACAATCGCGTTGTCGTGGTCGCCCAGCCATTCAACGGTGTCGAGCGTGGCATGGTGCTCTCCGCCGGGAACCAGGATTCGCGGCCGGGGAGCTCGGGCCCAGTACAGCCCCTTGATTCCGAGGTTCACGGCTTCGGTTCCGCCCCCGGTGAACACCACCTCAATCGGGTCGCTGCCCACGCTGGCGGCGACCTTTTCCCGGGCCTCCTCAAGCATCCGCTTCGCATTCTGACCCTGGCTATGAATCGACGCCGGATTTCCCACCACCGACAGCGCCTGGGCATAGGCCGCGATGGCAGCGGGAAGCATCGGCGTGGTCGCCGCGTGGTCCAGGTACACCGTCACAATGATTAGTCTAAGTTTCATGACCCCCGGCGACCCCCTTCGAAATCTGGGCGTACGGGCAACGTCACATGGAGGCGAGCTGCGGGTCTGGTCCCGGCATGCCGACGCGATCGACCTTTACATCTTCGACGACACCGACCCCCACTGGATTGTCAAGACCGTCCCGCTGCAGAAAGACGCGCACGACGTGTGGTCTGCCTCGTCCCGGTCGCTCTCCCCCGGACGCCGTTACGGCATCCGGGTCTCCGGCGATCCCGGCCCCCGCAACGCCTTCGACCCCCAGCGGACACTTCTCGAACCGTACTCCCGGGGGGTCACGGCCGTGGGCACCGACGAGTGGAGGTCCGTCGTTGTCGGAGGCGCGTTCGATTGGGAGGAGACTGTCAAGCCAGCCGTCCCCCTCGACCGGACCGTGGTCTACGAAGCTCACGTCAAGGGACTGACGCGGATGAACACCGATCTCCCGCCCGCTCTCCGTGGCACCTACGCCGGCCTTGCTCACCCGGCCATGATCGCGTACCTCGTCGACCTCGGCGTCACCTCAGTTGAACTCTTGCCCGTTCACGCATTCGTCTCAGAGCAGCGCCTCCGCAAACAGGGGTTGAGCAACTACTGGGGCTACAACACCCTCAACTTCTTCACGCCCCACGCCCCTTATGCAACCAAGGCTGCGCAGGAGTCCGGTCCGGAAGCAGTCCTGGCCGAATTCAAAACCATGGTCAAGCTCCTGCACCGCGCTGGACTCGAGGTGATCCTCGACGTGGTCTTCAATCACACGGCCGAGGAGGGCAGGGACGGTCCAGTCATGAGTTTCCGCGGCATCGACAACTCCTCTTACTACCGACAGCATGATGACGGAACCTACATCGACGTGACCGGATGCGGAAACACTGTCGATTTCGGCCACGAGGTTCCCACACGCCTGGTCCTTGATTCCCTCCGGTACTGGGCTGAAGAGGTTCACGTCGACGGATTCCGGTTCGACCTCGCGGCGACTCTGGGCCGGAACGGGCACGGGCATTTCGACCCGCGGCATCCGCTTCTCACGGGGATCCGCGACGATCCCGACCTCCGGGGCGTGAAGATCATCGCGGAGCCGTGGGATGTCGGGCACGGCGGCTGGCAGACCGGTCACTTCCCAGTCGGATGGCAAGAATGGAACGATCGCTACCGGGATCGCATGCGCGATTTCTGGCTCACGGACATCGCCGCCATGCGCAACGGCCACGCGCCCGCCAGCGGGGTCGGACGTTTCGCCACCCGTCTGGCCGGGTCGGCCTCGACCTTCACCGAGGAACGGGGTCCGCTCGCCTCGCTCAACTTCATCACGGCTCATGACGGTTTCACTCTGGCCGATCTGACTGCCTACAACGAGAAGCACAACATGGGCAACGGTGAGGGAAACCGGGACGGTACCGGTGAGAACCACTCCTTCAATCACGGTAATGAGGGCCCCACCCGGGACCTGCATGTACTCGCCAGCCGCCGGAAGGCCATCCGGAATCTCCTCGGAACCCTTCTCCTCTCAGCCGGCGTTCCCATGATCACCGCAGGGGACGAGTTCGGACGAAGCCAGCGAGGCAACAACAACGCCTACTGCCATGACAGCGAACTCACCTGGCTGAACTGGGAGCACGACGACTGGCAGCAGGATCTGCACCGTGTCACCCGGCGCCTGCTGGCCCTGCGGCGGGAGAACCCCGCTCTCCGACCCAAACGCTTCGCCCGGTTCGGCGAGTCGGTGCGCGCGGCCAGCCAGATGGACTGGTTCAACGCAGACGGCATGTCGATGTCTGAGGACGACTG
>JAODMM010000042.1 GCA_025465015.1 Cryobacterium sp. | reverse complement strand
GGCTGGGCAGCAGGCGGCGGGCACTCCCTCCACGTCGTCTGCGACCTGAGCATCGCCAGTGCTGAGTACGGCAAATTCAAACAGACGGATGCCGATGTCGGCTCTTTCGACGCCGGATATGGCAGTGCGTACTTCGCCCGGCAAATCGGCCAAAAGTTCGCTCGGGAAGTCTTCTTCCTCGCCCGTGAGTACTCGGCGGAGCGTGCCCTGGAGATGGGGGCAGTGAACGCCGTCGTCCCGCACGCTGAACTCGAGTCGACGGCCCTGGACTGGGCCAGGGAGATTCTGACCAAATCTCCCACAGCCATCCGCATGCTGAAATTCGCCTTCAACGCCGTCGATGACGGCATGGTGGGCCAACAGGTCTTCGCGGGCGAGGCGACGCGACTCGCCTACGGCACCGACGAGGCCGTCGAGGGCCGCGACGCTTTCCTTGAAAAGCGCGAACCTGACTGGGCGCCCTACCCCTGGCAGTTCTGAGGCAGCTGTGACCCGCCCATTGAACATCGTCCCCGCCGCCGATCCGCTGGAATTGATGCCGGTGTTGCGCGAGGCGCTCACCGCCGGCGGGGCGGCGATACTTCCCCTACCGGGGCGACAAGAGGCCGTCCCGGCCGGCGAAGTCCCGAGGCAGGTCGGCCTCGTCGTGGAGACATCCGGATCGACCGATTCGCCCAAACGGGTGATGCTCGGAACGAATGCCCTCCTGGCTGCCGCGGCGGCGTCCAGCACGGCCCTCGGCGGTCCGGGTCAGTGGCTTCTTGCGCTGCCGGGCCACTACATCGCGGGAATCCAGGTGCTCGTGCGGTCGATCGCCGCCGACACCACCCCGGTGGTGATGCCGCCGGGGCATTTCGACCCCACCGCCTTCATCCGGCACGCCGATCGGCTGACCGAGCCCATGCGATTCACCTCCATCGTGCCGCTGCAGTTAGCGCGGCTGCTCGCTGCCGCCGAGACAGACCGCGAGGTCCTCCGCGGACTGCGCCGTTTCACGGCAATCCTCGTCGGAGGGCAGGCGATTCAGCCGGAACTGGTGGAACGCGCCGACCAGCTCGACGTTCACGTCGTGCGCACCTACGGGTCGTCTGAGACAAGCGGTGGTTGCGTCTATGACGGCCGCCCGATCGGCAACACTCTCGTGCGGGTCATCGACGGGCAGGTGGAGCTGTCCGGGGCGGTGCTGGCGGAGGGTTATCTCGGCGAGCCGGGCCGCACTTCGGAACGTTTCGTCGAGGAACACGGCGTGCGGTGGTACCGAACCGGCGATCTCGGTGAATTCGACCAGGAGACCGGCGTCCTGCGTGTGCTGGGGCGGGCCGACAATGTGATCATCTCCGGCGGCGAGAAGGTGTCTCTCGACGCAGTGCAGCGGGTGGTGCGTTCACTTCACGGGCTCGGCACTGCCGTGGTTGTTGCCGGGGACGACGAGCAGTGGGGACAGGTTCCTGTCGTCGTCGTTCCAACTGGAACGGATGCCCGGATCACTCTCATTCGTGACGCCGTCGCATCTGCTCTCGGTAAGGCGGCCCGGCCCGCCTCCGTGGTGGCCGTGGAGACGATCCCCCACCTCCCCTCGGGTAAGCCGGACCTGGCGGTCCTTCGTCACATCGTCGCAAGCACACCCGCGTGAATTGCGTCGGCGCGATACGCGTGGCGCACCAAGGGCGCCAAGTAGCATGAGTACGTGGCACAGGGAGCACGGCCGGCAGGGCCGAAGATGCAGCGGATGAACCCCGCCGAGAAGCGGAAGACCGAGCGAAAGAACACCGAGCGGCTGAGCCCCGCGGGCGCGGCGACGAGTTCCCCCAGACGTGCCGGCCCATCCGGGAATCCGGCGAAGCGCTCGGCCGCCGTACGCAGAGGTCCGGCGAAAGTCCGCTCCGCGACCGCCCGTGACTGGGTCTCAGGCGCGCGGCTGCGGACCTTGCCGCTGGCCATAGCCCCGGTCGTCCTTGGAACGGGGGCGGCAATCGTGGCCAGTGGTCCGGGGATCTACCACCCGGTGCGGGCCCTTCTGGCGCTCGCGGTGGCCCTTGGCATGCAGATCGGGGTGAACTACGCGAACGACTACTCCGACGGCATCCGTGGCACCGACGCGCACCGGATCGGCCCCGCGCGGCTGACGGGTTCGGGTCAGGCGAAACCACGCACGGTCCTCACCGTCGCGCTTGTCTTCTTCGGTCTTGCCGCGCTCGCAGGGCTTGCCTTGGTAATCCTGACCCAGCAATGGTGGCTACTTGCCGTGGGCGCTGCGGCGGTCGCGGCCGCATGGTTCTACACCGGCGGCAAGAAGCCCTACGGCTACTACGGGCTCGGTGAACTGTTCGTCTTCGTGTTCTTCGGACTCATTGCCACCATGGGAACCACCTTCGTCCAGGTCGGGCAGGTCAACACCGAGAGCTGGTTGTCCGGCGTGGGGGTCGGACTCATCGCTTGCGCGGTGCTCATGGTGAATAACCTCCGCGACCGGCGGCCCGATGAAGCCGCCGGCAAACGCACCCTGTCAGTTCTGATCGGCGACCCGGCTTCACGTGCGGTCTACTGCGTGTTCCTGCTCGTACCGTTCCTGATCGTCGGGTTCTTCACCGTGTTCTACCCGGCCGCCTACCTGACGTACTTTGTGCTCCTGCTCGCCCTTCCGGCGTGCCTGATCACCGTGACGGCGCGCACCTCAGCGGAGCTGATCCTCGCTTTGAGGCTCACGAGCCTCGCGGGCCTGGCCTATGGAGTACTGCTGGCGATGGCGTTCGCACTCTAGATCCGGGCTTCTAATTCGCAAGCGGGGCTCAAGCCGCGGGGCTGGAACAGGGTAAGAGCTCCGTCAGTTGTCGTGGGATCGCTCGTCGGCTGCATCCCCGGACTCCTCATCGCGTGTCCCGCGCGGGCTCGGCCGTCGCCTGGCCTCGTACAGTTCCCGTGAGACGCTCTCCCGGGGCTTGCGGAGAAAAATGTACGACAGGCACAGGCCGATCACGGCCGCAATTAGGGTCGACAACCATCCTTCGATGCCGAGCAGCAGCAAGATGACCAGCGGGACAACGAACATCAGCACTCGGTACACCGAGTAGTACACCCACACGGGTACAGCCTTCATGGCTCCAGTTTATGTCGCGCTGAGATCGGGTCGCGCCGCAGGCGCGTCCCACCGAGAACTAGCTGGCGAGATCCTGAGTCTTCCCCGGTGAAGAGCCGCCGCCCTCCCGGCGCCTGCGCTGCAAAGCTAGAATTGACCCATGCCCCGCCTGCTGATCGGCCTCGGAGTGGTCGTCGTGATCCTCACTGTGTACACACTGGTGGATTGCGCCATGTTCGACCGCGCCAGGGTTCGTGGGCTTCCCCGTTGGGTTTGGATATTCGTCATCGTTCTCGTCCCCGTCATCGGCCCCTTGCTCTGGTTGATCGTCGGCCGCGGTCGGCGCGGATCCACCAGTTCCCGCGTTTCTCGCTCGCTCGCTCCCGACGATGATCCCGACTTCCTGAAGCGCCTTGACCGTGAGAAGAGCCAGGAGGAGCGCATCCGCCAGATGGAGCGCGAACTGGCCGACCTCGACGGGCCCGACCCGAGGGGAACCAGCGCAGCGGGCACGGCGGACACTCCACCGCCGGCGGACCCGGGCGAGGGCGAGCTCCCGGACAGACGGGATGCCTGACGCCGCTGGTGGCGGTAGTCCCGCAACGGACTTCAGCGTGGCCCTGCTTGGGGCGTTCGTGCGACTGGGCGTGCGGGACATCGTGCTGGCGCCGGGTTCTCGTTCCCAAGGCCTCGCCCTGGCCGCTGCCGAACTCGAGAGAACGGGCGATGTGCGCCTTCAGGTTCGGATCGATGAGCGAGCAGCGGCATTCCTTGCTCTTGGGCTTGCGGTGGAGAGCGGGCGCCCGGCGCTCGTCGTGACAACGTCGGGCACGGCGGTGGCCAATTTGCACCCCGCAGTGCTTGAGGCGCATCACTCCGGGGTGCCGCTGATCCTGCTGACGGCTGACCGGCCGGCCGAGCTCCGTGGCATCCGGTCGAACCAGACCACGAACCAGCCGGGCATGTTCGGTGATGCCGTGCGTCTCATGGAAGACGTGGCTGCGCCCGTCGGGGGTGCCGAGGAGACGGGGGAGGCTGCCCAACTGGCGCGAGCCGCCACCGCCGCCGCGCTCGGGACCGCGTCACGGAACCCCGGTCCGGTTCAACTGAACCTGGCGTTTCGCGACCCGCTGTCCGCAGCCGTCAGCCTGGAACCGATCCTGGCCGAGGAGGTCCGGCCCGACCCAGGCCCGACCCGACCCGACCCCGTTCTCCTTGCCCCCGGGCGTCGCACAATCGTCGTCGCCGGGCACGGTGCCGGCCCGGCAGCTGAGAAGCTGGCGCGGGAGGGGGGCTGGCCGCTCGTGGCGGAGGTGTCGAGCGGATCCAGGTTCGGACCTCACCTCGTTGTCGCCTACCGGGAACTGCTGGGGGAGCCCGAGTGGGGTGGGCTCGTGGAACGGGTCGTCGTCTTCGGCCATCCCACCCTGAGCCGGGAGGTTCCGGCGCTGATCCAGCGGCACGGCGTGGAGACCATCGTCGTCGCCCCTGCGGGCGCCGAGCATTACAACCCGGGCCACCGCGTGCAGCGGTTCGTCCCGGGCGTGGCGTTGGACGAGGCCTCCCGGGCGGATGCCACCGGCCCAGCGGCCAGGGAATGGGTCGGACGCTGGGTCGTTGCAAGCCGTCAGCTGAGGGAGACCCTGGACTTCGAGGACCGCGGCCCGGATGTCGACGCCTCGCGGTCAGCGGACCTCGCAGTGCGCGGTGGTTTCGCCAAGGCAGAACTTGCTGCGCTTCGCGCCCCGGTCACCCGAGCGCTGCTGGTCGATGCCGTGTGGCGGGCCACGTGGCCCCATGACAGGCTCGTGCTCGGAGCGTCCCGGCTCATCCGAGAAGCGGATCGTCGGGTGCCGGGCAAGCGGATCTCCGTGCACGCGAATCGCGGCCTGGCGGGCATCGACGGCACCGTGGCGACGGCGCTCGGCATCGCGGTGGCCAGTCAGGCAGATGCCGCTCCCGAGCGGGCTGCGGCGGGTGTGACCCGGCTCCTGCTGGGCGACCTCGCGTTGCTTCACGATGCCGGGTCTCTGCTTGTGCCGCCGGGGGAGACGCGGCCACGGCTTCAGGTGATCGTGGGCAATGACGGAGGCGGAACCATCTTCGACGGCCTGGAAGTGAAGGCAAGCGCCCCGGCGGAGGCGATGAACCGGGTGCTCTACACCCCGCATCGTACTGACCTGCAGGCGCTGGCAACCGCCTACGGGTGGGATTACCGCAGCGCGGCGACCCGGAGTGAACTCGAACGCGCGCTGACCTCACCGCCCATGGGGTTGGGCATCCTCGAGGTTCCACTCAGCCGGTGACTCCTGGTGGGCGCTCTAGTGTCCGGTGCTCGACCGCGGCAGAATGACGAGGAGACGAAAGGAGCATCGTGGCGAAGGGGAAGGGGAAGTCTGCAGTCAGGTCCGGCCACAAGTCCGGCGGCAAGTCCGGCACAACGGCTGAAGGCAAGTCCGGAAGAAACGGTGTGATCTCTGCCGAGCTCCGCGAGTTCCTGCGGGCGGGGGAGGGTATGGACCTCACTGAGATATCCACCGATGGGACCCCAGGGTTCAACGGCGGCAAACGGGCCGGCACGGAAGCGCTGGCAGCCGGCGCCCGCACCCTTTCCAACCTCCAGGAGATGTTCTTCGCCGGAAGTCGCTTCGGCGACGATCGCAAGGTCCTGCTGATTCTGCAGGGGATGGACACCGCGGGCAAGGGCGGAGTCGTGCGGCACGTGGTCGGGGCTGTCAACCCGCAAGGCGTCCATCATGTCGCTTTCGCGGCCCCCACGAAGGAGGAACTCGGCCACGACTTCCTGTGGCGCATCCGCAGGCATCTGCCCGAGGCCGGGATGATCGCGGTGTTCGACCGGTCTCACTATGAGGACGTATTGGTCGGCCGCGTGCGGGAACTGGCACCTGCGGAGGAGATCGAGAAACGCTACGAGTTGATCAACCGGTTCGAGCAGTCTGCCGTCGACCACGGCACGACGGTGATCAAAGTCATGTTGCACATCAGTCCGAAGGAGCAGAAGCGACGGTTGGCGGACCGGCTCGACCGGCCGGACAAGCACTGGAAGTACGACCCGGCGGACGTCGATGAGCGGATGCGGTGGGCTGACTACCAGGCAGCGTATGAAGCCGCCATCCAGCGCACCTCCACTGAAGCGGCTCCATGGTTCATCGTTCCGGCGGACAGGAAATGGTTCGCTCGCCTGGCGGTGCAGCACCTCTTGGTCGACGCTCTACAGCGTATGGATCTTGCCTGGCCGGCTGCGACCTTCGATGCTGAAGCGGAGAAGGCCCGGCTGGCCGCGTCCTAGCGGCAAAGTCAGCCGAATGCTTCGACGACCGGGCGGAACTTCATCCGAGTCTCCGCCAGTTCCCGTTCGGGCTCGGAATTAAGGACGATTCCGCAGCCCGCGTACGCGGTGAGCTCACCGTTCGGGCCCACCTGTGCGCAGCGAAGAGCGATCGCCCATTCACCGTCGCCATCAGCACCCACCCAGCCCACCGGGCCCGCGTAGCGGCCACGGTCGAAAGGCTCCAGGTCGCGGATGAGCGCCAGCGCCGTTTTCGTCGGGGTCCCGGCAACGGCCGCCGTGGGGTGCAACGACGCGATGAGGTCGAGCGACGTGGAACCGTCGCTGAGGGTTCCCTCGACATCGGTGGCCAGGTGCCAAAGGTTCGGAAGCTTGACAGTGAAAGGCACCTCGCTGGCAAGGATGTGCGAGGTGTGGGGTCGGAGGGACGCCAGCACACTCTGCACGGCGAACTCGTGTTCGTCGCCGTCTTTAGACGATGTCGCCAGAGTCAGGGCTGCTTCAGTGTCCGCCTCGGCGTCCGCCCCCCGCGAGATGGTGCCGGCGAGGACCCGCGCATTCACCTCTCCGTGATCGGCCCTAATCAGGGTCTCGGGGCTTGAGCCCACCAGGCCGTCGACGGCGTAGGTCCAGCAATCGGGATAGCCGAGTGCCAGTTCGTTGATCGCCCGACGTAAGTCCGACTCAGCCGGAAGGTGTCCGACGAGATCCCGGGCCAGCACCACCTTGCTCAGTTTGCGCTCGGAAATCTGACGCACGCCCTCGCTGACCGCGTGGCGATACCCGTCGGGGCTGAGGGAGCCGGGCAGGAGGGAAAGGCGATACTCATCGCCCAGCGGCCGCAGGCTCAGCGGAATATCGGCAGGCGCTTCGCCCGTGCGCCAGATCCGGGTGACCCAGCATTCGCCGTTCTCGCGCCCGACGACGACCTCCGGAACGATCAGGACACTCGTCTGCGCCGACTGCGAGTCGAAGGCGAACGCGCCGAATGCGACCAGGCCGGTACCGGTCCGGGCAAGGGGATCGGTCACCGTTGCGGCGGCGACGACCTCTCGCCAAGCGGCGGCGGCATCCGCCATCCGGGTCGGACCCGAGAACTCGAGCCTGAGAGCTGTTCCGATGCCGGCCAGGCCCTGGTTGCGACGCATCCACAACAACGGTTGCCTCTGGTCGAGGAGGAGGATGAGCTGGCGGATGTCGGCAATCGGGGTGGTTTCAACCGTCAGGGCCTCAGCGTGCACCGATACAGCCTACGCCCGGCGCGCGGACCGTCGCGCCGGGGGCCGGCCTAGACTGGAGTGGTGAACAGAGCCGACCTCAGCAAGCGCCCCGAGCAGGTGGCGGCGATGTTCGACCAGGTTTCCACGCACTATGACCGAACCAACGCGGTGCTCTCGGTGGGAAACGCGGCCCTCTGGCGAGTGGCGACCACACGTTCGGTAGCGCCGCGAAAAGGCGAGCGGATCCTCGACATCGCCGCGGGTACGGGAACGTCGAGCGTTGCGCTCACCAAGACGGGTGCCCATGTCGTTGCCGCTGACTTCTCACAGGGCATGATCGATGTGGGGCGGGCTAGACACGCAAGCAACCCCCTGCTCGAGTTCGTGCGGGCGGATGCCATGGCCCTGCCCTTCGCGAACGACGAGTTCGACGTGGTCACCATCTCCTTCGGACTTCGGAATGTCGTCGAGCCCCGAACCGCGTTGTCGGAGTTCTTCAGGGTCACCAAACCGGGGGGCCGCGTCGTGATCTGCGAGTTCTCGACCCCGCCGTTCCCACCGATCCGCCGGGGGTACTTCACCTATCTCAACCGGGTGATGCCCGCGGTGGTCAAGCTCGCGTCCTCGAATGCCGAGGCTTACGACTACCTCGGTGAATCGATCGCGGCCTGGCCCGACCAGAGGACTCTGGCTGGGTGGCTGCGGGAGACCGGCTACGACGACGTCGCGTATCGCAACCTCTCGCTGGGAATCGTTGCCTTGCACCGGGGGCGCAAGCCCGCAGAGCCCGTGTCCTGACCGGCATCCGTTCAATCGTTAGGCTGACAGAGTGAAACCGAGCTCTCCTGTGGTCCGCCGCGCGTCGTCGATGACGACGCAGCTTGGCCTGACCGACCGGATCTTCGCGACGGCCTCCGACCGGGGGCTCGCGGCAGCGATCGACCGCGGGCTCGACCAGGTGGAGGCCGACCTCATGGCTGAGGTCACCTTCGCTGACGAGATTGCGAACGTCACCGGACGCTACCTGCTCAACGCCGGCGGCAAGCGAGTGCGTCCGATGCTCGCACTGCTCACGGCCCATTTGGGTGGCGGGGCCGTTCCTGACGTGGTCACCGCCGCTGCGGCGATCGAAATCACCCACCTCGCGTCTCTCTATCACGACGACGTGATGGATGACGCAGACAAGCGCCGGGGCGTGCCAAGTGCGCAGACGGTGTGGGGCAATTCGGTTGCGATCCTCACCGGCGACCTGCTTTTCGCCCGGGCAAGCCAGCTGATGGCTCGGCTCGGGGAACGTGCAATCCGGCTGCAGGCGAACACGTTCGAGCGTCTCGTGCTGGGTCAGCTGCACGAGACCGTCGGGCCGCGCCCTGGCGAAGATCCCATCGCGCACTATATCCAGGTCCTTGCCGACAAGACCGGATCCCTCATCGCCGCAGCGGCTCAGGCGGGCGTCGTCTTCTCCGGGGCCCCGTCGGAGTACGAACAACCGCTGATCGAGTTCGGCGAGAAAATCGGCGTTGCCTTCCAGCTCATCGACGACGTGATTGACCTGTCTCCACAGCCGGAGGAAACCGGGAAGGTCCCCGGCACTGACCTGCGGGCCGGAGTAGCGACGCTGCCGCTTCTGCGCCTCCGCGCGTTGGCAGTCACCGACACCTCCGCGGCGGAACTCCTCGGCAGGCTGGACGAGGACGCATTCGGCAGCGCGGATGAAGCGGTGCCCACCGCCGCTGCCGACGCCGCCATAACCGCGCTTCGAGAGCACCCGGTGACGGCGGACACGCTCGCCGAGGCACACCGCTGGGCCGAGGACGCGGTGCGGGCACTCACCCCACTTCCCGACGGCTCGGTCAAGAAGGCGCTCACCCGCTTTGCCGAGACGATCGTCGAGCGATCCAGTTAGAAAGGCTTCAATGACCAAGTTGCGATTGGCCATCGTCGGTGCGGGCCCGGCGGGGATCTACGCCGCAGACATCCTCCTGAAGGCTGAGCGGCACTTCGAGGTCTCCATCGACCTCTTCGACCATCTCCCTGCCCCCTACGGGCTCGTGCGCTATGGCGTCGCACCCGATCATCCGCGCATCAAGGGAATCGTGAACGCCCTGAGAGAGGTGCTCGACCGGGGGGACATCCGGCTGTTCGGCAACGTGCATTTCGGTACCGACATCACCATCGATGACCTGAAAAAGCACTACAACGCCGTCATTTTCGCTACGGGCGCTGTGCGTGACACGGCGCTAAACATCCCCGGCATCGAACTCGAGGGTTCCTATGGAGCGGCGGAGTTCGTCAGCTGGTTCGACGGGCACCCCGACTACCCCCGAAATTGGCCGCTCACTGCGACGGAGGTGGCGGTGATCGGCAACGGGAACGTTGCACTGGATGTGTCCCGTGTCCTCGCAAAGCACGCCGACGACCTGCTCTCGACTGAGATCCCGCCGAATGTCTATGAAGGGTTGAAGGCGTCTCCCGTGACCGACGTGCACGTGTTCGGGCGGCGCGGACCGACATCTGTGAAGTTCACGCCACTGGAGTTGCGTGAACTCGGCCAGCTGAACGACGTCGACATGGTCGTCTACGACGAGGACTTCGACTACGACGACGCAGCCCGCGCCGCGGTCGCCACCAACAAACAGGTTTTCGTTATCGACAAGGTGCTGAACCAGTGGCGTGAGAAGGCCCGGGCGCAAGCCGACGACCCGAGCGCTCGCTCAAGCCGACGCCTGCACCTGCATTTCTTCGCTCGGCCGGTGGAAATCGTCGACGACGGCACCGGCCGGGTCGGGGCCATCCGCTACGAACGCACGGCGCCCGACGGCGAGGGCGGCGTCGTGGGAACCGGTGAGTTTCGAGAACTGCCCGTGCAGGCCGTGTACCGCGCGGTCGGGTACTTCGGTTCGCCCTTGGCCGGCATCCCGTTCGACAAGAAGCGCGGGGTTATCCCGAATCGGGAGGGTCAGGTGCTGAAGAAGGGCGACCCGGAGTCGGGCACGGAGAGTGCCACCCAGCAGATGTACGGCGTGTACGCGACGGGGTGGATCAAGCGCGGACCAGTGGGTCTGATCGGGCACACCAAGTCGGACGCCATGGAGACGATCCGGCACTTAATCAACGACAGCGGCAACTGGTGGCGTCCCGAGGCGCCCTCGGAGGAGAGCGTGGTCGAGATGCTCGATGAGCGGGGGGTCGCGTACACCGACCTCAGCGGCTGGCACAACCTCGACGAACACGAGCGCGCGCTGGGCGCTGCGGAGGGACGCATCCGCATGAAGCTCGTCCCACGGGACGAGATGGTGCAGGTGTCACGCGGGGCTCGGGTGCGGTAGCCCGCCCCGGTGTGGACAGGTCGCTGCGAGAGGAGTTCCCGGTCGCCACCGCGACGACGGCGACTCGGGAACTGATCCGAGCGCGTGCACAGGAAACAGCGAGGTGGCACAGTGCCGCACG
>JAODMM010000013.1 GCA_025465015.1 Cryobacterium sp. | reverse complement strand
GAGATATAAAAACATCCTAGCCTCCTCGTCGATGTCAAGCGCACCTTCGAGCCGCGCGCCGCTGAGTTCGCCGAGCTCATCCAGCACGACGAGTACCACATCATCAACGGTGCCGGATCGGTCTGGCCCGAAGCCTGGTACTACGGCATGTGCATCCTAGAGGAGATGCAGTGGATCCGCACACGCCAGGTGCACGCATCCGACTTCTTCCACGGCACCCTGGAGCTCGTGGAGGAGGGCGTCAGCGTCATCATCGTCAAGGGCGAGGATGCGGCGAGACCGTTGGCCGACCGGGTTGAGGCATTCGCGCCGCGGGTCACCGACCGCATCTCGGTCTTCGACACCGCCGAGTTCTCCCTGCCCGGCATCTCCCAGGAAGTACGCGCGCTCATCTCGCCCGTGCTGCTGGCCACGGTCTTCGAACGGGTCAGCGCCCACCTCGAGGTGCTGCGCGACCACCCGCTCACCACTCGCCGTTACTACAAGCAGCTGCAGTACTAAGAGGGTCATGGTGACCACGGCTCCAGCCTCGCTGACGGTGCCGGCGGGTGTTCCGCGGGTGGCCGTGGTCGGCGACAACACAATCGACAGGTATGTCGGCACCGCCGAACGGGTGTTCGTGGGAGGGAATGCCCTGAACGTAGCCGTGAACCTCGTTGCGGCCGGGATCGAGGCCCATTACTACGGGGCGATCGGACCGGACGCCGATGGTCATCTCATTCGCCGGGGCCTTGTCGAGTCGGGGGTGCGGACGACGGGTTTGGTCACACTGGCCGGTCGCACAGCGCTCACTGTCATTCGTTTGACGGCGGACGGCGACCGGGTGTTCGAGAGCGAGGAATTCGGTGTCACCGCGGACTATTTCCCGGGCACCGCGGAACTCGAGGATATTGCCCGGGCTGACTGGGTGCACATCGGCATGCTTCCGCGGGCCGACGACCTGCGCGACGAGCTCGCGGCGCGCGGCACTCGAGCCGTGGTGAGCCAGGACTGCGCCGTCGCCGCCGGCTTCTCGCGGCTGGACGTCGCCTTCGGTTCGGTGGGGAAGAGCGAGCAGGCTGCGCGAGACTGGGCCGTTTCCGCTCTGCGAGGGGGCTCGGGGTCCGTCGTCGTGACGCGGGGCCCGGCTGGAGCGCTCGCCACCGATGGGTCCGTGTGGTGGTACCAGGTGGCACAACCAGCTGACGTGGTTGACACCACCGGCGCCGGTGACAGCTTCATCGCGGGATTCATCGAGTCGCGACTTCGCTCACGCTCGATCGCGCGGGCGCTGGCGGTCGGATCCCGCCGAGCGGCGGCGACCTGCGGACATCCGGGCGGATGGCCGCAGGACCGACTGCGTTGATGGCCCCACGTGAGGAAGCGGCGGGTAGACGCTCGGCCCTAGCTGGGTGCAGTTGAATGGAAGCGTGACTTCTCCGCTGGATCTTCCATCGATCGACCGGCTCCGACAGGACCTGACCGCCGCGAACTTCAGCGTCACCGCGCTGACTGGGCTCTGGGGTGTGGAAGCGGATGCTGCTCTGCACCGGAACCAGAGGGTCCCAGCTCAGCGGGCATTGGACGCTCTCCGCAACGACCGTTCGCGGCCACCGGAATCCGCCACCCTGGCGCAACTTTTCGTGCTGGGACTTCCGGTTTCTGCGCCTGAGCTCGAGCAGGCGCTGCCCTCCCTCGGTGTGGCGGGTGCGGTTGGGCTCGGACTCGTCGCATTCTTCGATGCCCGCGAAGCCATGTCGGAGGGCACCGACCCTGGCGCCAGCGTGCCTTCCGCCACCCGGGCCCCGCTTGTGCGGCCGTTGCTCGACCTGCGCCCGTACAGCTTCATCGACGGCCACGGTGCAGGCAGCTGGTGGATCGCCTCCGATCTGGGCGAACTGGCGCTCGGCCGCCCGCTCAGCGAGAACCACGTGCTTGGCGTGGGTGGTGCCTCGCTCACATTGTCAGGGCTGATGCTCCCACATCCCGTCGGTACGGCGCTCGATCTGGGCACCGGCTGCGGGATTCAGGCCATGCATGCCGCCCGTCATGCCGTCACCGTTGTCGCCACGGACATTTCGGAACGCGCCCTGGAACTGGCCCGGCTGAACGCCCGGCTGAACGGCATCGACAACATCGAATTCAGGCTCGGCAGTCTCTTCGAGCCTGTGGCAGGGGAACGTTTCGACCACATCATCTCCAACCCGCCGTTCGTCATCACCCCGCGTACCTCGGGAGTGCCGACCTATGAATACCGGGACGGGGGGCTCGACGGCGACGCTCTTGTGGAGGCCGTCGTCCGCCAGGTTGGGGCGCACCTCAACGCCGGCGGTGTCGCGCAACTGCTCGGGAACTGGGAGTACCGGCAGGAAGCCGACGCCTTCGACCGCTTGCAGGACTGGCTGAGGGCAACGGATGCAGGCGCCCTCGATGTCTGGGTCATCGAACGTGAGGTGCAATCTCCCACCGAATACGCAGAGACGTGGATTCGCGACGGCGGCACCCGCCCGGGCACTGCCGACTTCGACCGGCTCTACCAGGCGTGGCTCAGCGACTTCGCCCGTCGTGACGTTCGACAGGTCGGGTTCGGCTACCTCCTGCTCCGGCGCCCGGTCACTGGATTGCCGACCCTGAACCGGATGGAGCGACTTGACGGCAGCT
>JAODMM010000261.1 GCA_025465015.1 Cryobacterium sp. | reverse complement strand
TGAAGTGGGAACTCGAGGACTTGTCGTTCGCTGTGCTGTACCCGAAGTTGTACGCGGAAATAGACAGCCTCGTCAAACAGCGCACTCCGCAGCGCGAGGAATTCGTGCAGCAGGTGATCGACGCGATCAACGATGATCTGAAGGCCGCTCGCATCCGCGGTAAAGTCGCGGGCCGGCCGAAGCAGTACTACTCGATCTACCAGAAAATGGTGGTGCGAGGACGTGAATTCGATGAGATTTACGACCTCGTGGGAATCCGGGTCCTGGTGAACTCGGTGCGCGACTGCTATGCAGTGCTGGGCGCGATTCACGCTCGGTGGACGCCGTTGCCGGGCAGGTTCAAGGACTATATCGCGACTCCCAAGTTCAACCTTTACCAGTCACTGCACACCACCGTCATGGGGCCAAGCGGCCGTCCGGTGGAAATCCAGATCCGTACCCAGGAGATGCACCAGCGCGCCGAGTTCGGTGTTGCGGCTCACTGGAAGTACAAGGAGCAGGTAAACGGGAAGAGCGCAGGCCCCGGACCTCAGAGCGACACGGATATGGCGTGGCTCGCGCACATCTCCGACTGGCAGGCGGAGACGGCAGATCCCGACGAGTTCCTGGAGTCGCTGCGCTACGAGATCGGGGCCAAAGAGGTTTACGTCTTCACGCCGAAGGGACGCGTGATCGGCCTGCCGGCCGGCGCGACCCCGGTGGACTTCGCTTACGCCGTGCACACTGAAGTCGGTCACCGCACCATGGGGTCGAAGGTCAACGGGCGCCTGGTGCCACTGGAGAGCACCCTCAACACTGGCGATGTCGTCGAGGTTTTCACCTCGAAGAACCCGGACTCCGGCCCGAGTCAGGACTGGCTCAATTTCGTCAAGAGCCCGCGCGCTCGAAACAAGATCCGCCAGTGGTTCACCAAGGAACGCCGCGACGAGGCGATTGAACAGGGGCGCGAATCGATCGCCCGTGCGATGCGTAAGCAGAACCTGCCGCTTCAGAAGCTGATGAACCAGGACTCCTTCGCTGAGGTTGCCGCCCAGATGAAGTACGAGGACGTTTCGGCGCTCTATGCGGCGGTCGGTGAAGGTCACGTCTCCACCCAATCGGTGCTGGAGAAGGTTGTCGCTTCGCTTCAGAACGTGGAGGAGGCCGATGGCGCAGACCTGCCCGTCGCTCCCCGCAGTCGCAACCAGTCCTTGCGCAACAGCGACGCCGGAGTTCTCGTGCTGGGTGCTCCTGACATCCTCGTCAAGCTGGCCCGCTGCTGCACTCCGGTGCCGGGCGACAAGATCGTCGGGTTCGTCACTCGTGGGGCCGGCGTCTCGGTGCACCAAGCCGCCTGCCACAACGTGGTTTCGCTGCTCAAGGAACCTGAGCGGATGATCGACGTGGAGTGGGCGCCCACCTCGAAGAGCCTGTTCCTGGTGCAGATCCAGATCGAGGCGCTCGACCGATCGGGACTGCTTTCCGACGTGACCCGCGTGCTATCCGAACACCACGTCAACATCCTCTCGGCCACCGTCAACACCTCCAGCGCGCGCCTTGCCCTCAGCCGCTTCGTCTTCGAAATGGGCGATACGACGCACCTGGACCGGGTGCTGAACGCCGTCCGGCGCATCGATGCGGTCTACGACGTCTACCGGGTCAACGACGGCTGATCTTCCTGCTTCGCCGCTGTGGCGCGCAGGAGTTCTGCTCGGCGGATTCGCCCCGCTGCAAGTGCCTTATTGGGCGCATTGGTCCGGGCGGCCAGCTGACGTGCGACGTCGTCGGCGGTGAGGTTGGCGTAGCCCAGCAACGCCGCAAGGACCGACTCGACGTCGGCGGTTCCAGCGGGAATCGTTCGGGCGATGTCGCAGATGGTCCGCAGGGGCGTGGTGACGCGGCGACCCGCCAGCTCCACCATGTCTTCCGGTGGACAGGTCACTTCGCGCAGCTGCAGCTGTGCCGAGGGCGGAATGTGGGCACGAGCACCCTGGTCGACACAGAACTGGTGCGGGGACGGAAGGGGAGCGACCCCGTAGATCCAGGCCGCGGTCATCCGTTCGGCAATGGCACGCACGGGAACGAGGAGTCCCGCAGCCACGGCCCTGGTAGCCGCGGCATCCGCCTGGTCGAGCGAGCACCACCCATCGGCGAGGGCATACACCTCGCCGTCGAGCCGGGCAGCACCGAGCTCCGCCATCGGAAGGTCGAGGATCGATAGGACGACGCCCAGACGTTGGCTCATGAACCCAGGGTCGTCGGCGCGACGGGGTCCGAGGTTTCGAACCCTCGATCTGTGTGAATTGACCCGGGTTCCGTCCCTGTGGACAGCGGGGGAACCGGCTGGTTCCCCCGAACGTTGCGTGTGCTACTGGCCGATGGCTTTCAGCCAAGCCTTCCGAGCTTCGAGGGCGTCACGAGCCTCCTTGACAGCTGCCGCGTCATTGCTCGCCTCCGCGGATGACAGATCGGCTTCCAGCTTCGCGATGGCATCGTGCAACTGCCCGGCGAGTCCCTCGGCCCGGGCCTTTGTCTCGGGATTGTTGCGCTTCCAGTGCTCGTCATCGAGCTTGCGGACGGCGGCTTCGACCTTGCGCAGGCGTTCCTCGACGACCTTGACCTGGTCACGAGGGACCTTACCGATCGCCTCCCACCGGCGCTGGATAGAACTCAATGCCGCTCGCGCCTTCGTGCGATCCGTCTCAGACAGCAGGGTCTCGGCCTCGTTCAGCAGTTCGAGCTTCTGGTCGAGGTTGCCCTGGAACTCCTCGTTCTCCTCGGCGTCGACCTCAGATTTCCGGGCGTACAGCACATCGCCCGCGGCCTTGAACTTGGCCCACATCGCGTCATCCTGCTTCTTGCCCGAACGGCCGGACTTCTTCCACTCCTCCAGGAGCGCACGATATGCGGGAACGCCTTCCGGGCCCTTGGATGCGAGCGCCTCAGCTTGCTCGATCAGCTGCTGCTTGCGGGATCGCACGTCACGGTGGGTGCTGTCCAGCTCCGCGAAAAAGCTCTTCCGGTTCTGCTCGATGGTGGTGCGCGCGGCGCGGAACCGCTTCCACAGCTCGTTCGCTTCGCCCTTGGGAATGCGCGGTGCGTCCTGCTGGTGCGCCTGCCACCGGGCGAACAGTGCGTCAAGCGCTGCGCTCGCCTGCTTCCACTGGGTTTTAGCCGGGTCTTCGGCGGCGAGCCTCTCGGCCTCTTCCACGATGCCGGTACGCTCGGCCACGGCGGCCTGCACGGCGGCCTTCGCCTCTGCTCCCTGCTGTTCGGTGAGTTCGGTGACTGCGCCCCCGAGGGCGCTGAGGCGGTCGGCGAGCGCAGCGAGGTTACCTACGGCGTTCGCACTGGCGACCGCGGCCTGCAGGGTCGTCACGCCCTTGGCGATGTCGGCGGCAGGGGCGCCGCCCCTCGCACGCTGTTCCAGCAGAGTGACCTGGCCGTTGAGTTCGACGTATTTGCGCTCGAAGTAGGCCAACGCCTCTTCGGGGGTGGCATCGGGGTACTGCCCGACCGCGCGTTCGCCGTCTCCCTCCCGCACGTAGACAGTGCCGGTTTCGTCGACGCGACCCCACGGTTGCTGATCTGTCGTAGCCAAGAGCTTCACCTAGTCCGATTTCCTTGAGTTCCCGCTAGCGGGCTAATACCGGCACAAGCCTATTGCACCCCTGCCCGGCGATGGGGATGCTACTGAACTGTGGCCGCCGTGATCGTGGTGGCGACCGCGGGCTTGCCGTCGGTACCGCCGCCTTCGACGCCGGCATCCGTGATCTTGCCCTTCATCTGGTCCAGTCCGCTTGTGACGCGCCCCAGAACCGTGTAACCGCCCGCCTCGTCGGAGGGGATCGTCGTGTCGTCGTAGACGATGAAGAACTGGCTGCCCATGCTGGACGCGTTCCCGCCCTGACGGGCCATTGCGAGCGTCCCGGCCGGGTAGACGTCATTCGCCGGAGCGTTCTCGATCGGACCGTAGCTGTACCCGGGCCCGCCGCTCCCGGTTCCCGTCGGGTCGCCGCACTGGAGCACGAAGAAGCCGCCGGTGGTCAGGCGATGACAGGTGACCCCGGTGTAAAAGCCCGTCTTCACCAAGTCCACCATGGACGCGACAGCCTGGGGCGCCGCGGCACCGTCGAGCTCGATGCCGAGGGGAACGTCGTTCAGGGTGAGCGTTCCGGTCCAGGTGCGGTTCTCGGCCAGCTCGGGGGAGGGGGCGTCGCCGCTTTTCTCGGTCGGGTCCGGGGTCGACGAGGTCGAGGGCGCGGGGGACGCGGTGGCGGCGTCGGTTGACGGTGGAGGAGTGCCGGGGCCACCGTTGAAGAAGAACAATTGAGCCGTTACAGCGACGACCAGCACGACCAGGAGGCTCGCCCCGGCAAAGATGTTGTCCCGCACCCGGCGTTTCTGCTGGTGCTCGTGCACAGCGCGACGCGCCTGGTAGGCACGAAGCCGCGCTCGTTCGTCACGGGACGCGCGGTCCGGCTTGTTGGTGGGTGCCACGTGGTTCCTCCAGAGGTGCTGCCAGTCCGGCGTCGCCGGCGTGTGAGACAGGAAATGCCCCGGTGGGCTCACCCGGCCGGGCCACTGTGAACTCTATCGAACCCCCGCGTGGTCGATCCCACCGGGGAAGCGTGTGGCTCGGTGGCCTCTCGTCACCCTTTCATGGCCCACAGCCCACAGGTCCGTAGGGGTGCTGTCGGCGGTACAAACTACGCTGGGAGGATGTCGGATGCTCAACCCGGTCTGCGCAGCGGCGCGACACCCCTTGCGGTGCGCATGCGTCCGAAGAGCCTGGACGAGGTCGCTGGACAGCGGCACCTTCTCACTCCGGGTTCGCCCCTGGTCAGCCTCGCGAGCGACAAGTCGGGGGAACAGGGCTCCGTCTCGGTGATCCTGTGGGGGCCGCCCGGAACCGGCAAGACGACCCTCGCCCAGGCTATCGCCCACAGTTCGGGTCGCCGTTTCGTGGAGTTGTCCGCTGTCTCGGCGGGCGTGCGCGACGTGCGCCAGGTGATGGACGAGGCACGGTCAAGCAGAGACCTCTACGGGTTGTCCACGGTGCTCTTCCTCGACGAAATCCACCGCTTCACCAAAGCTCAGCAGGACGCACTGCTCCCGGGTGTGGAGAACGGATGGATCATCCTTGTGGCGGCGACCACCGAGAACCCGTCGTTCTCGGTGATCTCCCCGCTGCTGTCTCGCTCGCTCCTCCTGACGCTTGAGACCCTCAGCGACGAGGATCTCGGCGTCGTCGTCGACCGCGCCGTGACAGATCGTCGTGGCCTGAACGGCCGTTTCGTCCTGGAGGGTGAGGCGCGCGCCGCGATTATCCGGCTCGCATCCGGGGACGCACGCCGGGCGCTGACAGCGCTGGAGGCGGCATCCGTCTCGGCGGCATCGTCTGCCTCCGTTCCCGGGGAGGCTCCGGCCGAATCGGACGGTGGGAAGCCTGTGATTACGGCGGAGACAGTGTCTCTTGCCGTCGATCGCGCGCTGCTGCGGTACGACCGCAACGGCGACGAACACTACGACGTGATCAGTGCGTTCATCAAATCCGTGCGTGGATCGGACGTGGACGCCTCACTGCATTACCTCGCTCGGATGATCGAGGCGGGGGAGGACCCGCGCTTCATCGCGCGCCGGATCATCGTGCTCGCTTCGGAAGATATCGGCATGGCGGACCCGCAGGCGCTCGTCATCGCGGTCGCAGCCGCCGACGCGGTACAACTGATCGGGATGCCGGAAGGTCGGATCCCCCTGGCCCAAGCGGTGGTTCACCTGGCCTGTGCGCCGAAGTCCAATGCCGCCTACATGGCTCTGGACGCTGCCATCGCTGACGTTCGGGCAGGGAAGCTGGGTCGGGTTCCGAAACACCTCCGTGATGCGCACTATCCCGGTGCCAAACGACTCGGGCACGGCAAGGGCTACAAGTACCCGCACGACGATACCCTCGGCGTGCTCGGCCAGCAGTATGCGCCCAACGAACTCAGCACGGTGCAGTATTACGAGCCGACGGAGCACGGCAACGAGCGGGACGTCTCAGCCCGGCTCGCAAAGCTCAGGCGGATCGTGCGTGGGCACTAGGCTCCCGCCGGTTCTACGACCCTGGATGTGTTAGTCTGGACGCTGCCTACAACTGGCTTTGGCGTGCGGCTGCGTCCATTTCCGGGTTGGATGGGATTCGTTCATTAGCCGAGCGGCCCGTGGCAACACCCCTCTGACTTTCCCCTCGCTCTGTGTGGTGCTCCTCTTTCGAAGGGCGGCACGGTGCAGCGCCTGGGATTCCATCGTTTGAGTTCCATTGAAAGGATCCCGTGTCTACCAAGTCACGTACCCGTAGCAAGACCCGCCTCTCGCGGGCTCTCGGCATCGCCCTCACCCCGAAGGCTGCCAAGTACCTCGAAAAGCGCCCCTACGCTCCCGGCGAGCACGGCCGCACCAAGCGCAAGGCCGACTCTGACTACGCCGTTCGTCTGCGTGAGAAGCAGCGCCTGCGCGCCCAGTACGGCATCCGCGAAGCCCAGCTGAAGATCGCGTTCCAGGAAGCTCGCAAGTCGCAGGGCCTGACCGGTGAAAACTTGGTCGAGCTTCTCGAGATGCGTCTCGACGCTCTCGTCCTACGCGCCGGCTTCGCCCGCACCACCGCCCAGGCTCGCCAGATGGTCGTTCACCGCCACATCCTCATCGACGGCCAGCTCGTCGACCGCCCGTCTTTCCGTGTGAAGCCGGGTCAGCTCATCCACGTGAAGGCCCGCAGCGAGGGAACCGAACCGTTCCAGGTTGCAGCAGCCGGCGGTCACGTCGACGTCCTGCCCAAGGTTCCCGCCTACCTCGACGTCGAGCTCGACAAGCTACAGGCGCGTCTCGTGCGTCGCCCGAAGCGTGCCGAGGTTCCCGTGACGTGTGAAGTCCAGCTCGTCGTGGAGTACTACGCCGCACGCTAAGGATTCGCCGTCGGCACGCACCCGGCGCAGTATCTGAACTACGCTGGAGGGCGGATCACCCGCATGGGTGGTCCGCCCTTCTGTATGCCGGGACCGGAATGGACGTGTTGTCAATGTCAGGTGGAGATATTGCCGGTTTGATCGCTGCGGGCGTGTTCGCCGTGCTGGTGGGTCTTCTGGCCATCCCACTGGTGAAACTCGGGCGAGTGCTCGACGAAGCCACGAAGGCCATCCGTGACATGAGCACCAACGTGGCGCCGATCCTCGAAGAGACCACCACCACCATCCAACACACCAACCGGCAACTCGATCGCGTTGATACCATCACCCACAACGTCGCAGACGTCACGGGTAACGTGTCCGCGCTGGTTGCTCTGTTCGCGGCGACCGTCGGCGGGCCGTTGATAAAGCTCGCGGGCTTCTCTGCGGCCGTTCGCGCTGCTTTTCACGCGGCGGTTCCGACCGGTTCCCGCCAGACCGGGAAACAGTAGACCACTACTCTTGACTGCAGGACAAGAAATACCGAGGGAGCATCGTGATGAAGAACTTCGCCTGGTTGATCGTTGGCATTGCCGCGGGATTCGTGGTCGCTCACGAACTCAATCAGACCCAGCAGGGTAAGCAGTTCTTCACCGAACTCGACGCGAAGGCCCGCGAGTTCGGTGAAGCGATCTCCGACGGGTACCGGCAGCGTGAAGCGGAACTGCGTGCGGCTCTAGGCGACGCGGAGGCCACCATCGATGAGTTGTCAAAGAAGTAGCCGCTTAACTCCCCGGCTCTAGTCCTTTCCTTTCTCCACGTACACTCTCCAGACAACGGAACCCATGCAGACTGCCGACATCCGCGGGCGCTGGCTCGAATTCTTCGCCGACCGGGGCCACACTGTGGTTCCCTCTGCCTCACTGGTCAGCGATGACCCCACCCTCCTGTTCACCGTCGCGGGGATGGTGCCGTTCGTTCCCTACCTGACGGGTTTGGTGCCGCCGCCGTACCCGCGCGCCACGAGCGTGCAGAAGTGCATCCGCACGAACGACATCGAAGAGGTTGGTAAGACCCCGCGACACGGCACGTTCTTCCAGATGAACGGCAACTTCTCCTTTGGTGACTACTTCAAGGAGCAGGCGATCGGCTACGCCTGGGAACTCCTGACCACGTCGGAGGCGGGCGGTGGCTATGGCTTCGATGAGAGAGACCTCTGGGTCACCGTGTACCAGGACGACGATGAGGCGTTCGGATATTGGCGCGCCCTCGGCGTTCCCGAGCAGCGGATCCAGCGGCTGGGGATGGACTCGAATTTCTGGTCCACAGGGCAGCCCGGGCCTGCCGGACCCTGTTCGGAGATCTTCTTCGACCGCGGCCCCGCCTACGGCGCCGACGGCGGACCGGCCACCGACGACGACCGTTATGTCGAGATCTGGAACCTTGTCTTCATGCAGTACCTGCGGGGGGAGGGAACCAGC
Source organism: Cryobacterium sp. (assembly GCA_025465015.1). Lineage (GTDB taxonomy): Bacteria > Actinomycetota > Actinomycetes > Actinomycetales > Microbacteriaceae > Cryobacterium. Next base: position 4,078 of record JAODMM010000261.1, on the reverse strand, counting down.
AAGAACGACTTCACGATTCTCGGTGACCTGCCGAAGAAGAACATCGATACCGGCATGGGCCTTGAGCGCGTCGCTTTCCTCAAGCAAGGTGTCGAGAACATGTACGAGATCGACCAGGTGCGTCCGGTTCTCGACCGTGCGGCACTGCTCTCCGGCCGCCGGTACGGCGCTGACCACGACGACGACGTGCGGATGCGCATCGTCGCCGACCACGTACGGTCCTCTCTCATGCTGATGAGCGACGGCGTCACCCCCTCCAACGAAGGGCGTGGGTACATCCTGCGACGCCTTCTCAGACGGAGTGTCCGGGCCATGCGCCTGCTCGGCGTCGACACCGCAACCTTCCCCGAACTGTTCCCAGCGTCACGAGACGCGATGAGCGCCGCATACCCGGAAGTGAAAGCGGACTTCGACCGGATCGGCCAGGCCGCTTTCGCCGAGGAGGAGACGTTCCTTCGGACTCTCGCTAGCGGAAGCGCTGTGCTCGACCTCGCGGTGTCGAAGACGAAGGACGACAAGAAGAAAGAACTTCCCGGTGACACGGCCTTCCTGTTGCACGACACGTACGGGTTCCCGATCGAGATCACTCTCGAGATGGCCGAAGAGGCGGGGCTGAGCGTCAACCGCGACGCTTTCGACACCTTGATGGCCCGCCAGCGGGCACTAGCCAAAGCGGACGCGAAAGCCAAGAAGACGCACCTGGCCGACCTGTCCGTGTACAGCGCGTTCCGGGCTGCCGGCGAGACCGTTTTCACCGGCTACGACACTCTTCAGACCGAGTCTTCCGTGCTTGGTCTTATCGTTGACGGCGTGTCAGTGGGCCGTGCTGTCGCCGGTCAGATCGCCGAAGTGATCCTGGCGGAGACGGCTCTGTACGCCGAGTCCGGCGGTCAGGAAGCTGACGCCGGTCTCATTGTGGGCCCCGGCTACGAGCTCGAAGTGCTCGACGTCCAGAAGCCTGTGAAGGGTCTGATTAGCCATAAGGTTGAGGTGCGTTTGGGCGAAGTGGGTGTGGGTGAACGTGCGACAAGTGTTGTAGACGCGCACTCAAGACGCGGAGCGCGGCAGGCGCACTCCGGCACACACGTGCTGCATGCGGCGCTTCGCCAAGTCCTCGGTCCGAACGCCCACCAGTCCGGCTCCTACAACAAGGCCGGATTCTTTCGGCTGGACTTCTCGTGGAATCAGTCATTGTCGCCCGCGACCCGCAGCGAGATCGAGGAGATCTCCAACAACGCGATCCGCGACAACCTCGACGTGGTCACGCGGGAGTTGCCCCTCGCCGAAGCCAAGGCGCTCGGTGCGATGGCGCTGTTCGGCGAGAAGTACGGCGACCGGGTGCGGGTGGTGGACATCGGCGGGCCCTGGTCCCGTGAACTTTGCGCCGGGACCCACGTGAGTTCAAGCGCCGAGATCGGCATGATCAATCTCATCAGCGAGTCATCCGTGGGTTCGTCGAACCGAAGGGTCGAATCCCTCGTCGGCCTGGAAGCGTTCCGTGATTTGGCTGCAGAGCGCGCCATCGTCTCCCAGCTGACAGCCAACCTCAAAACTCCCCGGGAACAGCTTCCCGAGCGCATCAACGACCTTGTGCAGAGTTTGAAAGCCGCCGAGAAGAAAATCGCGGGTTTCGAAACACGTGCCCTCTCTGATCGTGTCCCAGCTCTTGCCGCGACGGCCATGCGGACGGGAGCGGTGACCCTCGTGGCTGAGAACCTCGGCACCATGAACAGCGGTGACGACGTGCGGATGCTGGTCACGAGTACGCGGGAGCGTCTCGGCAGTGATGCCGCCGTGGTCGCCCTCGCCGCAGTCGTCGGAGAGAAGCCGGTCGTCATTGTCGCAACCAACCAGGCAGCCCGGGAGGCCGGCCGCCGCGCCGGCGTGCTCGCCAGGGAAGCTGCACGGATCCTCGGCGGAGGCGGAGGAGGCAAGGACGACCTCGCACAGGGCGGCGGAACCGACGCTTCCGCTATCCCGGCCGCGCTCGAGGCAGTCCGCCTGGCAGCAGGCGGATAGGGCATGAGGCTTGGCGTGAGGGTCGGCGTCGACGTGGGTACCGTTCGGATCGGCGTCGCCCGGAGCGATGCCCACGGCATGCTGGCCACTCCCGTCGAGACGGTACTGCGTGACCGCGCCGGGACCTCCGACCTGCTCAGGCTCACCGGGATCGTGACCGAACTGGACGCGATCGAGGTGGTCGTCGGCCTGCCCCTTGCCCTCTCCGGCCGAGCGACGGCTTCGACCGATGATGCGATCGGTTTTGCCGGTGCCCTCGCGGGAACGCTCTCCGTGCCGGTGCGACTGGTGGATGAGCGTCTGAGCACGGTCGCAGCGCAATCGGCCCTGAGGGCATCCGGACGACGAGCGAAGACGCAGCGCCCAGTGGTCGATCAGGTGGCGGCCACTATAATTCTGCAGCACGCTCTCGACTCGGAACGTGCATCAGGGAAGCCACCAGGTTCGCCCGCTGATCCCACCGGAAGGTCCTAGTCGTGTCGCACACCCCGCCGCCACAGGACGCCCAGACGCCCGGGGGAGATGCCACCCCCGAAGACGCTCAGAAGCGCTGGGACGAGTTCCTCGGTGGTGCACTTGCCGGCAATGAGGAAACGTCGGGGCATCCGCTTCCTGAGAATCAGGACGACGACCCGACCCACCTCACCGGGGCCGGTGTCTGGGAGGTTCCCACTCGATCCTCACGGCGGGCGGCGCGCGACGCCGGTCAGGGCGGGCGCCGTGCAGATCGGCGGACGCGCCTCGGAAGCTCCGCCCCCCGCCAACGAACGAGCCACAAGGGGGCGTGGGGGTGCGTTGTGGTGCTCCTCGTCTTCATCGCTCTGATGGCCGGCGCCGCATTTGCGCTGCAGGCCCCGCTCACCAAGCTCTTCGGGGCTTCCCAAGGCCCCGCCGATTACACCGGCGACGGTGAGGGCGAGATCGTAGTGATGATCCATAAGGGTGAGACCGGGGAGGACATCACCCGGTCGCTGGTCTCCCAGAAGGTGGTCAAAAGCTTCGACGCGTTCTATAGTCTCCTCCTGGCGCAGTCGCCCGCGCCGGTGTTCCAGCCCGGCGCCTACCAGCTCGCGAACAAGATGAGCGCCAGGGCCGCCCTCGACGCGTTGCTCGACCCGGCACGCAAGCTGGAGGAGACCGTCGTCGTACCGGAGGGGACCCCGGCTGCTGTCGCGCTCCAGTCGCTCTCGGAAGGCACCGGTATCCCGCTCGCGGACATCCAGGCGGCGGCCGCCGACCTCGCCTCATTCGGACTCCCGGCTGAGGCCACCTCGCTGGAGGGCTTCCTCTTTCCAGCGACCTACACCTTCCCGCCGGACATCACGGCCCACGATGCAGTGAAGACACTGGTCGACCGCCAGTTCCAAGCTCTCGATGAAGCCGGCGTGCCGCCCGAGAACCGTTGGAACACGATCGTGCTTGCGGCGCTCATCCAGCGTGAGGCGGGGCTTCAAGAGGACTACTACAAGGTCGCGCGCGTGTTCCTGAACCGGCTGGACCCAGCCCAGTGGGAGAGCGGCCTGCTGCAGTCCGACGCCACGGTGGCGTATGGAACGGGCAACACCCACCTGGTCACCACGACGGACGCCGAGAGAGCCGATCCGAGCAACCGGTACAACACGTATGTGCACCCCGGCCTTCCTGTGGCACCGATCTCGAATCCAGGCGACCTTGCGATCGACGCCGCCCTCCATCCCGCGGACGGGCCCTGGCTCTACTTCGTCACCTGGAACCTAGACACGGGCGAGACGATCTTCTCCGCCACGGCCGACGAACATGACGCAGCTGTAGCCCAGTGGCAGGCTTGGATGGCCGACCATCCGGAATATGGTTGAGCATGGCTGATGAGATGATGGCGGAAGCGAGAACGGTGCAGGGTACGCGCCTGGCTGTGCTGGGTGCGCCGATCGCGCACTCCCTCTCGCCCGCGCTGCACAACGCTGCCTACCAGGTTCTCGGACTCGACTGGCAGTACGAGCGGCACGAGGTGCAGGCGGGCGGGCTGGCTGGGTTCCTCGCCTCGCTCGGTCCGCAATGGCGTGGGCTCTCCCTCACCATG
>JAODMM010000229.1 GCA_025465015.1 Cryobacterium sp. | reverse complement strand
CCCCCGGGCGAGCGACGCCCGGAGCTCCCCTACCGAATACCACACTCGTTCCGCGTCGGCTGCGGTCGGGATTCCCGGTGCGAATACGGCACGATCCACGACGGATGCCAATACCAACGGCCGCATCCCGCCGACGATCTCCGCCGCCTCAACCCGCGTCGCGGACGAAGGAATCGCGATGCCGTAGTCCACCGCCGTGTCCTGGAATTCGCGCCATCCGCCCCTGATCCGGCCGATCGGTGATGATGATCGGGCACGCAGCCGGCGTCTGCGTATTTTGGCCAGGACAACCACCGAGAACGGTGCTGCCACGATCGCCAGTCCGAGAAGTGTCCACCCGGCAACGGACAGCGCTGACCACAGGAACGCCAGCAATGGGTCAGGGGCCGGCGGCGGGTCCTGCTCGGCGCTCACTGCGGGAGTCCGGTCCCGTTGTTCGATGTCTTCCTGCTGGGGTGGCGGAACAACTGACTGCGGTCTCGACACGACCGTCGGAGCGTCGGGCAGGCTTGCAGGCACGTCGCGCACCGGCGGTGTGGAATCGATCGGCAGCCACTCTCCCCTGGCCACCTGTACCTCGATCCACGCAGAGATGTCCGAACCTCTGACGGTGAGCGCCCCGGGGGTTCCTGCCCCTTGCGGCGCGAAACCGAGGACGACGCGCGCGGGAAACCCGAGTTGCCGGGCCATGAGTGATGCCGCGACCGCATACTGTTCCTGGTCACCCAGCATGGGGCGGTCGGTGAAGAGCTGCGCGATGCGGTCGGCACCATGACCGGACCGGCTGACCGGTTCGTCCTCACCGATCCCATGGCTGACATACCCTGCTGCTTTCAGGCCCTCAATCATGGCCTCCAGCGCCTCACCGGGGGAGGCATCCGCCGGCACGAAGTCCTCGAGAGCGCGGACGAGACCTTCCGGGACGACGCCAATCTGCGGTAGGACCGCCGTTCCCGGGCGGAGTACCGCAATATCCTCGGGGAACTGCGGAACGACGGATCGCGCGCGGTAGCTGTCGCCCTCAGCGAGGCCGCTGAGGACCGCGCCCGTTCCGCTGTTGTCGTTGTAGAAGAACGAGTCCGACCGCGCAGCAGCGGACTGTCCCCGAAACTCGATGCGTTCGAGTTGACCGGTGCCCGGCAGCCATACCCCGGCGTACTCTCTGATGGTCACCGAGAGCTCGACTTCTTCTCCTGCCACGGTGGACTGGTCGAGTCGGAACGGCAGGCGGGTGAACGAGCCGGACGCGCTCGCCACCGTGTCGCTGCCGACGGAATAGACGACACCGTCGTAAGTGTCGAGCGTCGCAATGCGAAGGCGTCCACCGCTCGGGAGACCCTCCACCTGGAGCAGTGCGGTATCGGCTAGTCCCGGCTGAAGATAGCGGCGGAACTCGCTCAAGGGGCTCGGGTAGTCGCGCGGATCGAACGGCTGTTGGACACGGGTGCGGAGAACGTCACGAGAAGCGGATGCCGGCGCGGCAAGGGTCGCAGCGGTTCCGGATGCGACCGCCACGGCGACGACGACAGCGGCGGCGGCGAGACGGCGTACGGCGGCGAAGCGGTGCTCCCCTGCGGACTGCACGGTTCGGGGCGATTGCTTCGCGACCAGCCTGACCTCAGACATCCGCCGTTCCCAGCGCAGCCAGAGCAGCCAGGCGAACACGGCGGCGACAAGGGCCATACCGCTTTCGATCGGTGCCGTGGCAGTGGCCGGTCCGAGGGCGATGCCTGCCACGAACAGCGTGAGCGGGGCCAGCACCCCGAGCTCAGCGGTCCCGGAGCGAAGAGCAGCAGACAGACCCAGGATTGTCGACCCGAGGATGAGGATGAGGGCGGGAACCAGGAGCGCCTGGTAAGCGCCCACCGGTAAGACGATGGTCACCAGCTGTTTCCAGGCCAGGGCTGTTGCGGAGAGCAACTCGACAAGTCCGTCGAGCGAAGGCAGGACTCCGGCGATGGCGAGGCCCGGTATGGCTAGCGGCACCCCCGCGATGAGGTACGCCCCAGCCCCCCAGCCGGCTACTGCCCAGGCCGGCCATCTTCGTAGGGAGCCGAGAACCGCGATGACGGATCCGATGCAGAACGCCCACAGACCCAGGGTGACGAAGGCGGCGCTCTCGTATATTCGCCAGAGAGGGATGACCGCCACCGCGCTCGTGACGCCCAGGGCTGCGGTGTTGCCGGCGATTCGGCGCCGGTTGCGTCCCGGGGTTGCGCTGTGGCGCTGCGGGGGGTGGTCTTTCATTCTGCGGCCGTCCGGGCAAGGCTCTTCTGCAGATCGTCGAGGAAACCGATGGTGAGTACGCTCAAGCTGCCCACGCGACGAAGGCTCGGGACGATTTCCGGGTCGCAGATCACTGCCACCACTTCGACGCCGAGCGGGAATTTGGTTGAAGCGGCACGCAACTGAGCGAGCGTCGTAACCGACCCGCAGACTAAGAATGCAACGGACATGCCGGCGACCGTGTCCCCGGCAACCCGTGCCAGTTCCTCGATGGGGAAGGCGCGGTCGGTCACCTCCACCCTGCTGAGATCGTCGAGAAGTCTCGGGGGGGTGAGGGTGCTCAGGTTCCGTATCCCGGGGGGTCGGCCTCTGGCCGACGCCGGCGCGATATTGCCCGTGACTACGGAGAGGGAGCGGCCATCGCGGATTGCGCGCACCCCGAGCGACCCGGCGACGCTCACCGCCATCTCGAACTCGTCGTCGGTGGCGAAATCGGATGCGGCAATGCTGAGGGCGACCATCATGTGGCTACGACGGGACTGCTCGAACTGGCGCACCATGTATGTTCCGGTTTTCGCCGAGCTCTTCCAGTGGATCGTTCTCCGCTCGTCGCCGGGCACGTATTCGCGCAGCGCGTGGAACGACACGTCACTGTTGGTGAGGTCTCTGGTGGGGTTGCCCTCGAGGTCTCGGATAAGTCCTGTGCTCATGCTCGGGATCGAGATCGTTCGCGGATGCACGTAGAGGTCGATCTGACCAGCCCAGACCAGCTCCTTCCGGAACAGTCCGATCGGGTCGCTGCGGACCGTCTGGACCGGTCCGACCGGTATCACCCCTCGACGACGCGTCGGCACGATGAACACGTCATCGAACTGGCTTTCTCGGCCGAGACTCGGCATGGCGAATTCCGCCCGTCCCTGACCTATGGGAACCTCGACGATCACCCCAGGGAGTCGTCTGCGGGAAGGATTCCGCACGCTCACGAGCCCGGGCACACGGTCCCCCACGACCACCCTGTCTACCGGCATGGTCAGGTCGATCTCGTATGCCGTGCGACCGAGGAGGTGCAGGAGACCGGACACAACGAGCACCGATCCCGCCCAGGCCACGGCGACCAGTTCGGTCCAGCCGAGCCGGTAGCCCAGCACGAACGACACGGCCACGCAGGAGAGG
>JAODMM010000221.1 GCA_025465015.1 Cryobacterium sp. | reverse complement strand
AAACGAACCGAACCTCCCTCTGTGGACCAACAGCGACGGCAGCCGGGTTACGAGCGGACGGCGATACATGCAGCTTCTCGTCGGACAGGTCTCCTCGCCGGTACGGTGGGACCAGTGCATGCAGTCCTTCCAGGACGCCGGTGTCACGGGGATCATCGAACTCGCTCCCGCCGGAGCCCTGGTCGGCCTCGCGAAGCGCGCCCTCAAGGGAGTGCCTACCGTTGCCATCAAAACGCCCGCGGATCTGCCTGCCGCCTGTGAACTCATCGACGCCCAGTCCATGAGTCGACCCGAAAGAGACGAATGACCCAGCCCACCCTCCGGCAGTCGACCGGATCGGCGTACACCCGAATCCTCTCCGTCGGTGCTGCCCGCGGAGACCGCAGCGTCCCGAACGACGAACTCGTTGGACCAATCAATTCCTCAGACGAGTGGATCCAGCAGAGAACCGGAATCATCACACGCACCCGCGCGAGCGACGACGTGCAGGCGGTTGACCTGGCCACGGATGCCGCGCGCGAAGCCATTGCGCGCTCGGGGGTGGCTCCTGAGCAGATCGACGCCGTCATCGTCGCCACCATCAGCAACACGCAGCAGTCGCCTTCCATGGCCGCCGTCGTCGCGGACCGGGTCGGGACGACCCCAGCCGCCGCTTATGACCTCAACGCGGCCTGCGCCGGGTATACCTATGCCGTCGCTCAGGCAGACGCCCTCATCCGCGCGGGCAGCGCGCGCTATGCACTCGTGATCGGTGCGGAGAAGCTCTCCGACATCGTCGATCCGGCGGACCGGTCGATCTCCTTCCTCCTGGGAGACGGGGCAGGCGCCGTGGTCATTGGCCCGAGTGACTACCCCGGAATCTCGGCCACGGTGTGGGGTTCTGACGGGTCGCGAGCGGACGCAGTGGGCATGGACCACACGCTGGTGGAGTTCCGCCGAGGGGAAGCTCCCTGGCCGACCCTGCGCCAGGAGGGCCAGTCGGTCTTCCGCTGGGCCGTCTGGGAGATGGCCAAGGTCGCGAAAAAGGCGCTTGATGCCGCCGGGGTGACCAGTGACCAGCTTGCGGCGTTCATCCCTCACCAGGCGAACATGCGGATCATCGATGAATTCGCCAAGCAGCTGAAACTCCCCGAGACGGTCGTCGTCGCCCGCGACATCGCCACCACCGGGAACACGTCGGCTGCGTCGATTCCGCTAGCTACCCACCGCCTGCTCGAGGAGCACCCGGAGCTTAGCGGTGGCCTCGCGCTCCAGATCGGCTTCGGTGCTGGGCTGGTCTTCGGCGCGCAGGTCGTCGTTCTGCCTTAGTACAACTCAGTCCCCTCTAAACTAAGTCTCGGTCAACTGAGACACCCCCAAGGAGAAAACAATGGCATTGTCCACCGAAGAAGTTCTTGCCGGCCTGGCCGAGCTCATCAACGACGAGACGGGCATCGCGACCGACACGGTTGAGATGGACAAGTCGTTCACTGACGACCTCGACATCGACTCGATCTCGATGATGACCATTGTCGTCAACGCAGAAGAGAAGTTCGATGTGAAGATCCCCGACGAAGAGGTCAAGAACCTCAAGACCGTCGGCGATGCTGTCGACTTCATCGTCAAAGCCCAGGACTAGTTCCCCAGTACGGGCAGGCCGGGCGACAGAAGTCGGTCGGCCTGCCCGTCGCGGCTTGTGCCGCATTTCCACGGAGAGTTGACGTTATGACCAAGAAAATCGTGATCACTGGTATCGGCGCCACGTCCCCGCTCGGGGGCACCGCCGCAGACAGCTGGTCGGCGCTGCTGGCCGGTGCCTCCGGTGCCAGCAACCTTGAGCAGGCCTGGGTTGCCGAGACGGCGCTGCCCATCACCTTCGCCGCGCAGGCGAAGGTTCCCTCCTCAAGCGTGCTGGAGCGCCACGAGATTAAGCGGCTCGACCCGTCGAGCCAGTTCGCGCTGATCGCCGGTCGTGAAGCGTGGGCTGATGCCGGCGCTCCCGGTGTTGACCCTGAACGCCTGGCCGTCGACTGGTCCACAGGGATCGGCGGCGTCTGGACGCTCCTCGACGCGTGGGACACCCTCCGTGAGCGGGGGCCCCGACGCGTCCTGCCGATGACCGTCCCGATGCTCATGCCAAACGGGCCAGGAGCGGCGATCGGCATGGACCTTCATGCCCGTGCCGGTATCCGCACCGTGGTATCAGCCTGCGCCTCAAGCACCGAGGCTCTGGCCAACGCCTACAGCCACCTGCAGCAGGGGCTGGCAGACGTCATCATCGCTGGCGGGTCAGAGGCAGCGATCCACCCGCTGCCCATCGCGTCCTTTGCCGCCATGCAGGCCCTGTCCAAGCGCAATGACGACCCCACCACAGCCTCGCGCCCGTACGACATCACCCGTGATGGGTTCGTGCTGGGCGAGGGCGCTGCAGCACTTGTTGTCGAGACGGAGGAGCACGCCAAGGCGCGGGGTGCCCGCATCTACGCCGAACTCCTCGGGGGCTCGGTCACCAGTGACGCGCATCACATCACCGCCCCCGACCCGGAGGGATCCGCAGCGGCCCGCGCCATGATCACGGCGATCCGCAACGCGGGCGCCGAGTTGAAGGATGTCGCGCACATCAACGCGCACGCAACCAGCACGCCGGTGGGTGACATCGCCGAATACAACGCCCTCCGCCGCGTCTTCGGGGACCTGCTCGACGGCATTCCGGTGTCCGCCACAAAGGCGTCTACCGGTCACCTCCTGGGCGGCGCCGGCGCGATCGAAGCCCTCTTCACGGTCATGGCACTGGCTGAGCGCACCGCCCCGCCCACCATCAACCTCACCGAACAAGATCCTGCTATTGCGCTGGACGTGGTGACGACACCTCGCCCGCTGCCCTCTGGCGATCTGCTGGCGATCAGCAACTCGTTCGGTTTCGGCGGCCACAACGCGGTCGTCGCCTTCCGCAGCGTCTGATGAGAAACCGGCGGTGCCCCGGTCCAGGGGTGTCGCCGGTTCACTCTCAGCCGACTTTGTGCAACCAGACGACCGAGTTCATGTCGCTGGCATGTCGGAAGGGCTCGAGTTCGTCGTCCCAGGCTTGACCCAGGGCGAGCCGTAACTCCCGGTGCATCTCCATTGCGTTCGGGCCAGCCACCTCCATCGCGTAGCGCACCCGGTCCTCGGGGATCACGATGTTGCCGGCCGTGTCGGTCTGCGCGTAGAAAATGCCGAGGTCGGGGGTGTGCAGCCATCGGCCACCATCCGTTCCGAGCCCGGCGTCCTCCGTAACCTCGAAGCGGAGATGCTCCCATCCGCGCAGGGCAGAGGCAATGGACGCCCCGGTACCCCGCTCCCCCTCCCAGTAGTACTCCGTGCGCGAGGACCCCTTCAACACATGCTGTTCGACCCAGTCGAAATTCACTGCCTCGCCGATTGCACGCCCAACTGCCCACTCGACATGGGGACAGAGCGCACGCGGTGAAGAGTGCACAAAAAGTA
>JAODMM010000161.1 GCA_025465015.1 Cryobacterium sp. | reverse complement strand
CAACGATAAGGTCACGGCCCATCCGCAAACATTCATCACCGGACGAACAAGGAGGTTCACGTGAAAACGCGTCGACTGCCCGATGAAACTGGCATATTTTTCGTGTTGGTGGCAGTGCTGCTGGTTTTCAGCATCTTGTCGCCCAACTTTCGTACCATCGACAACGGGTTCACCCTCCTGTTGAACGGCGCGGTGATCGGATTCCTTGCCCTTGGGCAGACCTTCGTGCTTCTGACCGGAGGCATCGACCTTTCAACCGGCGCGAACATCGCCATGTCGGGCGTGCTCGTGGCCTTGATCATGCAGGCCGGAGCTCCCTGGTATCTGGCGATGTTGCTTGCGCTGGCTGCCGCCACATCTCTCGGCGTGGCGAACGGGTTGCTTATCCACTATGTGCGCATCCCACCGTTCATAGCAACCTTCTCAACCCAAGGCGTCGCGCTCGCCATCCCCCTGATCATCACCGGCGCGAACTCGATTCAGGTCCGGGACATCGGCTTCTCCTGGATCGGCCAAGGACGCGTCGCCGGAGTCCCGCTTCCTGTGCTGCTGCTGCTGCTCGCCTCTGTGATTGCTGGCTTGTGGCTGCGGATGACCCGGCAGGGCGTACACATCTACGCATTCGGTGGAAACAAAAACGCCGCCCGTCTGGCTGGCGTCAACATCGCTCGCACCACGATCCTGGTCTACGCAATTTCAGGATTCTGCGGCGGTATGGGCGGCATGATCGTGACGTCACGCCTGATGGTCGGCTTCCCGGCCACCGGAACGGGTAACGAGCTGTTCTACTCCATCGCGGCTGCCGTCGTCGGTGGGATCTCTCTCTTCGGAGGCGTCGGCACTGTTGTCGGTGCGATGATCGGCGCCGTGCTAATCGCCGCTGTCTCCAACGGCATGAACGTGCTGAGCGTGCAGAGCTACTGGCAGTCGCTCGTCATCGGCGTCATCATCCTCGTCGGCGTCGCTTTCGACACCCTCCGCAGGTCGCGATCCGCTCGACCCGCCATTGCGAAGAAGGCGCCTCCTGCAGCCAGACCGCCTGGCTCCGCAACATCCTCAGCGACGCCGGTTGTGGGCCCCGGAACTCCCAGCCCCGCCCCGGCTCCCGCCTCCCAATAGGTCTCAATTCGCACCACCACCCCTGCAATCCCTACGAGAGGAACACAATGAAAACGAGAAAGGCACTCGGCATTGTTGCCGTGAGCATCTTCGCCCTGGCCCTTGCCGCCTGCAGTAACTCCGCAACCGACGACGGCACCGGCGGCTCCGCCAACCCGTCGGATTCCCTCCCCGCATCATGTTCGGATGAGAACCCCACAATCGGCGTGGCGTTACCTAACACGATCAACCCGTACTACATCGCCATGCAGGAAGGGTTCGAGGATCACGCTAAGGAACTCGGTTACAAGGTCGACATCGCCATCGCCAACGACAGCGAGAGCGAACAGCTTGCGCAGATTGACTCCTTCGTGCAGAAGGGGGTTTGCGCAATCGCATTGAACGCCGTGAACTCCGACACCGGAGTCTCCAGCGTCAAGGTGGCCAACCAGGCAAAGATCCCTGTTTTCTCCGTCAACGTCACCATCGATCCCGAGGGCCTGAAGAACCAGAGCGCCACGATCGTGCAGTATGTCGGCGCCGATCAGAAAACTGGCGGCAGGCAGCTCGGCGAACAAGCCATCGAGGATCTCGGCACGACCGACAAGCTCGTTGTCGGCATCCTGGGCGAACCTTCGCAGATCCCGACCAACCAGCGTGACGAGGGATTCACCGAGGCCATCACGAAGAACCCGAACGCGACCGTGCTCGAGACTCTTGACACCAACGTAGACCCCGCAGTCTCGCTTCAGGTCACCGGTGAACTGCTGCAGGGAAACCCCGATGTCAACGTGATCTTCGGTGACACGGGACCCGCGGTCGTGGGAGCCCTTCAAGCCATCAAGGAAGCCGGCAAGCAGGACTCGATCAAGGTCTACGGCTTCTGCGCCGCGAATACACCGCTTGCGGGTGAATACGTGGCTTGCGCTGCTCAGGAACCCTACGAGTACGCGAAGATCGTGCTCGACAACGTACAGACCTACCTCGGCGGAGACGAGGTGCCGGCAGAGGTGCTCCAGCCGCTGAAGCTGTACACGACCGGCCAGGCGGTCGGGGCCAAGGAGTTCGGTTGATCCTCGCGAATTGACTTGGGTGGCGGCCGGGTTACAGCGCCCGGCCGCCACCCAAGTTTCTCTCTTTCCATTGTCCGCCACGCATCACCCGTATCGAAGGAGAACGGCCATGACCGGCGAAGGACTGTTTGTCGACTCGATCTCGAAGAGCTACGGGCCGACCAAGGCGCTCACCAACGTGAGCCTCCGAATTCGTCCAGGCCAGGTGACGGCTCTCATCGGACACAATGGCGCAGGTAAATCGACTCTGCTGCGCTCACTCTCTGGCGCTGAGGTTCCGGACGAGGGTAGCATCCGCATCGACGGGGTCGCCCAGGAATTCCACGGCCCGAGCGACGCCGCGGACGCCGCCATCGCTTGCGTATACCAAGAGCTTTCACTCGTCGGTCAGCTCACGGTGGCGCAGAACATTTTTCTTGGTCAAGAAGTGGTCCGCGGTGCGCTGCTCAGTCGCCGTCAGATGAATCGACGGGCTGACGAGCTCTGCGCTGAGTACGGCATCACTGCTCTCTCGTCCGATCTGATCGCGTCGCTACCAGTAGCGCAGCGCCAGATGGTCGAAGTGGTGCGGGCCATCAACCAAAACGCTAAGTTCCTCCTTCTCGATGAACCTACGACTGCGCTCGAGCAGGAACAGGTCGATCACCTTCTCGGGATCGTGCGCCGCCTCACGACGGAACAAGGTATCGGTGTCCTGCTCGTGGACCACAAACTCGATGAGGTGTTTGCGGTCGCGGACCACATCGTGGGCCTGTCCGGAGGCCAGGTGGTACTGGACGGCTCCGCTAAAGATGTCGACCGTGCTGCGGTGATTGAAGCTATCGTGGGCGACCACGGCCAAAGCGGGCCCGACAACACAGAAGCAGTCCGTGCAATCGTTGGTGTCGGTGTCGGGGCAACCCCACTCGACAGCGTCCGTACCGTCTCGGATGCCGTGCGCGCCAATGAATTCGGGACACCCGTTCTCGAGGCCATCGGTCTGTCGGGTAACAATCTCTTCGGCGTTGACCTCACGGTCCATGCCGGAGAGATTGTTGGGATATATGGGTTGGTGGGATCGGGACGCACGCGGTTCCTGCGTACGGTCTACGGAGCATTCCCGCTCGCCGAAGGCCAGATGCGGCTGCTCGGAAAAGACTTCCGACCGAAGAGTCCAGTGCACGCCATAAAAGCCGGAATTGCGTTCCTGTCCGAGGAACGCAAGTTCGACGGCTTCATACCGCAGATGACATCGGTTGAGAACGTTGTATTGCCCGTCCTTGGAAAGTACATTCGTGGGGGTGTTCTGCGCTGGCGCGCACTTAAGGGTTCGGCCGACCGTGTCCTCGCCCAGGTCACCATCCGGGGTGATGCGACTGCGCCGATCACCGCCCTTTCCGGCGGCAATCAGCAGAAAGCACTCTTCGCCCGCGCGACTCTTCAAGCACCCTTGCTCTTGCTCTTGGACGAGCCAACAAAGGGTGTGGACATTGGTGCTAAGCGCGAAATCTACGACATCATCCGGAATCTCGCCCACGAGAAGAACGTGGCCGTCATTGTGGTCTCCAGCGAGGAGGAGGAACTTACCGAGCTGGCCGACTCGATTACCGTGTTCCGCGGTGGCTTTTGCGACGGCAAGGTCTTCCCGCAATCCTCGGTCACGGCAGCGCAGCTCCGTGAACTTGCGTGGGCAGAAACGGCCGAGAAGGTCTAGTAGCCGCACCTTGCCGAGCGGTGCGGCCAAGGCTCCGGTCGTTATCGAGCGCGTCGACGCAGCACCGACGGCAAGGGCTTCGCCGATGTCGCGCGGGATGACGTCGGTCACCCGCTGACCTCGGCCCGCTCAAGTGGGTTGCAATTCTTCCGCTCGAGGCCCAAACCACAGTCGTGATCGCTCAGGCGGTCGTCGAGAGGCAGCGGCTCAATCCCCGGCCGGTCGACCTACCAGACGATGCCGCCCCCGACTGAGATGCCGCCCCATGTGAGCGCGATGAAGATCGCGGCGAACACGACGGGCGCGATGCCCTTGCCGCTGCGCGCGAGCCCTTTGAAGAGGGCGATCACGGCGAGGATTGCGGCGACGATCGAGAGGCCGCCGCCGAGGATCAGCCCGATGAACAGCGGGATGGGCATGAGCACGAGGCCGGCCAGCGCGAACCAGAATGCGGCCCAGGCGGCCGGATTGGCGCGGCGTTCGGGGGAGGAGGACATGCTTCATTATCTCGTGCCCGAAGCCCGAAGCCGGTGAGACCCGCGCTGCTGGTGCAGCTGCGGCAACCGCCCGATGATCCCTCCGCACATGATGCCGAACCCGTATCGCACGCTCGAGCGTGCATCCGCTCAGGTTGTGGCGGGGCCGATCACGCTCTCGTCAACGACTCCAGCAGCGGCGCCTTTGAGTTCGACCAGGATCGTGTGCGTGGGGGTGGTCCCGGTGTTCACGCCCGCGTGGCGTTGCGCCGGGATCCACACTGCTTGGTTCGCGGTCAGATGGACGTCTCGATCTCCTTCCGCGGTGCTCAGCCGTCGGTGGAAGTTGGTGAGCGTGATCATCACACTGTTCGGGTGCAGGTGAGGGGTGGTAACCTCACCAGGTTCGTCGGCGTAGTCCAGGACTCGGACGTGCTCGTTTTCGAAAACTGTGCGGTAATGCTGCGGGTTAGACGACACCGGGTCTTCATCGACCATGGCCGCGATTCTACTCCGCGAGCCGAAGTCAGAACTCCGAAATTTCGAGAAACTTCATCTGCCGTATGGCGTGAGGGACCGAATGCCCGCTATTTTCGCGACGGGGCGGGACCGCTTACGAATCTGCAGAGGCGCGAGAGCGAGGTCCCTCGTCCTACGCAGCGTAGACAGCCAGCCGTCTGTTCCCGCGCCCACTGATCGCGAAACGGTGTCGAACCGGTCAACCGCAACTTCAAGCGCAACCAGCACGAATACATCGCCAACCCCAACAAGCGTGCGGTCCGCGGTAACACCTTCACCTACCTGGTCATCGCGCTAGCAGCAGTCGTCGAGAGTTTCCGCCAGACGTTTAGCTTCGACAGACGGAAACTCTCAGTCACCACAGGCACGCCGAAGAACGGGGGCATCCCAAAGATTTACTGGCAGAGCCCGGAACTTGCAGCATCCATCACCGCTGAAGGACCCGATCGGCCTGGATAGCGCGCCACCGGTCGGCCCTACTCTCACGGTGCGGGTGTTCGCCAAAATGATCCGTCACGGGGGAGTGTCCAGACCTAGAGCAGGAGCACGTCATGACATTCTGGCCGCGTCGGCGTACTCGTCGTTGTGTACCACGATCTCCGACATGTTTGCGATCGCCCAGTGCTCAAGTGCGCGCAGAGGGCCCTGTAGCGAGCGACCGAGCGGTGTCAGCTCGTACTCCACCCGCGGCGGGATCTCGGCATAGACCGTGCGAGTGACGAAGCCATCGCGTTCGAGCGAGCGCAGTGTCTGGGTCAGCATCTTCTGCGAGATGCCGCCGACCTGAGCGGCGAGGGCCCCGAATCGTCGAGGTTCAGAGTCGAGCGCTCCGATGATCAGCACTGTCCAACGGTCGCCGATTCTGTCGAGCAGCCGGCGGGACGGGCAGTCCGGGCGGTAAGGGTCCCATGGGATGACAGTCACCGCGGATGTCCTTTCTCACCTGAAAGTGCGTACTTTCGCACCCCCACCACCTGTAGTACGGTAACTAAGTTACCAGCAGAGAGTATAGGAGCAATTATGGCACGAATCACCGTTCTCGGGGGAACCGGCTACGCCGGAGCAGCGGTCGTCGCGGAGGCTGCTAAGCGCGGGCACGAGGTCACCTCCGTCAGCCGCAGAGAACCAGCGGCCCGCATCGAGGGTGTCAGCTACGTCATCGGCTCGGCACTAGACGGCGACGTCCTCGACGCCGTTCTGCCCGGCCGTGATGTTGTCTACTCGGCACTGGCCCCGCGCGGCGACATGGCCGGCAAGCTCGAAGGATTGGCGGACGTTCTCATCTCCCGCCTCGCCGGAACCCCTGCCAGGCTCGGTTACACCGGCGGCGCGTCGTCGCTGCACACAGAAGTAGGCGGGCCGACGCTCTGGGAAGTCTCCAGAGACCACCTCCCCGCCGAGGTGAAGCCCGAGATCGAAACCGGTATCACCGTCTACGCGGCACTGCAGTCGTCGCCCGAGTCGCTCGACTGGTTCTTCGTCAGTCCGCCCACCGACTTCGGCTCCTGGCTCGGCACTGCCAGTAAGGGCACCTACGTGCTCGGAGGCGACGTGCTCTTGAAAGATTCCGACGGCAACTCGACCATCTCAGCTGCCGACCTCGCGATCGCCGTGGTCGACGAGATCGAGACACCGACCCACCATCGAGCGCGGTTCACGGCTATCCACTGAGTAACGTATGGGTGGCGCCGTGCGGAAAGGTTGCCATAGCGTCACGAGTGTGTAAGCCAGCGCGACCTACCCGTGTCGGCCTCGGTCGCGCGTCACCCGCTCCGACGCCGAAGGCGGCAGGCTCGGGTGCTCGCTTTGCAACCTCCGCGGCAGCATGACCCAGCTGAACAGCCTGTACGGCGACCCCTACCTGCTCGCAATCTGGTGGGAGCTCGGCCCATGGTTCATCGGGTACGAGTGGAACCCCAGGGGATACGGCTCAACAGGAGTGGCGCTGGCGTCCGTTGAACGGACGCCGCGTACACCATTAGCAGTCCGACAGTCCCCGAATTGCAGGGCGCTTTTGACTACGCGCTTGCTGAGCTGGAGATCGGGAGTGACCGTCTTCTCGCCGTGAAATGTCTCAGCGGGGCGAGATGGTGCTGGGGCCTGCCCCTCGATCGAGGTGCAGACCAAGGAACCGCCGTTCTTAAGCGCGGTCAGTTCCCGGATGGCGCATGACCCGGAGTTCGTCCCGGTGACCCGAGATCATCGAAAAGATGAACGCCTTCCTCGAAGGTTACGTCGGTGATATGCACAGGCCCCGACTGGTGGTGGGCCTTAGACGGAACGACAGTCGAATTCCCCCCAGACAAGCCGGAGAGCCGAAGTCCGGTCAAACGTTACGGTGTTTACTATCTGGGGCACCGCGGATGCCTTGCGTCGCCGTTCCGCACGTGGTTGCGGTCATGCTCCGGATTACGTTGTCTATTCTCGCCGTTGCGGAGGTCCCGGGCGTCAGTGAACTGAGCCCCTAACACGCACAAAAACATCGAGCACCGGCCCGCTCCCAGGCGTCAGGCGGAACTTGGAGGAGCTCCCGGCGGGTTTGGTATTCAGGACGACCCCAGTCCTGTCGAAGCGATTCGACAATTATGTTGACCGGTGCAAGACCGAGCCCATATACTCAACTCGGTCGAGGCGAAGCGCTTCGACGCCGCCGGTCATCCGGTGCAAACTTTTTCCAACAACGGAGTTGTCAATGAAGCGAATCGTTCTGGCTGGGGCGCTAGCGCTCGGCCTCGCTCTCTCGGGCTGCAGTGCCAGCAACCAAGATGGCTCGTCCGGCGACGGGATCAAGATCGCCTGGATCTCGCCCGATGCCACATCGTCCGCGAGGTGGGAGACACAGGATCTTCCCGCTTTCAAGAAGGCGGTTCTTGCGCTAGAGCCCGACGCCGAAATACTTGCCAGCACGGCATCCACAGACGCAGCGATGTTGCAGCAGGCTGAGTCTGCAATCACTCAGGGCGCTCAGGTGATCGTGATCAACCCGGTCACCGCCGACGGCTCTGTTCCCATTGTCGATCTCGCCGAGCGTGAGCAGATCCCCGTTATCTCATACGAGGGATTGATCGCCGACGCGCCAATCGATGGGTATATCACGTTCGACAACGTCAAGGTTGGCGAGCTTCAGGCGCAGTACATCGCCGACAACGTTGATGAAGGCGGCACTGTCGCGCTAATGAACGGTGCGCAGGTCTGTGCGGCTTGTATCGACTTCAAGACCGGCGCTCACAATGTCTTCGATCCGCTCGCTGAGTCCGGAGCCCTCTCAGTCGGCTACGAGGCCGACACGCCCGACTGGTTGACTGCCAATGCACAGTCGCAGACCGAGCAGGCGCTGACCGCACTCGGGGACGATGTGCAGGGAGTCTTGGCGGCCAATGACGGACTTGCTGAAGGCGTCATCGCGGCCCTCAAAGCTCGGCAGTTGAACGGGAAGGTGGTCGTAACCGGTCAGGATGCCACAATCGCCGGCTTGCAGGAGATCCTGTTGGGCAATCAGACGATGACGGTGTACAAGGACCTCAAGCAGCAGGCGGGTGCGGCCGCCAAAGCGGCGGTCGCTCTGGCGAACGGCGACGCGGCAGGGGCCGGGCTCACCGATACTTTCGACAACGGCGGCTTCGAAGTTCCGTCGCTCTTCCTGGATCCAATCGCATTGGATCTGACGAACATCAAGCAAGTAATCGACGATGGCTTTGTAACGGAGGCCGAGTTGTGCACCGGCGAGGTTGCGAGCAAGTGTGACTTCTGAGCAGGGAGCATTCAGGGAAGGTGAGGACCGCGTCGAGCGCGGCGCGCTCCCGCGGCTAGAAGTGCGAGGCGTGCGCAAGTCCTTTGGCAACGTGGAGGCGCTCAAGGGGGTCGATCTTGTGGTGCGTCCCGGCGAGGTAATGGCCTTGGTCGGGGACAACGGTGCGGGCAAGTCGACGCTGGTCAAGACTCTCGCCGGGGTGCATCCCTCCGACTCCGGCACAATAGCTGTCGACGGCGTGCAGGTTTCACTCAACGACCCGGAATCAGCAGTGCGCGCCGGTGTCGAAACCGTGTACCAGGACTTGGCTCTCTGCGACAATCTGGATGTCGTTGCCAATCTTTATCTGGGGCGAGAACTCCGGAGCCCCTCGACCGGGGCCCTCGGACGATTCCTGGCGATGAAGAAGATGAGTTTTGAAGCACAGAGAGTTCTGGATGACCTCGCAGTCACGTTGCCATCTCTGAGAACGCAGGTCGCGTCGCTTTCCGGAGGTCAGCGTCAGGCAATTGCGGTGGGGCGTGCCGTTCTTTGGGGTTCGAAGATTGTTGTACTCGACGAGCCGACCGCTGCCCTTGGAGTCCAGCAGACCGCGATGGTCTACCGCCTCATCCGAACGCTTAAAGAGCGAGGAATTAGTGTGATCCTGATCTCCCACAACATGGTTGACGTCTTTGAGGTTGCGGATCGAGTAACCGTTTTGCGCCTCGGACAGGGGGCCGGTGTCTTCGACACAACCACAGACACGCCGCAAGACGTTATCGGGGCCATCACTGGATCGGGTGCCATCGCTACGAGAAGGGGATCAAAATGACGGCCACCGTGCAGTGTGCATCTGGCACACGGGTGGGATGGCGCTGGATGCGCGGTGACCTCGGGCTTTGGCCGGTGGTAATTGGCCTCGTCATTATTGCCGTGGGGTTTCAGCTTGCGAACGATGCGTTTCTGTCTTCGCGGAACATGTCGAACCTCGTCCTGCAGACGGGCACTCTGTCCATACTGACTCTCGGCGTCATGCTCGTACTGCTGCTCGGGGAAATCGACCTATCGATCGGCGCCGTCAGTGGGTTGACCGCATGCCTTATGGGGATCGCGTCGGCAAACGCCGGATGGCCGGCTTGGGCAGCGGTTCTCCTGGCCATCGGAGCCGGTGCCGTGATTGGGTTGATCCAGGGCGCTTGGATCGTGGTGTTCCGAGCTCCCTCCTTCATCGTTACCCTCGCAGGAATGCTGGTGTGGCAGGGATTACAGTTGCTCTCCCTCAGCGACGAGAGCGGTCAGTTGCGCATCGAGGACCCGCTAATCACGGGGATCGCTTCCAACTATCTGAGCCGGCCCGTTGGCTGGGTACTGTGCGCGATTGTGGTGCTAGCTGG
>JAODMM010000131.1 GCA_025465015.1 Cryobacterium sp. | reverse complement strand
GACCACGCCAGCGCTCGAAGTCCTCATTGCGAACCCGTATCTGCATCCGGATGTGCTTGTCTACCCGCCGAGCGGTGAGAGCATCCAACCGAACGTCGGCCTCACCGCCTACCGGCAAGAGGTCCGGCTGGGAGCAGGGGCGTACGTGGGGGAGATGCTTCGAGCGTTGGCGCGTCAGGTCGAGTTCTTCGATTCAGTCGGCAACGACATGTTCGGCCAGTGGACGCTCGACGAGCTCCGCCGACTCGGCTTCGGCACCGCTCACGTCGAGCAGTACGAGGGCGACAATATGGTGGTGATGTCGGTGGTCGACGCCGACAGCGCCGGTGCGACGATGGTCATCACTTGCCCGCCGGCCTGGCAGCGAGACTATGACTCCTTTGCGTCCGTACTGGCCGGGGCGCCCCCTTCGCGAGCTGTCTACTTCTGGTCCTGGTACTGGTCGTACTCGCATCCGGAGCTGGCCGGTGCTCCCTCCGCTGACATCGTCAGGCGGGCGGGCGAGCGATCCGAGCTGGTATTCCTCGACCCCAATTGGAAGCCCGGTGGTCTACCCCCGGCGCCGGAGCGCGATGAATTGCTCGCCGCGCTCGAGTGGGTGGACGTGCTCAAACTGAACGAAAGAGACGCCCAGGTTCTGATTGGCGACTATCAGCTGGAGGACACGGTTGCGGCTCTGCTGGAGCTCGGTCCGGACACCGTCGTACTTACGAGCGGCCTGCAAGGGTCGGTGGTCGCTACCGCCGACTCCACTGACGTGTTCCGCGTGCCGGTGCTCGACACGATCGCACGTGACACCACCGGCGCTGGGGACCTTTTCGGCGGCGCGCTACTGGACGCGCTGCTGGACGGGGCCCCCCCGGTGACCGCAGCGGCGTTCGCCACCGCCGCGGCGGGACTCGCCATCTCCCGGGACCGTGGCGTCCCGCTGGCCGGACGCGAAGCGGTCGAGTCGGCCGCCCGCGGCATCCTCGAGCGAACTGAGGCGATCCGATGACCGAAACCACGCGCACCAGATGGAGCCTCGCAGCGCTGATCCCGAAGCACAACGCGACGATCTCCGCCGCGATCCTCGTGCTCGTCGTTCTCATCTTCCTTGTCGCCACTCAGGGTTTGATCATCTCCGCAGGCTCCCTCAACCTGCTGGCGACCTTCGGTCCGGAGATCATCCTGATGACTCTAGGCATGGGGTTGGTCCTGCTGGTCGGGCAGATCGACCTCTCCGTCGGTTCGATGTACATCGCCTCCAGCGTGGTGTTCGCGGGGTTGGCCCGATACCTCGAGATCTCGCCCTGGCTTTCCGTGGTTGCCGCGCTTCTCTCCGGTGTGCTACTCGGTCTTGTCAACGGACTGCTCGTGGTGACCACCCGGATTTCTTCATTCATCGTCACGCTGGGCACGATGTGGGGCTTCCAAGGGCTGATGCTCGTGATCCTCGGAGCGACGACGATCCCCATCTACCGCCAGGACGATGTCTTCAACCCGCATGATTTGTTCGCCGGGCGACTGCTCGGGCTGCCCACCCAGGTCATCTGGTTGCTGGTGATCGTCGTCACCCTCGGCTGGGTGCGTAACCGTACCCGATTCGGGGTGTGGATGCAGGCCGTCGGGAGCAACGTGCGCGCCGCCAAGATGATGGGGCTGCCCACACGCTTGGTCACGATCATGGCCTTCACTATCTCGGGGGCGCTCGCTGGACTGGCCGGCGTGATCCGAGCGAGCCAGTCCAGTCAGGCGGTTCCCCAATCCGGCGAGGGCGTGATGCTCATGGTTCTCGCTGGAGCGATCATCGGCGGCGTCAGCCTTTCGGGCGGTAAGGGCGATGTGCTCGGGCCGTTCCTCGGAGGGCTTACCCTCCTAGTGATCTCCACCGGGTTCGTGATGATGGGCGTGGTCAATTTCTGGACCAACATCCTCATCGCCATCGCCGTCATCGCCACGGCGGTCGCCTT
Organism: Cryobacterium sp.; assembly: GCA_025465015.1. Classification (GTDB taxonomy): domain Bacteria; phylum Actinomycetota; class Actinomycetes; order Actinomycetales; family Microbacteriaceae; genus Cryobacterium. The sequence goes on along the minus strand of JAODMM010000131.1, from coordinate 11,095 downwards.
CGACCGCCTCGAAGCGCTTCGCGTGAGAAGGAGCATCCGATGACCCAACCGGCCATCCGTGTCCAAGGAATCCGAAAGGCCTTCGGGGCCACTCGTGCGTTGCAAGGAGTCGACCTCGAAGTCGCACCGGGGGAGATTCTCGGACTGATCGGCGACAACGGAGCCGGCAAGTCCACGCTGATCAAGGTCCTCTCCGGTTTCGAGCGCCCCGACGGCGGGCTCATCGAGATCGACGGTCAGCCGGTGACTCTGCGTAGCCCCGCCGACGCTCGCCGCCTCGGAATAGAGACGGTCTACCAGGAGCAGGCCCTCGCCGACGACCTCAGCGTGATGGCGAACCTGTTCCTCGGCAACGAGCTGCGTCGCGGTTGGGGGCCCTTCCGCGTGCTCGACACGCGGCGGATGCGCGCCCGCTCTCAGGAGATGCTCGACGGACTGCGGCTGCGGGCCTCGATCGACCAGGAGGCGCGATTCTGCTCCGGGGGTGAGAAGCAGGGCATCAGCATCGCTCGGGCGATCAACGTGAAGGCGAAGGTGGTGATCCTCGACGAACCGACGAACGCCCTCGGTGTGGTCGCTGTCGACCGAGTGTTGGAACTCATCCGGGGGCTGCGTGAGCACGGCATCGGGTGCATCTTCGTCTCCCACAACATCCAGCACGTCGTTGAGGTGTGCGATCGCGTGGCGCTCTTCGTCCACGGCACAAAGCTCCTCGACACTCCCGTCTCCGAGACCAGTGCACTCGAGCTCATCGAGCTCTTGAACCAACGCAGCGGCAACCGAATCTGACCGCACGAACCGCTCACGAAAGGAGCACTCTCAGTATGTCCACAATCATCGAGCATTACTTCGCCGAGACCCAGGCGAGGATCGCGGAGGCCAGCAGCCCGGAGCGGCAGAAGGTGGTCGAGCAGGTTGCCGAGCTCTGCGCCGCCGCGATCGCGGATGACCGGCTCGTGCACACCTTCGGGACCGGGCACGGGTCCTTCGCTCCGCTGGAGATGTTCCCCCGCACCGGCACGTGCGTGGGATTCCACCCGATCGTGGAGACCAGCCTTGGCAACTTCTCCAACATCTTCGGCGACTTCGGGCTGAGCCAGTACCGCTACCTGCACACGAACGAGGGCTTCGGCCGTGCCATCTTGGACTCCCACCATCTGGTGACCGGCGATCTGCTCATCTTGTTCAGCCACTCCGGCATAAACAACGTGATCGTAGACATGGCGCTGGCCGCGCGTGAGCAGGGTCTCGTTGTGGTCGGCGTGACCTCAGTGCCGCACTCCTCGAACGCGCCGGCCCGACACTCCAGCGGCAAGCGACTGTTCGAGGTATCCGATTTCGTAATCGACACCGGCGTTCCTATCAACGACGCGAGCCTGTACATCGACGGCTTCCCCCACCCGGTTGGACCGACCTCCACCGTTGTCGCCTCCGCCATTGCTCACGCCATCGTCGTAGGGACCATCGAGAAGCTGCTCGAGCGGGGCGAAACGCCCTATGTCATGGTCAACCCGAACACGGCGGACGTCGCCCTCGCAGACGCGCAGAATGCGAAGAACCTCGAGGAAACGTGGCGGCTGTTCAAGCTCCGCTGATCTGACGGTCGAAGGTCAGCGCGACGGTCTGGGAGTTGTATCGGATGAGGGAGACCTCGATCGGCTCGCCGGATTCGTCGAGCGCGACCGACGACAGCAGCAGCAGCGGCCAGCCGAAGGGCACTTTGAGCAACTCGGACTGTGCGTCGTCTGCGTAGTCGATTTCCAACCGCGCGCGGCCGGAGCCGAGTACGATCCCCTGCTCGCTTAGGTACTCGTAGAGTGAGCCGCCCTCGGCGAACCGGGTCTCGCGGTCGAACCCGCGGATCCGGGGCATCCGGAGCCAGGTGCTCATGAGGATCGACGGCTTTCCTTCGATCTCCACGAGCCGATCCAGGCGCCAGAGCTTGCCGCGTCGGCCGACGCGCAGCTCTGCGCGCACGTACTCGCTGACCCCCTCGGCATCGTGCGCGCCGAGTTCGAGCAGCCTGGTGCGGAACGACAGGCCCTGCCTGCGCAGACTCTGGCTCGTGCTCGACAGCAGCTCGATCTGGTTGGTGACCATCTGGCCGAGCACGAAGGTGCCTCGGCCGTTGATCCGCTCGATCATCCCGGCCCGGACGAGCTCGTGCAGTGCCGCTCGCACGGGGTTCAGGCTGACCCCGAAGCGCTGTGCGTACTCGGTCTCGGTGGGAAGCCGGTCGCCCGCGACGTAGACGCCGGACTCAATCTCGCCGTGAATGACCTCGCGCACCTGCTCCCACAGAGGCTTGGAACTTGAGCGCGACAGTTTAACCGTTTGCACTCTAACCCCCTCCCCGGTTGCGGACACCTGAGGAACCGGGGCGCCGCAACATCATTATGATTCTAGCGACCCGAGAGTGGCCGAGGTGCGTGAAGAATGAGGGCTTCTCGAACGGGCAGGCACCGCTGGGTGTGGTCTGGCCTGGGTTCCCACGGACTCGCCGGGCACCTGCACCCGCTTATGGCTTGAGGCTCCGCTGCGGCACCAGCATGCCTCATGTAACACAAGCACGCGCCAAAAGGGAGTCTCGCTACTTCTTCTTGCCGTTCGGCGAGCATGCCGGCAGGGGCAGCTTGCCGGGTCAGCAGTAGTGGTCCTGCCTGTTCTCATGGCCTCACCGCATATGAGCGAGCAGGTTGATTTGCCCGGCGCCGTTGACGCCTACGCGGCGCAAGGACAGAATGCCGAGTATGCCTCAGGTTCGGAACGTCGAACCTCCGGCATCGGGGCAGCGTCATCTGGCGCGTCGGCCGATTCCCACGAGAACGAGATCGAAGGATGAACCAGCATGGGCACCGACTTCACCTCTCAGAAAAAGGACACCGTCCGACTAAGCAAGCCTAAAGTCGACGTCATCCTCAATCCCCACATTCCGAATCTGGCCGAACTGCGATGGCAGCCTTTCCGGGATCACTTTGCGCGACTTGGCGGAGCGCCCGGCGAGACAATCTCGGAAATTGAAACTGTCGGCAACGGAACCCGGGTGCGGTATCAGGACGGCATCATCTACAGGCGCGCCGACGGGGGTACGGCGTGGGTGCACGGAGCAATTGGTGCGCGCTATGAGCAGCTCGGCGGGGCGTCGAGTTGGCTAGGGATGCCACTCTCCGATGAGATGGCTTTCGGTAGTGATGACGGTCGCGTGAACGCGTTCGAGCGCGGCGCTATCTACTTCTGGGACGACGTCGGGGCGATCGAACTGAACGACATCATCGTTCAGTACACAGGTCTCATGTGCTTCGGGGAGTCTGACCAGGACCAGTCGTCGGACTCGGACGAGCCGTACGTGCTCCTCGGAGTCGCGTCCCCTGAATCGACGATTGAAACCCGGTCACAAATTTACGAAGACGTCGACGACACGGAGAGCCGCCCGGAATTTCTAGAGATTTACCGGGGGAAACCGCTGGGCCTTGCCATCCCGATGCGACTCATGGAGCATGATCTGGGTGACCCGGACGCCTACAAAGCGGAAGTGGCAAAGTTCGTCGAGGAGACGTTCAATGCGGCGGCTGCCGCATCGACTCAGGTGCCGTACATTGGCCCGGTGCTTGCCGCGATTGTCCCACTGCTCAAGAAGCCCACGGCGGAGTTCCTGAACGCCACCCTCGGTACGGGGGACGACCTCATCGGTTCGGCTGTCATTACTCTGACTCCGAAGCAGTTGGTCGTCCTTGCCGCGCGAACGCCCGCGAGCTCATTCAACGGCCTAACGTACAAGGTTGAATCCCCTGCGCTCGGTGCGTCGCAGGGCGCGACGTACAAGCTGTACCTGACCCTCGGCACGGCTTGATTCCTCACCGACCATGCCGGACGGCGGGATCCTTGCCGTCGCGCTGGCCTGGCCGAGAAATTCGCGGCCCTTAACGTGCTGTCCGCGTAACTCGTCGGGATCCCCGGGGAGGGGGCATCGCCCCGCACGATCAGGGTCCGCGGCGACGAGCCCTTCATTGTTTTCGGCTTCTGACCGGCGAGGTTTTGCGGCGCAGGCACTGTGTCGCGCCTTTTGAGAAGAACATCCTGAAGCCAACCGGACTGGTCAACCCCGACAGGGCGACACTCGACGTGCCAGCAAACGCTCGGCCGCTCGCCACGTTCCATGCGCGCTGCTGGCTGCCTTCCCAATCAGGGCCGAGCGAGGATGTCGTCGCCGAAAAGTGCGACGCTGACCCGGGGCACCCCTTCGGGCTTTCCGTGGCGCGCGTCATTTGACCTGGCGTCCGGGCACCAATACAGTAGGTCTGTAAACGTTCTTGTAAACGTTTACAGATAGCCTTCCAGTGACGCAAGGGACCCATGGCCATGGCAAAGAAGTCAACGCTCGTGCTCGTCGCCGAGCGCGCGGGCGTATCCATCGCCTCGGTGTCCCGCGTCCTGAACGGTCTCCCGGCTTCGGATCGCGTTGTTGAGAGCGTACGGGCGGCGGCGCGCGACCTCGGTTACGTGCCGGATGCCACCGCCCGGTCCCTCAAGGTCGGCAAGACGGAGCAGGTCGCTCTGGCAGTCGCGGATGTGGGAAATCCGGTCTACGTGGCCATGATGCATGAGATATCTCGTGTAATCGCGAAGGACGGATACCGGCTTGTTCTCTCCTCGACCGGCGGCGCGGCGCAGGATGAAATCGATCTCCTCGATAATCTCAACCGCGGCTTCGCCGACGGGCTGATCTTGAGCCCTCTCAGGGTCACCGACGACCTCGTCGCCCGTCTCCGCGAAAGCCGCCTACCGATCGTCATCATCGGTTCACTGCCCGACGGGGTCGAACTCGACAACGTCCGCGCCGACTCGGTCCGCGGCGTCGGCCTCGCCGTGAAGCACCTAGCCAAGCAGGGCCGGAGGCAGATCGCCTTCATCAATGGGCCCATCGACACCGTCCCGGGTGCCGCCCGACTCGGTGGCTACCTCAGAGCGATGGCGAAAAGGGAGCTCGTTGTCCACCCCGACGCCCAGGTCTATGCCTCCGACTTCACGTTCAAAGCCGGACTGGAGGCGGCAGAGTCCCTGATCAGCCAGTTCACGCCTGATGCCATCGTCTGCGCCAACGACCTGCTCGCCGTTGCTGCCATGAAGGTAATCACCCGTCGCGGGCTCAGTGTTCCCGGCGACATCGCCCTTGTCGGCATGGACGACACTGACATCGCCGAACTGGCGAATCCCTCTCTCACGAGCGTCAACCTGGGATCAGTCGCCCGTGCCCGTGCTGCGGCGAAGCTCCTGCTGAGGCGCCTGAACGACCCAGGAGCACCTGTGAAGCAAATCGTCATCGAGCCCCGCCTCACCATCCGCGAATCATCAATTGGTCCCGCCCAGGCGGCCACCTCATGACTCACGCGACCCTCACCCGCCCGCCAGTTACAGTGCGCCCCGGCAAGAGGCGGGGGATCGGAGGCCCAGGCGGCGGCAGCAACCGTGACGCGTGGATGCTCGTACTTCCCGCACTCATTCCCATCGTGATGTTCAGCGTCTACCCGCTCGCTCAGGGCATCCTGCTCGGCTTCACCGACGCCAAAGCAGGGCTCAACGTCCCAGTCACGTTCAACGGTGTCGACAACTACGTGCGCCTCGCAGGGAACGAACTGTTCTGGAACTCCTTTCGGATCGGCCTGATCTGGGCGTTCGGCGTGACCATTCTCCAGTTCTTCGCCTCGCTTGGGCTTGCCGTCCTACTCAACCTGGATCTCAAACTGCGCTGGCTGGCGCGTACCCTCGCGCTGGTGCCCTGGGCGATGCCGCCCGTCGTGATCGCGATCATGTGGCGGCTCATGCTCAACCCGACTTACGGCCCGATCAACGAGTCGTTCAGAGCGCTCGGCCTGCCGGGGGACATTAACTGGCTCGGCAGTTTCGCTACCGCACTTCCCGCCGTGATCATCGTCGGGGTGTGGGCCGGGATGCCGCAGACCACGATCACCCTGTTAGCCGGGCTCCAGAATGTCCCCGGCGAATTACACGAGGCGGCCGCGATCGACGGCGCGAGCGGATGGCAGCGGTTCTGGCACATCACCCTCCCGTCGCTCCGGCCAATCATCGTCGCCATCACCACGCTCGACCTGATCTGGAACTTCAATTCCTTCGCGCTCGTCTTCGTGCTCACGGCGGGCGGGCCGGGCGGTCAGACGATGTTGCCCATGCTCTTCGCCTACAACGAAGCGTTCCGCTACGGAAACTTCGGCTATGCGGCAGCCATGGGCAACGTCATGGTCATCGTCATCGCGATCTTCCTCTTCATCTACCTTCGCAGCCAGGCAAGGAGCCGACTCTCATGACTCAGACTGCCGCCCCGCCGGCTGCGCGGCAACTGCCGTCGGCAACGCAGCAGCGTCGCATCTCACGTCCCCTGCAGTACCTGGCGCTCCTCGCGTACATCGTGTTCCTCGGCTTTCCGCTGTTGTTCCTGCTCATCACGGCGTTCAAGACGCCGCAGGAACTGTTATCGCCCGACCCGGCGTTCCTGCCGAAAAGCTTCAACATCGACAACTTCGCGGCAGCCATCGAGAAAGCGAACCTGGTGCAGGCTGCAGGCAACAGCCTGTTCGTCGCCGTCGCGACGACAGTCATCGTCACGCTGATCTCATTGCCGGCCGCCTATGCGCTCGCCCGGTTCCGCACAAAGCTCCGGGGCATCGCCACCGGCTGGATCCTCCTGAGCCAGGTGTTCCCGTTCATCCTCATCATCATCCCGCTGTTCCTCGTCTTGAAGCAGATCGGACTTGTGAACAACCTTCTCGGGTTGGTGCTCGTATACGCCGTCTGGTCGCTTCCCTTCGCCCTGTGGATGCTGCAGGGATACGTCGCCGGCATCCCCGTCGAACTTGAGGAGGCGGGGGCCATGGACGGGGGCGGTCGGCTTCTGGTGCTGCGCACCATCGTGCTTCCGCTCCTCGCCCCGGGGCTCGTCGCCACGAGCCTGTTCACCTTCATCTCTGCCTGGAACGAGTTCTTCTTCGCGCTGGTCCTCATTCAGGATCCCGCCCTCCAGACACTGCCGCTGACCCTCGCTCGTTTCGTCGGCGCCGAGGGGCAGGTGCAGCTCGGCCAGCTCGCCGCTGCGTCGCTCCTGGCCACCATCCCCAGCCTTGTCTTCTTCGCCTTCATCCAGCGCCGGCTCACCTCGGGGCTGCTGAACGGAGCGGTCAAAGGTTGACCCACCGCGCCCTACGCAGCCGTGGGGCGCTTTCCACAGCACACATCGACAAAAGGAGTACACCCCATGAGAAGACAGGCTTACCTGTCCGCCGGCGCCATCGCCGTTGCCGCGCTGCTCGCCGGCTGCGCTTTCGGCGGCGGCGCCGCCCCGGAAGAGACGGCGGACGAGGGCCCGGTCGAGATCACTTTCCAGAGCCTCGCCTACCAGGACTCGACCATCGCAGCCACTGAGGAGATCGTCGACAGGTGGAACGAGGAGAACCCTGACATTCAGGTGAAACTGACGCAGGGCAGCTGGGACAACGTCCACGATCAGTTGGTCACCCAATTCCAGGGCGGCACCGCGCCCGATGTCATCCACGACGAGTCGTCGGACATCCTCGGGTTCGCCAACCAGGGCTACCTCGCCGACATCGGCCCGTACCTCAGTGACGACGTGAAGGGTGCCGTCTCTGACGACGTCTGGGAGACCGTCACGACAGGTGACGGCAAGATCATCGCGGCACCGACGCTGCTGCAGACCTACGTCGTCTTCGCCAACGAGGACGCCTTCGCCGCGGCTGGGGTCGACGTGCCCACGGGTGACGAGCTCAGCTGGGACGACCTGCGGGACCTGTCGAAGGATCTGACCGTCGACGGCCAGTTCGGGGTCGGATGGGGACTCAAGCAGCCGACGGCCGCGATCATCAACACCGCACTCGGTTTCGGCGGCGACTACTTCGACGTCGAGGACGACGGCACCGCCACGATCGACGTCGGCGAGGACGAGCTCGCGGTCCCCGCGACGATCCACGCCATGGCCTACGATGACAAATCGCTCGACCCCGTCACCCTCACTCAGAGCGGATCGGACGTCATGCCGGGCTTCCTCGGTGGATCGTATGCAATGTACGTCGGCGGAAACTTCCTCGCCCAGCAGATCAGCGAGAGCGCGCCTGAGGAATTCAACTGGACTGTTCTTCCCCCCCTGGCCGGCAGCGCCGGACCTGTGCAGGCGGCGAACCCCCAGACGATGTCTGTCGCAGCTGAGAGCAAGCACGTGGAGCAGTCCGCCCAGTTCATCGACTACTTCATGAACGCGGAGAACCAGGCCAAGCTCGCCCTCGGCGACTGGCTGATCCCGGCGTCCTCCGACGCCCGTGCGGAGCTGGAGACGCAGACCGCCGACCAGAACGGCTGGGCAGAGCTGCTCAAGACCGGGGAGAACCTGTCGGGCGCTCCCTTCCAGAAGGCGAGCAACTACCCGCAGTGGAAGGACCAGTACGCCACTCCGGGTCTCCAGCAGTACTTCGCCAACTCGATCACCCGGGAGCAGCTGGCAGAACAGTTGACATCCGGCTGGGATTCCATCACCGGATGACCCTGTGTGGCCCGTCCTCCGGGACGGGCCACACTCCCACTTTCGCATCACACCCACAAGGAGACACCGGATGGACCTGCTAGAGGACAAGGCAACAGGAGCGCTCGCCGGAGCGGCCGTCGGGGACGCGCTCGGCGGTGCGGCTGAAGGAAACACGCCGGAGGCCATTCAGGAGCGGTACGACGGGTTCATCACCGGCATCGTCCCCCCGTTCCTCGCCGACTGGCGGAACGCCAGGCCGATCGCCCCCTACCACAAGGGCGATGGACACATCACCGACGACACCTTGATGACCACGGCGCTTGTCGACGTGTACAGCACGGTTCGGGACCATCTCGACGCCCACGCCATCGCCGAACACCTGGTGCCCCTGATGATCGGTGAGAAGCGATGGATTCCGGAACTCGAAACCGAGGCGATCCTCCTCCAGCGGGTCTTTCTCGCCGAGAAATGGCTCGTTGCCCGACTGCACTACGGCCACATCGACCCACGGGAGGCCGGAGTCGGCAACGTCGTGAACTGCGGCGCGACCATGTACATGGCTCCGGTCGGCATCGCGAACGCGGGTTCCTCCGACGGAGCGTACGCGGAGGCCCTCGACATCGCCGGAGCACACCAGTCCAGCTACGGGCGAGAAGCTGCCGGCGTCTATGCTGCGTGCATCGCCGAGGCGATGCGACCGGAATCCGACGTCGACTCGGTGATCGCGGTAGCTCTGCGCCTCGCGAAAGACGGCACGCGGGACGCTATCGACGCTGTCGTCACCGCGGCCGCTGGACGCAGGGAGTGGCGCTCATCGCTCCGTGAGCTGCGCGCGGCCATCGCGCCGTTCGACACGGTCGGCCCGCAGTACCGGTCCCCGGCGCGGGACGCACGGATCCCGAGCCGGACCAAGTCGATCGAATAACTGCCGATAGCCCTCGGGATGCTCGTGGTGGCCCAGGGGGACTAGCGCGAATCCGTACTGGGGTCGATCAACTACGGCCGGGACTCTGACTCCATCGCGGTCATGGCCGGGTCGATCGCCGGTGCCATCGGTGGACGCTCCGCCGTGCCCCAGGAGTGGATCGACGGCGTCATTGAAGGGAGCCGCATCGACATCACGGCGACCGGTCCCACCATGGCCGCAGTGAGCCGTGACATTTGGCGGCAGGACCGTGCCCGTTTCGAGGAGCGATCCGCCGGCCTGTCCACACTTCTCTCTGCGGTAGGTGAGCGGTAATGCTCCGACTGAGCTGGACCCAGCCGGAGGACCTGGTGCCGCATGCCCTCCGCGCCGCGGAACTCGACGGCATCCCGGTCGGAGACCTCGTCACCGACTGGGTCGCCGCCGGTGGGGCTGCCGAACCCTCTGTCAGTGGAGCCAGCCCCGAGCGTGCTCTGGATCACGTGCGCACCCTGGCACGTGACATCCTCGCTGCGGTCGCGGCGCGCACTGCGCCCGACGCGCTCCGTGTCGCCGAACCGGACGCCTTCGAAGACATCCTCCGCCTCGCGGCCCCGGCGCCGCGGCTGTCCCCGGACACCTGCCTGGATCGGGTTCACGGCGCCTGGCTTGGACGAGCGGCCGGATGCCTACTCGGCAAGCCGGTGGAGAAGATTCCGCGCCACGGCATTCGCGCGATCGCCGAGTCCACCGGCAACTGGCCCATCCGTGGCTACTTCACCGAGATCGGCCTCGACGCGGAGATTGCCGACGCGTTCCCGTGGAACCGGCGCAGCCGCCCCAACAGCCTTGTCGAGAACATCTCCGGTATGCCTGAAGATGACGACCTCAACTTCCCACTCATCGCCCTCGACCTCCTCGAACGGGTCGGGGCAGATTTCACCGTCGACGACGTCGCTCAGTCCTGGCTGGCCAACCTGCCGGGCGGCCGTGTCTTCACCGCTGAACGGATTGTCTACCGCAACCTCCTCGACGGCTTCGAGCCGGAGGACGCCGCCACAGCGGGTAACCCGTTCTCCGACTGGATCGGCGCTCAGATCCGCACGGATGTCTACGGCTGGGTGTCGCCCGGCGACCCGGCGCGCGCGGCGCGGCTCGCCCACGCCGACGGATGGCTGAGCCACCGACGAAGCGGACTTTACGGGGCGCTGTTTGCGGCGGCGGCCTGCTCGGCTGCTCTTGTGGCCTCCACGATCGATGAGGTTCTCGCCGCGGGACTCTCGGTCGTGCCGACCGGAAGCCGGTATGCCGCCGCAATCCGTCGCGGCGCCGAACTCGGACGCAGCGCACTCGACCTGGACGATGCCCTTGACGCTCTCTATGCGGACTACGGGCACCTGCACTGGGTGCACGCACTCAACAATTCCGCCCTGCTCGCATTCGCCCTCACCCGGGGTAACGGTGACTTCATCCGCACCATCACCGCCGCGGTCTCCGGAGGCTGGGACACCGACTCCGTCGGGGCGACGGCCGGGTCGATCAGCGGAGCCCTCACCGGCGCACGCGGTCTCCCGTTTGCATGGGTCGACCCTCTGCGGAACCGCCTGGCCTCATCCGTGCCCGGCTTCGACGGCATCGGCTTCGAC
>JAODMM010000107.1 GCA_025465015.1 Cryobacterium sp. | reverse complement strand
ACAGGTGGAGGATCGCCTCCTCTGCCGCACCTGAATCATCTTCGACGAAGCTGTCGGCTACGAGGTTGCTTGGGCCGCGGTCGATGAACACGGCGGGCGCGCGGGTGAGCCACCGGGCCAGGTAGGCCTGATTCGAAGAGATGGGCGCGATGATGAGCCCGTTGATCTGAAGTCCCAGCAGGGCTTCCACGGTACGGCGCTCACGATCGGGGTCATCGCCCAGACTCGTCACGGCGATGGCCATATTATGCGCTTTCGCCTCCTGGTCTATTGCCCGGATAACGGCAGCGAAGAAGGGGTCTCCGATATCGGGCACCGCCACTCCGATCACGGACGCTCGGCCTTCCCGGAAGGTGCGAGCCATCATATTCGGAACGTAGTTGAGCGCTTCCATCGCCGCCATGACGCGGCTTCGTGTCTCCTCAGAGACGTGCTCATCGCCCTTGAATACCCGAGAAACGGTCTTCGCACTGACGCCAACGCGGTTTGCTACGTCTTGCATTGTCGTCACGATTTCCCACCTTACGTGAACACGGGCACGCGTACCCCGAGGACACTGACCGGCACGCACCGGGTCTTGACATCGATGACACAGGCTTGCTTCGCTGGTCCCTGTGCTCAGCGCTCTCCGCGAGTTGAAACGTCTATCGCCTAGACAGGAGCTGGCGAGAAGCACGAGCGGAAGTGAGGGAGCGGACGACCAATGCCGCTTAAGCTCAGGAGTGGGGGCCGCCTCTCTCGGGAGGGCTGGACTCGTCGGCACGAATCCGCCCCCATCCACGTTTCCCGGAGACAGAACGAGATGCGTCACCATCGAGAGAGAGCAACCACTATGCCCGGCACGTTGAGCAGCACGACGCCATCCGCAGAACAACCACAGGGAGTGGAGCGACACGTGGTCGAGGTGCGACAGGTGCTGGACACCCCCTTCGATGCCGTCCTGTTCGACATGGACGGCACTCTCATCGATTCCACACCGGCGGTCCGCCGCTCCTGGATCGCGTGGGGCGCGGAGCGCGGACTCGATCCCTCGTTCAGGGAAGGCGGCCACGGGCAGCCGGCGCGAGACATCATCTCCTCACTCGTGCCTGCGGGGGAGCGTGATGCCGCTTTCGCCCGGATTGAGGAGATAGAGATCGCAGAGGTCGACGGCATCACTGTCCTGCCCGGCGTAGCGGAAGCTCTTCACGCTATCCCGGAGGCCCGGAAGGCCATCGTCACCTCGTGCACGAAGCCACTGGCGGATGCCCGCATCGCGGCATCCGGTGTCATCGCTCCGTCTGTTGTGGTCACGTTTGACGACGTGACCCAGGGCAAGCCCCACCCCGAGCCTTTTCTCACCGGAGCCAAGCGCCTCGGCTTCGACCCACAGCGCTGCCTCGTCGTCGAGGACGCCACCGCGGGACTGGTAGCCGGACGAGCTGCCGGCTGCGCCACTCTCGCCGTGGCCGGGACCCACAAGGCAGACGATCTTGATGCCGACCTTGTGGTGTCCGGCCTTGACGAACTTTCATTCGCGATGACCCCGGACGGAATCGTGGTCTCCGTGCGAGCGTGAGGTGTTTCAGCGCCTGGGTGGTTATGAGACGAACTGTGAAAGATCGGCCTCGTTCCTGAGGCAGGATACGAAGCCCTCTGTGAACGCAGAGACTTGCGTGCTTGGCGAGGGCATACCATCGACACGCCAGTGAGGGACGCCGGGCGCCCTCATGACGTCGGGGGTTAGGTAAAGGTCGGGGTTCGCGATCTTTTCGATGTCGCGCGGAGCCCCGCGGTTGATCATCCTCCTGACGACCTCGTTCGCGGGGGTGTCGATCCACACGAGGTGCACCCGACCCGATTCGATCGCCAGGCGCTGGGCAACGCTCGCCCACGCGGACGGGAAGGTCCGCTCCGACGTGAAGGGTGCCACAACGACAACGCTCATGTCGACTTCGAGGTTCTCGCGAGCAGTGTCGTACAGGCAACGGTAGCGGACGTCGTTGACCGTGGCCCGGATCGGAGGATCAGCAGACGGAACATCGACCAGAAATTCACCGCCCGCGTATTCGAATAGAGGGTTGGTGACGGTGTCGAGATCGAGGTAGGCCCAACCCAGCCTGCGCGAGAGCTCCTTCCCGAAGGCGGTCTTCCCGCTGGCCGGGACCCCGCAGACGATGATCGCCTGGGCCAGTGCCGAACTGATCATGGCAATGCTCCACGAAGCTCAGTGCGGCCGGGGCTACTTCGACCCGACTTCGGTCCACGGCGTCGCGCGACTAGACGCGAACTGCACGAGGCGATCCAAGCGCGGACGCGCCACGTCGGCCAAGAAGTCGTCCCGCTCGACGCCATGCATGCCGATTGATTCCTTCCAGACCGAACGGCCGGCGATGAAACCGGACGCACCGCCCTCGTCGAATGCAACCTCGAGCACTTCCGTGAACTGCTCGAACGGTACGCCGGCAGACAGGACGGCCCACGGCTTGTCTAGAATTGCGGCCAGCCGACGCGTGCCGGCCGCGGACCCCGGATACTCCAGCTTCAGAAGATCGATGCCTTCGATGTCGTTAAGAGCGCGAGCCGCTTCGATGATCGCGTCCTCACGAGCCATGGGAGACAGCTCTTCGCCGGGGAGCGTGTAGATGAGGTTCTCGATGACCGCAGGCACGCCGATCGCACGCGCGTCTGCGACGACCTCACGAGTGACCTGCAGGACGTCCTGGACGAGGTCTGGCTCATCGGCGCGAGGAGCCGGCCGATCGGCTCGCAGTTGCACGAAGAACTTCTCGGCGTCGCCGCCCTGCTCGAGCACCCACTGAGCGTTCAGTGCGGGGTCGCGGTGCGTGCGGGGCTCACCGTTGAAGGTGCCACGCTCAGCCGGTTCGGCGGCGACGAGAAGTCCGCAAGTGTCGGCGAGTGCGCCGGCGTCGGTGACAGCGGGAACGCCAAAAGTCGGGTCGAAGAGGATGCCGCTTGCGTACGGGCTCAGTGCGCGCGCGACGGCGACCTTAGACTCACGCAGTTGGTCGTCCGTGCCTTCAAGGCCGGCCGCGACGAACATGCGACGGAGTGTGTTCCTTTGGTCCATCGCGATTATCGAGAACACGCCGTTCTCGCCTGCAATGTCGGCCAGGGTCCTCGGGGCAGTGATGGTGGTCATGGACATTGAGCTGCTCTCCTCATTGATTGCGCTGTTGGCCCGGGGGTTTCCGGGCCCCTGTAAGTCGTCAATGACCGAGGGCCCCACTGCACCCATGTCATCGATGACGACGGTAGCATGTCATCGATGACATAACCATGCTGGATTTGATCGCTCCGCAGTGACCGATCGACTCGGTCGCCGAGCAGGTGGACGAAGGCAGAAAGTCTGGAAGGCCGTGGTTCTTGCGCGCCCGATAAGTGAATACTTTTCCGAAAACGCTTGACAGCGTTGTCTCGGGAGCCAACGATAGACACGGCGACCAGGCGTTCATATGCGGACTCTTCTGTCCGACGCGATCACGTCCTGCTGCCACATCGATGCCAACGTTGTCATTCGATCGGAGAATCACAATCTCACGCCCCCGCCTCACCCCACACGGCAAGCGCCGACGGGCCATCGCGCCCCAGGCGGAGCGGGGCTGCGCATGACGCACAGCCCCAGCGTCAAGGATGTCGCGGCACTCGCCGGTGTCAGCATCAAGACTGTGTCCCGAGTCGTCAACGGAGAGCGGTCAGTGCTTCCCGCCACGAGGGAGCGGGTGGAGCACGCTATCGCTGAACTGGGCTATGTGCCCAACACATCGGCCCGCACGCTCAAGTCGGGCGTTGGTGACGCAGTCGGCGTCGTCATCGATACAATCGCAGACCCGTTCTTCGCCTCGCTGGTCAGCGTCATTGAAGATCGGGCACTTCGGGAGGGCATGAGCGTTCAGATCGCCAGCACCGGGTACGACGAGCAGCGCGAGCACGATCAGCTGCTCCGCCTGGCCGGCCAGCAGGTCCGCGGCGTGATTCTCGCCCCTGTCGCCCGAGAGCACCTTTACCTGCAGAGATACCGTGCCGGCATGCCCGTCGTGATGGTGGACCGCGAGCGCGACGGCTTCGACTCCGTTATCGTCGACGACCAGGCCCAGGCGCAGCTCGCCATCGAACAGCTCCTCGCCCTCGGTCACACCCGGATCGCCTTCATTGGCAACGCGACCGGCTGGGACACCCTGACCCGCCGGTACGAGGGTTACCGCCGAGCGCTCGAGGCTCACGGTCTGCCGCTCGACCCACATCTCACGCCCCCCGGAGTGGCCGAGGTTCTGGCTGCGCGCGACGCGACGGCCTCCGTGTTGGGCCTGCCTCGTCCCGCCACGGCGATCTTCGCTGCCAACCAACGCACCGGGTACGGGGTGGCGAGCGAACTTCACCGATCCGGCCGCATAGATGTGGCATTCATCTCCTTCGGCGACTTCCCCTTCGCCGATGTCCTGAAGCCGGCGGCCACCTG
>JAODMM010000104.1 GCA_025465015.1 Cryobacterium sp. | reverse complement strand
GAGACACATCGACACGGTCGGGAACTGCCAGAACTCCGGCAGGAGGCGCGGGTGCGGGTACGAGGACAAACCGTTGGGCGCGTGGGACTGCTCCTGGCGGACACCGTCGAGCTGGTCGGTGCTCAGTCGTCCTTCGAGGAAAGCGCGCGCATAGGTGCCGGGGGACGCGTGGCCCTGGATGAAAATCTGATCCCCGCCTCCGGGGTGGTCCTGCCCGCGGAAGAAGTGGTTAAAGCCCACTTCGTACAAGGCGGCGGATGACGCGTAGGTGGAGATATGCCCGCCAACGGCGATGCCGGGACGTTGGGCACGATGCACGAGCACGGCCGCGTTCCAGCGAATCCATGCTCGATAGCGGCGTTCGATGTCCTCATCGCCGGGGAACTGCGGCTCGTTCTCGGCGGCGATGGTGTTGATGTAGTCAGTCGTGGGCACCATCGGGACGCCGAGGTGCAGTTCCTTCGAGCGCTTCAGGAGGCTCAGCATGATCTCGCGCGCACGCTCGTGGCCCTGTGCGGCGACGAGGGCATCAAGCGACTCCGACCATTCCGCGGTTTCCTCGGGATCGGCGTCGGTGCTATTCATCGAGTACGGGTCCTGGTCGTTGACGGTCACACTCGACCTCTCTCTGTTGTTCAGACCATGCTGGTGGGCAGATCGTGCCTGTAGGTTCGTGCCGGAGACATGGGGTCGGGTCACGACCTGGAGCACCTCGCCAGCCTACTGATTCTAGTTGCGCTCCACGTACCGACTGAACTGTGTTGGCAGCGTCCCCACCGTCGGTCAAGTTGGATCCCTCATCTAGCGGGACTATGCTCTGTCACCGTGTTCAGCCGCGGTCTTTCCGCGGTTCGGAAAGGAACGAACCATGGCTCTGGAAAACGACACCCAGGCACCCGATTTCGAGCTCGTCAACCAGTTCGGCGAGACGATCCAACTCAGCAGATACCGGGGCCAGAAGTCGGTGGCGCTGGTCTTCTTCCCTCTGGCGTTCTCGGGGATCTGCAGCAGCGAGCTATGTGAACTGCGGGACAACCTGAGCCTCTTCGCCGACAGCGACGTCGAACTGATCGGCATTTCGGTCGACTCCAAGCACACGCTGCGGGCTTGGGGAGAGCAGGAGGGATACACGTTCAACCTCCTCGCTGATTTTTGGCCTCATGGTGATGTGGCCAAGGAGTACGGGGTGTTTCTGGAGGAGAAGGGGTTTGCGAACCGGGCGACGTTCTTGATTGACACGCAGGGCATCATCCGCGCCAGTTTCATCACCGCACCGGGGCACGGCCGTCCGCTGGATGCATACCGCGCCGCCCTCAAGGAACTGCAGCCTGCCTGACCCGTTCGTTGTTGCCCGTCCCGCACCGCTAAGATATGAGTCGACCTGATGTGGGTGGTGTCACGCTCGCGGTTGTCAGGGGCCTTTAGCTCAGTTGGTAGAGCGCCACGTTTACACCGTGGATGTCATCGGTTCGAGCCCGGTAGGGCCCACCAGTACAAGACTGACCAGATGCACGGTATGTCTGGCGATGAAGCGTGTCCCATCGATGTCGTCGGTGAGGTCCCGCACTTCTTGCGCGTCCTTTCCCGCCGCTCATCGTCCGCACCCGAAGCGCACGGCGTCCACATCGAAGGTCTTCGGAGGTGCTCGACGAAGGGTCCGTCGAGCCGCTCGGCCCGTTGCCGGATGGTGTCATCGGACGGAGAGACGGAACCTCAACCGCCCCGTTCAGGTTCCGCAGTAGGTCCGGTAAGAGCCGAAACACTCGGGTGCGGTGTCGGCGTAGCGCTCAAGACCAGGGCGCTCGTCGTACGGGCTGGTCACCGCGCGGAGTAGCCGGTTGAGTGGGTCGAGTTCACCGTCCGTCGCTGCGGTCAGGGCCTCCTCGACAAGATGGTTGCGAGGGATGTAGACGGGGTTGACCCGGTCCATCACCTCAGCATCAGGACTGAGGGCACGCCAGCGCGCAGTCCAGGCATCGAACGCTGCGAGGTCGATGAACATGGCTCGCGCGGCCTCAGAGGCGCCACGGGCGGCCGAGCCGAGGTTGCGGAAGAATAGAGTGTGATCCACCCGGTTCTCCGCCAGCAGGGCGAGCAGATCGTCAACCAGACGCGAGGTCACCTGATCGTCGACACGGTCGGCCACGCCGAGCTTGTCTCTCATTCCGGCTGACCAGGCGGCGCCGTACTGCTCCCGGAATGCATCGAGTGACTCCACTGCGAGGGTGACGGCCTGCTCTTGGTCTTCGTGGAAGAGGGGCAGGAGCGCCTCTGCGAGCCGGGCGAGGTTCCACTCCGCAATGACCGGCTGGTTGCCGTAGGAGTAGCGTCCGCCCCCGTCGATCGAACTGAAAACCGCGGCGGGGTCGAACGCGTCCATGAAGGCGCACGGCCCGTAGTCGATGGTCTCGCCCGAGATCGTCATGTTGTCGGTGTTCATCACCCCGTGCACGAAACCGACAAGCATCCACTTCGCCACCAGCGACGCTTGAGCCGCGAGCACCGCCTCGAACAGCGCCAGATACGGATGCTCGCTTTCCGCGGCACTGGGGTGGTGCCGGGTGATCGCGTGGTCGGCGAGGCGCCGCAGGAGGTCGATGTCCCCTGTTCCCCGGGCGTACTGGAAGCTGCCGACGCGCAAATGGCTGCTGGCCACCCGGGTGAGCACTGCTCCTGGCAGCAGGGTCTCGCGGCGCACCGAGCGCCCGGTGGCCACCACCGCGAGAGATCGTGTCGTGGGGATGCCCAGCGCGTGCATCGCCTCACTGACGACATACTCGCGCAGCATCGGGCCGACCACAGCCAGGCCGTCGCCGCCGCGAGCGAACGGCGTCCGTCCGGAGCCCTTCAAGTGGATGTCGCGAAGGCGGCCTTCAACGTCCGTGACCTCACCGAGCAGGAGCGCGCGACCGTCACCGAGCCGCGGGCTGAAGCCGCCGAATTGGTGTCCCGCGTAGGCCTGCGCCACCGGAGCGGCACCGCGGGGCAGGCTGTTGCCGGTCAGCAGACGTACCCCCTCGGTGTTCCGCAGGGAGGCGGGGTCGAAGCCGAGCTCGGCGGCGAGCGGCTCGTTCAGAACGAGGAGTCGCGGGTCTGGAGTCTTCTCCGCCTGCCAGGGAACGGCCATCTCCGCCAGCTCCCGGGCGAATCGGTCGTGAAGCATGAGAGTCGGTGGGGGTGCGGCGTTCATCGCACCGAGAATACCGAGATGGGCTGAGGGCCTCCTGAGGAAAACGTGCGTCGCGGTCGATCAAGACGAACATCTCCTGACGGGCCCCTCGGCTGAAATGCGAGCCTCTTCCTGGCTGCTGCGACGGTCCGTGCCCGCAAATCGTCGCTTCATGAGATCGTTGTTGCAAGGCGAGAGCGGAGTGAGAAATGGGGGGCATCAATTGGCGCGGTCCCCAGTGGAGAACCTCGTCGACGAAGTCCTGCTCATCGTCGCCGCCGGGCTCAGGTTGTCCGTCAAGAACGATCTCATCATCCGCGTGTTGCGGGACGGGCTCGGCTACAGCGAGGACGCCCTCGTCAACGCACTTCAGTCAAGCATCGATGCGCTGATCCGAGAGAAGACGGACGAGATATCACGGCTGAGGGCGACCCGGGCCCGTGCTGGGCGACGTCGTGGCCGGGCGAGACGCCACGATGACTATCGCCGCGACGACGTACGGCTGCTGGCGTCCCGGGAGCAGATCAATCGGCGGCTTGTCGAGCGCCTCCGCGAATTGGGCGACGACGAGCAATTCGTGCGAAACCAGCTCACCGCAGCGCGGGATTCCGCGCTGCACGACGTCATGCAGGCTCGCCTGGCTCCGGCCGCTCCCGTCCTCGTCGACGACCTCTACTTAGCCGAACGGGACCAGCGAATGGCTCTGCTCGAGGGGGACCTCGATGCCCTCCGCCACGCCGGGGGCAATCGGAAAGGCGACGTGGGCCGAGCCTGAGCCTTCAGAGCCTGTGCCCGGTCACCAGGGCACCGGCTCGTGCATCGCAGCAGTGGCAGCTCTCAACATCAGCTAACCCCACCAGATCTGGGCCGCCCCGAAGACGACACCGGACCGCACGCCCGCAATCGGACCGCGGAGATAGGCCGCCCCGAATGTCCTAGCGAGCGCGACGACAAGCCTGACCCAGCCCGGCCGCCCTAGCCGCCCCTGGTGAACGACGACCAGCCCTGTCGCGCCGGGCCCAGCGAGAATAGGATGCCGGCATGGCTGACGTCGCCCGGCGTTCGGTTTCCATCGACGCGGTGCGCGTCGTCGCAATGGTGTGCATCGTTGCGGGCCACGTGTGGGTCACGGATCATCCGATCCGCGGGTTGCTCTACAGCTGGCATGTGCCGGTGTTCTTCTTCCTCACCGGCTACCTGACCCGACCCGGCCGTCGAATGGGTGATGAGGCCCAGGCCCGTGCACGCACCCTCCTCGTCCCTTACGCGGCCTGGATGATCCTCCTCTGCGGTGTCACCTTCGGCCTCGCACTCACCGCCGGCAGGCTCTCCGTCGAAAGGGTCGTCCGGGTTGTCTGGGGTGGGCAGTTCGCAGCAGGGCCACCCTTCTGGCCGGTCTGGTTCGTCACGGCCCTGTTCGTGGCCGCTCTGATTTACCGGGGGATCTCACGCCTTCCCCTTGCCGGGCAATGGGGAATTGCTGTCGTTCTGGCATTCCTGGCCGTCTATGTTCCCGGGCAGCCGGTGAAATTCCTCCCCTGGGGCATAGGACTCGCACTTCCCGGTGTCCTGTTCGTCGTGGCGGGGGCGACCCTGCGAGAGTTGCGGTTACATGTCACACGTCCGGTCCTGGCATCCGGTGCCGTGCTGATCCTCGCGTTC
>JAODMM010000038.1 GCA_025465015.1 Cryobacterium sp. | reverse complement strand
ACAGAGCGGAATCTGGCCGATCACGCGAGCCGGGGCTGCGCGGGTGCCTCTCATGGAGTGCCACCGCTTCACGATCTCCGCATCCGGCTCGGTAGATATGAGGTGGTCAGACAACGGAGCGAACCGGTCGATCGATTTCGATCCCGACACTGCGACGCCGATGGGGATTCCCCCTTCCGGCAGATCCCAGATACGTGCTGAGTCAACTCGGTAGTGCTCGCCCTCCCAGGTGACTAACTTGCCGGTGTGCAGTTCACGGATGATATGCACGGCTTCCTCGAGCATGTCCTGCCGGAGGTCGACCGCCGGCCACCCCTCTCCGATGACGTGCTCGTTCAGGTTTTCGCCCGCGCCGAGGCCGAGGATGAACCTCCCGTCCGCCAGCAGTTGCATCGTGGCCGATTTCTGCGCCACGACTGCCGGATGGTAGCGCATCGTCGGACAGGTCACGTAGGTTGCGAGCTCGACGCGTACCGTCGCCTGGGCGACAGCGCCGAGTACCGACCAGGCGTACGGCGCGTGTCCCTGCAAAGTGAGCCAGGGAGAGAAATGGTCGCTCGACACCTCGAAGTCGAATCCCACGTTCTCCGCTGCTACCGCGTAGCGCACGAGGTCCTTGGGGCTGCTCTGTTCGGTCATGAGGGTGTAGCCGAAACCGGTCATGCTTTGAACCTGTCACCGGTTCCGGAGCCCGTCAAGGGGTGCCAGGGGTGCGGCGGCGAAGAGGTCCGCGTGCCTGAGGAGACGCTTCCGGTGGTGGCTCTCAGTCGTCGATGCCGCGGGCGGCCAGCGCCTCGCCGATGGCGTCCGCGGCGTAGAGCGATCGGACGACGACCGGCACCGCGAGGGCGAGAAGCGAGCCCTGCGTGCCGCGCGCGCGCCGGGCCTCGAGGACCTCGCGGATGATGTCAGCAACGAGGGGTATGCAGCGGATGGTCAGAGCGACGAGGAGTCCCACCCGATCGGCGTCGATCCACCGTCTGAAGGGTTTCAGCAGTGCCTGGAACCCGTCGAGCACCGTTGTGACCGGGGTGGTGAGAGTGAACAAAGCGGCAAGCGCCACGGCGAGGAGCAGGCGCCCGGCCATCATTCCGGCGACGGCCCAGCCCGCGAACAGTACCTGTAGCGGGGCGGCAATGACGAGCAGCCACAGGACGGGGGCGACCTGCTGCCAGGCGCGTACCGGGGGTACGCCCGAGAGTGCGAAGAGCGCGACGAGCACCGCGAATCCGACCGAGAGTTGCGCAGCATCCGACAAAAGGCCAGCTCCGACAACGCCGACCGAGAGCAGTGCGAGTTTCATGAGAACCGGGGCGCGGTGGATCAGAGAGCGGCCCGGCGAGTAAAGCCCGATCACCCGATCAGCGCCAGATACTCCGGAAGCGCATCGGAAGGCGCGGCGTCGGCGACAACGCGTCCCTCCTCGATCACGATCACGCGGTCGAATTCCGCAAGCAGTTCGAGCTGGTGGGTGACGACGATCACCTGCTGCTCGAGTCCGGCGAGGAGAGCCTGAATCCGGGCGGTGTTCCTCGCGTCGAGCAGGGTGGTGGGTTCATCTGCGACGACCACACGGGGGTCGGCAACGAGTACCGCGGCCAGTGCGAGCAACTGCTTCTGTCCGCCCGAGAGCCGGTGGGCAGGGTGCTCGGCGTGGTCGGCCAGCCCGAAACGCTCAAGGGCGGTGGCCGTACGCCGCTCGATCTCGGCGGAATCGAGCCCGCGTCGGCGCAGAGTGAAGGCAACATCCTCCTGCACGGTGGGCATCACGATCTGGTTGTCGGGGTTGGTGAAGACGAACCCGACGAGGCGCCGCACTTCTTTGGCGCGGCGCGACACGTTCAGGCCGTCCACGGTCACGGTGCCCTTGGTCGGTGTCACGAGTCCGTTGATCATGCGAGCGAGGGTGGATTTCCCTGACCCGTTCGCCCCGACAATGCCGATTCGATGCTCAGTGAGCTGCAAAGCGATGTCTCGGAGCACTGTGCGCTCGCCGAACGTGTGGGACACGGCATCGAAGGTGATGGTGCTCATCGGTTACTGCACCGAGAGAGCATCCGCAGCCCGGTCGGCGCGACGGGGACGTGCGATGAGCCCAGGGTAGGCGCGGTGCACCTGCGCGGCGACGAGTACGGTGACGACGGCCTTGACCAGGTCGCCGGGAAGGAATTTTGCGCTGTCGGCCAGGGCGACCCAGAGCGGAAGACCCAGGTTGATCGCTGTAACCGGCACACCCACCAGGTAAATGACCACGATGCCGCCGAGCACGGTGGCACCGAGCGCTGGCCAGAACGGGTACCGGGGCAGCAGGCGGGCGGTGAGATAACCGATGACAGCGGCGCCGAGCAGCCAGCCGTAAAGGTACCCCGTCGCGGGTGAGGTGGTGAACCAGGCCAGACCGCCGCGCCCGCCGGAAAGAAGAGGCAGCCCCGCAGCGGTGAGGACAAGGAACAGCAGGACCGCCAAGGAACCCTTCCGCGCCCCGAGGATCGCTCCGGCGAGCATCACGCCCAGGGTTTGGAAGGTGATCGGCACAGCGACGGATCCCAGGGAGATAGCCCCGGGGAGCCCGAGGGCTGCGATGAGGGCGGCGAAAATTGCGATCTGCGCGAGATCACGGGCGGTAAGGCGGGAAGCTGTCATGATCCTCAATCTAGGATCCGGCATTCGCGCAATTCCGAGGAATTGCTACAAAGAATGCCGCGGAACTCTATAACCTGCTTGTGAAGCAAGTCGGAGAACGATTTGCCAACCGGATGGTGCTCGCTCTGCCGAGCGCCCAACGAAGGGAATAGAGAGAATGAGTTTCATCGGTTTCCTGCTTGTCGGCCTCATCGCCGGCGCTATCGCGAAGTTGATCCTGCCCGGGCGGCAAGGCGGCGGTTGGTTGATCACCCTGGTCCTCGGCGTGGTCGGGGCATTGCTCGGCGGTTGGCTTGCCGGACTGCTCTTCAACGTTGACCTGGGCGGGTTCTTCGACCTCCGTACCTGGGTGATCGCGATCATCGGCTCGATCGTCGTGCTGCTGATCTACGGTCTCTTCACCCGGAACAGACGTACCGCCTGATTCGTATCGTCGCGAGAGGGAGCTTGCGCTTGGGCGCAGGCTCCCTCTTTCTGTTGTGCCCCACGTGCTCCAAGTTCGTGGTTCGCGGCTACTGGGCAACCATCTGGGTCGGCGACCGTGATCCCGCCGCGAGGGCATCCGACGCGCGAACGAGGGCGAGATGCGACAGCGCCTGTGGGGTGTTGCCGGCCTGGCGTCCTCCGATGACGTCGTATTCCTCCGAGAGCAGCCCGACGT
>JAODMM010000058.1 GCA_025465015.1 Cryobacterium sp. | reverse complement strand
ACAAATGAAGCATGTCACTCTGGGTACAGAACTCGAAGTCTCCCGTTTGGGGCTCGGCTGCATGGGTATGTCGGCCTTCTACACCGGCGCCGGCGGGGACGACACGGGTGCCATCCGTACAATTCACCGCGCCATAGACGTGGGTGTCACATTCTTTGACACAGCAGAGATTTATGGCCCCTATGTCAATGAGGAGCTCCTCGGTCGAGCGTTGGCGGCTCGGCGGGACCAAGTCGTCATCGCGACGAAATTCGGAACGATCCGGCACAGTACCGACGGCAAGCGCGGATTGGATGGCAGTCCTGCCAACGTCAGGCTTGCAGTGGAGGGCTCTCTTCGCCGGCTGAAGACGGACCGGATCGACCTGTACTACCAGCACCGTATGGACCCCGGCGTTCCCATCGAAGTGACCGTCGGTGCCCTTGCCGAACTTGTGGAAGAAGGCATCCTCGGCGGCTACGGACTGTCTGAGGCCGCCCCCGAAACCATTCGCAGGGCGCATGCCGTTCATCCCGTCACAGCGGTGCAGTCGGAGTACTCGCTCTGGTCGAGAGACGTCGAAGCGGATGTCCTGCCCGTGCTTCGGGAACTCGGCATCGGATTCGTCGCATATGCGCCACTGGGGCGGGGCTTTCTCGCAGGCTCGATCCGATCCGTCCACGAGCTCGATGAACTTGACGAGAACGACTTCCGGCGGCACAATCCGCGATTCTTACCGGACAACCTCGAAGCCAACATCCGCATCCTGGAGAAGGTGGATGCGGTTGCTCGAGACACGGGGGGAACTCCCGCTCAGGTTGCCCTTGCCTGGCTTCTCGAGCAGGGCGAGGACGTCGTTCCAATCCCGGGAACCAGGAAGGTACAGCGCCTCGACGAGAACGCCACCGCTGTCGACCTGCAGTTGGGCGAGGAGCACCTGGAGGCGCTGGGAGCTCTCCCTGAACCAGTTGGCGACCGGTACGCCGACATGAGCCCGCTTCACCGTTAGACTTCGCGTGCTCCCGCCTGCCCTGCCCTCCTCAGGTCGTGACGCCTGCGGACTGGGGGGCGGCTTCCGAATGATCTGATCCCAACCCACGGATAGGCGGGTTGTGAAATGTCGCGCCGAAGACGCGCAGGCTCGCCCCCGCGCGGTCGAGGTACGGCGTGACGCCGCCCATCTGGAAGGGCCACCCAGCCCCGAGAATCATGCACAGGTCGATGTCCTCAGCCGCGTGGACGACCTCGCCGTCCAGCATCCGTCTGATCTCGTCTGCGAGGCCGTCCTCCACCCGACGGAGGATTTCCTCGCCGGTCATCGGCGAGGTGCCCCCGCTCACGATCTTGACGGCTCTCTTGTCGAAGCCCTTGATTTTGCCCTTCGCGTTCCGGTCCAAGATCACGCCGTGCGCGGCCAATGTATGAAGGTTGTCGCTGCGGAAGAACCTGTCCGGGAAGGCCGCATGGTGCGTGTCGAGAACGTGGGCGCCGACCTTCAGGCCGACGAGTTCGAGCAGCTCGAACGGGGGCATCGGGAGTCCGAACGGGGAGAGCGCACCGTTCACGACCTCGAGTGGTGTTCCTCGGTCGACGGCGTGCATCACTTCACCGAGAAGTCGCGCGAGGATACGGTTCACCACGAAACCAGGCGTGTCCCGGGTGATCACCGCGTTCTTCTTCAGCTTCCCGGCGACCACCATGGCGGTGGACAACGTGGCCTCATTGGTCTTCGGAGTATTCACCACCTCGATTAGGGGCATCACTGCCACCGGGTTGAAGAAGTGGAACCCCACGAGCCGCTCGGGGTGATGAAGCCGCGCTCCGATCTGCTCGACGGAGAGCGAAGAGGTGTTCGTGGCGAGGATCGCCTCCGGCGAGAGGTGAGCCTCGATCTCGGCCAACACGTCCTGCTTCACACCCAGCTCTTCGAAAACCGCCTCGATGACCCAGTCGGCGTCGGCGAAGTCTGCCTTGTCCGTGGTCCCGGAGACGAGCGCCCGCAGCCGATTGGCCTCATCTTGAGAGATGCGCTTCTTGTTCTCAAGCGCCGCGATCTCACCGTGGATGTACGACAACCCTTTATCCACCCGAGCCTGGTCGAGGTCGGTGATGACCACGGGGACCTGCAGCCGTCGCACGAACAGCAACGCGAACTGGCTGGCCATGAGCCCGGCACCGATGACCCCGACCTTCGTGATGCGCTGCGCCAGAGCCTTATCGGGAGCGCCTGCTGGCCGCTTCGCTCGCTTCTGCACCAGGTTGAATGCGTAAATGCTTGCGTGAAGCTGGTCCCCGGCGATGAGCGAGGCCAGAGCGTCGTCTTCACGTTCGAAGCCCTCCGCCCGGGTTCCGCTCTTGGCCGCCTTCAAGAGCTCCAACGCGGTGTATGGCGCCTCGGCAACGGTGCCGACGCGGCTCTCCAGAATTTTGCGCGCGATCCCCACCGCGGCATCCCATTTCACCAGCCGTTCGATCGTGCCCGGCATGTTGGGGCGGTGCACCTTGACCTTGCCGGCGATGACGCTCCCGGCCCACGCGATCGAGTTCTCCAGAAACATCGACGAAGGAAACTGCACGTCGGCGATGCCCAGCTCGAGTGCGTCGGCACCCGTGAGGGTGCGATTGTTCTTCAACGGGTTTTCGATGATCACTTTCACGGCGTTCTCGATCCCGATGAGATTCGGAAGGAGGTAAGAGCCGCCCCAACCGGGGATCAGACCGAGGAACACCTCGGGGAGGGCGATCGCCGGCACGGAGGAATCCACTGTCCGGTAGTCGGCGTTGAGGCCGATTTCCAAGCCCCCGCCAAGCGCGAGACCATTGATGAACACGAATGATGGCACCCCGAGTTCGCTCAACTTGCCGAGCGCGTGGTGCCCCAGCTGGGCGAACTTCTTACCCGTTTCACGAGACGGGATTTCACTGACTTTGCTGAGGTCGGCGCCCGCGGCGAGAATGAACGGTTTTCCGGTCACTGCAACACCGTGGATCTCTCCCCGGCCGGCCCGCTCGGTTAGGTCATCCATGGTCCGGGCGAACTCAAGGAGGGATGCCGGTCCCAGAGTGTTCGGCCGCGTGTGGTCGCGGCCGTTGTCCAGGGTGACGAGGGCCAACACCTGGTCGCCGTGCAGTGCGATGTCACGCACAAACGAATGGGTGACGACCTCGTCGTGCGCGAGGGTGAGGAGCGACGAGAAGTCGATCGCAGAATAGTCGGTCATTCGGGCTACTTCGCCTTCCGGTTGTAGTGGGGGTTCTCCCAAATCACGGTGCCACCCTGTCCCAGGCCGATGCACATCGCAGTAAGTCCGTAGCGCACCTCCGGATGCTGCGTGAACTGGTGCGCGAGCTGATTCATCAGGCGTACACCCGAGGAAGCCAGCGGGTGCCCGATGGCGATGGAGCCGCCATATTCGTTCACTTTGGGGTCGTCGTCGTCAATGCCGAAGTGGTCGAGGAATGAGATCACCTGCACGGCGAACGCTTCGTTGAGCTCGAAAAGCCCAATGTCGGTAATCGACAGGCCGGCTTTCCGCAGCGCCTTCTCGGTAGAGGGCACCGGGCCCAATCCCATGACCTCCGGCTCGACACCGGCGAATGCGAAGCCGACCATTTTCATCTTGACTCCCAGCCCCAGCTCCTTCGCCGCCGAACTGCTGGCGAGGAGACACGCGGTGGCGCCGTCATTGAGCCCGGACGCGTTGCCGGCGGTGATCCGGCCATGGGGACGGAACGGCGTCTTCAGCGTCGCGAGACCTTCGAGAGTCGTATCAGGGCGCAGTGCCTCATCGCGGGTAGCCAGGCCCCACCCCGCGTCGCTCCGGATCGCGACGGGCACGAGGTCCGCCTGGATGTGACCGGCCTCGTAAGCTGCAGCGATTTTCTGCTGGCTCCGAAGCGCGTAGCGGTCGGAGCGCTCCCGAGTGTAGGCGGGGAAGCGGTCATGGATGCGCTCCGCTGTGGCTCCCATGACAAGGGCGTCCTCACCGACCAGGCGCTCGGCCAGGAAGCGCGGGTTCGGGTCGACACCGAATCCCATCGGGTGGCGGCCCATATGCTCCACACCGCCGGCGATGGCGAGGTCATAGGCGCCGAAGCCGATCGCCGAGCCGAGCGTCGTGACAGACGTCATGGCACCCGCGCACATGCGGTCGATGGCGAATCCTGGAACCGACTTGGGAAGCCCCGCCAGGAGAGCGGCCGTACGGCCCAGTGTGAGTCCCTGGTCTCCGGTCTGCGTGGTGGCAGCGATGGCCACGTCGTCGATTCGATCGCCCGGTACAGTGGGATTCCGCTCCAGCAGGCCGACCATCGCCTTGACCACCAGGTCGTCGGCCCGGGTGTTCCAGTACATGCCTTTTTCGCCGGCGCGTCCGAACGGGGTGCGTACCCCGTCCACGAAGACGACTTCTGCTTTCTCGGCCACTTTGCCTCCACACTTCCATCAGGTCTCGATAGATCCTAGGGTGGCGAAAATGTTGGGCAGAATCCTTTGACTGTTCCTACGAATCCGGCTCGGACGGCGAGTCAGTGCTTTGGCGGGCTTCGACAAAGGCTTCGGCGAGGACCTGTGCGGTTGCCTCGATCTGCCACGGACGGGCTCCGAGCTCGACGAGCCTTCGCGCAACGGATGCCCCGTCCGCAGGTTCTGGTGGTGTCCAGGCGACCCGGCGGAGATGATCGGGAGTGAGCAGGTTCTCCAGCGGAATCGACAGCTGCTCTGCGACAACAGAGGCAGCGGCCCGCGCTGCTTTGAAACGCGCATCCGCCTCGGGGTTCCGGTCTCCCCAGGAACGCGGGGGAGGCAGCGTATCGCCGTTCACCTTCAGAGCGGGAAGATCGTCGGTTGACAATCCGGCCTCGACCGCAGTCCACCACCGGCTTAGTTCGCTCCGGCTGGCGCGGCCGTTGAACTCGCGGAGGTCGGCGAGGGCCTGCCTTGTTTTCGGCGCCACCCGAGCGGCGGCCACCAGGGAGGCGTCCGGAATAAGCCGTCCGGGAGCCACGTCGAGTTCTTGGGCGAGGGCATCCCTGGCCAGCCACAACTCCCGAGCGATGGCGAGGTTCCGCTGGCCCCGGAGGGCATGGATGCCGGAGAGCTTGCGCCACGGATCCGCGCGCGGTGGTTTCGTCTCCCGGGCCAGGACGGCGTCGAACTCCTGCCCGGCGATGTGTGTCTTCGCCGACTCTTCGAGCATGGCGACCATGATGTCGCGGAGGTCGGGAAGGAGTTCCACGTCGAGGGCTGC
>JAODMM010000021.1 GCA_025465015.1 Cryobacterium sp. | reverse complement strand
GCTGATGCATGGCTTTCCGGCGGTAACCGTCTTCCTTCTAGTAGCGTCTGCCTCGTCCTTCCAATTGACCGCGCAGGTAAGGACCTCGGAGCATTCGTGCAGCCGAGCAGATCTCCAGAGGGGGGATTGCGCGGAGGCGACGGGCCAGTTCAACGACGGCGGTGTTGACCTGTCAGCGGGTCTTGACAATGGCAGCGCTCACAGTGGCAACAGCTTGAGCGGCGGCGGTGACGTGGGTGAGTACCCCGAAAACGCAGGTGCCTCTGGCGCCCCGAACAATCCGCCGGGCACCGGAGGCAATGGGAGCGTCGCTACTCCGGGTGTCGTGGTGGTGCGCGATGCTTTCACCGTCAGCTGCACTGCTGGCAGCCCGTGCGACCCGAACCTCGTGGTGAGTATCAGCGACCTCGTGAACATCAAGCCGGTCCTGCCCACGCAGGAAATGGAACCGAACGGCTGGGTCGTGACCGGCCTGCCCGCGAACTACCTCGCATCGGCTTCGGCGCATGTGCGATCGGGCATGTTGCTCGGGTATCCGGTCGAGGTGAGGTTCGCGCCCGTGAGCTACCGCTGGGACTACGGTGACGGCGGAGTCCGCCGTTCAGCGAGCGGGGGAGCGTCGTGGGCAGTGCTTGGTCTCCCCGAATTCAGCGAGACAGGCACGAGCCACATCTTCCGGGAGGGCGGGTCCGTGACCGTGAGGATGAGCGTCGAATACGCCGCGGAGTACCGCTTCGCCGGCCAGTCGTGGCGACCGGTCAGGGGTACGCTGGCGGTACCGGCAGATCCGCTCATCGCGCTTGCCGGTGATGCCCGGACGGTGCTCGTTTCTCGTGATTGTGCGCGGAATCAGAGAGGGCCGGGATGCTGATTCTGCCCACCGACAATCACCCCAAGCAACTCTCGGTCTCACCATCGAATGCTCTCAGTAACCGCATATAAAACATTCAGGTTCAAGGGTGATGCTGACACTGCTTGGAAGGAGCGCCACCCATGACCGAGAACCCAGAAACCAACGGAACCGTACCGGAACGTCCGCAGGGCGCACCTGGAACCGAGGGTGTCGGCCCTGATCACATGGTCGCCAGCAGCGACTCGACCGAGACCGCGGCCTACGATGGAGCCTCGCGAGGCGGCGTGCCCGCCGGTGATACGTCGGCTGTGACTCCCGTGTCGGTCACCACGCCCGAGCCTGCCGACAGCGCCACCCCAGCCGTAGCCTCGGCTCCCGCAGCAGCATCCGCGTCGACAACGGCCGGAGTCCCCCCGACTTCGGGGAGCAGCACCGCTACGGGTAGTGACGACCACCCGCTGCAGGCCCCGCACCCGCACCCGCACGAGAGTCAAGCGCGGATCCCCGCGCAGTCCCAGCAGCAGTGGAACAAGGGCACCGGCGACACCGGCACGCATCCCACCCAGGCCTATCCGACGGATGCCTTCGGCCGACCCGCATCTGGAGCGCAGGGAGCGCCCGCCTTCGGGCAGCACCTTCCTCCGCACCCGAGCGCGTACGCGACGCCGCCCGCTGCGTCCACGCCCACCAAGGAGCCGTCGCGACGCCGAGGAAGCGCCGCGGTTGTCGCCGCTCTCGCTGTCGGCGCGCTCGTCGGAGGGGCGTCCGGTGCAGGCGTCACAGCGATCGTCACCTCTAACCAGACCCCGACCTCAGCCGTGAGTCAAGCTGACGGCCCCCGCAATGTCGTGGTCAACGACACTGAGAGCGTCAACCAGATAACCGCAGTCGCAGCAAAGGCAGCTCCCAGCGTGGTCACGATCTCTGTTTCCAACGGCAACGCTGCAGGGACCGGGTCGGGGGTCATTCTCTCCGACGACGGCTACGTGCTGACTAACACCCACGTCGTTACGCTCGATGGAGCCGTCGCCGAACCGACCATCCAGGTCCAGAGCAACGACGGTTCCCTCTACTCGGCTGAGATCATCGGCACCGACCCGATCTCTGACCTGGCCGTGATCAAACTCGCCGACGCGTCGGGCCTTGAACCGATCGAGTGGGCAGACTCCAGCAAGCTCAACGTCGGTGACACCACCATCGCCATCGGAGCGCCGCTGGGCCTTTCGGGAACGGTGACCAACGGTATCGTGAGCGCGCTCAACCGCAGCATCACCGTCGCATCCTCCGAAGCGCCGACCACCCCCGACGAGACTCAACCCAACCAGGGTGACAATGGGCAGAGCCCGTTCGATTTCTGGAACTTCGACATCCCCGGTCAGGGGACTCCGTCGCAGCCTCAGGCAAGCAGTTCGATCTCATTGTCGGTCGTGCAGACGGATGCGGCAATCAACCCCGGCAACTCGGGCGGAGCGTTGCTGAACAGCAAGGGCGAGCTCATCGGAGTCAACGTCGCCATCGCGAACGCGGGAAGCGGCGGCTCGACGGCCGGAAGCATCGGAGTCGGGTTCGCACTTCCATCGAACCTAGCGAAGCGCGTGTCGAGCGAGATCATCGACAACGGCAGAGCAACGCACGGCCTGCTTGGAGCTACGGTTTCCAACGCTGCCAGTACCGACAACAGCACCACGGTCGGAGCAGTCATCGGCGAGACCACGTCAGGTGGGGCAGCCGATGCGGCCGGTCTTCGGCAGGGTGACGTCATCACCAAGTTCAACGGTGTACCGATCACTGACGCGAACGACCTCACGGCGCAGGTGCGAGCGCTCCCCGCCGGCGGGAAAGCCGACGTGACGTACATGCGGGACGGCGACTTGAAGACCGTGACCGTGACCGTGGGGGAGCTTCTGAGCTAAGACGTTCTGCGGACTCTGAACGTGCCGCCGGTGTTTCACCGGCGGCACGTTCGTGTCTGCGAGCCGAATCCCTCTTATGCGGTCCGGTCGCGAAGCGTTGTTCCAGTCGCCGTCGCCGGATAGGAAATGCTCGGCTGATAGGCTCGGGTAACTGATCGATACGCGGAAAGACGGCCACACACTTGCACGGAACCGGAGACGAAACCCTCATCGGTGTCTCCTACGTGATGCCGGTGCTGAACGAGGTCAGCCACGTTCGACAGGCCGTCGACAGTCTTCTCCGGCAGGATTACGACGGGCCTTTCGAGGTCACCCTCGCCCTCGGTCCGAGCATCGACGGCACAACAGAACTCGTGGAAGAGATGGCGGCGGTGGATCCCCGTATCCGGATCGTGCCGAACGACATCGGTTCGACGCCTGCCGGACTCAACATCGCCATCCGTGCCTCCCAATACCCCGTGGTGATCCGGGTGGACGCGCACTCGGTGCTTCCGGAGAACTACGCCCGCGTCGCCGTCGAGACCCTGCAGCGCACCGGGGCCGCCAATGTCGGGGGAATCATGGACGCGAAGGGGGCCAGCCCATTCGAGCAGGCCGTCGCCCGCGCCTACGGCACCAAGGTCGGCCTTGGCGGTACGCCGGTACACGTTGGCGGAGCCGAAGGTGAGGCCGAGACGGTGTATCTCGGCTGCTTCCGCAGGGACAGCATCCTCGATGTCGGACTGTTCGATGAGGGCATTAAGCGGGGCCAGGACTGGGACCTGAACCGGCGGTTGCGTGAAGCCGGGGGAATGGTCTGGTTCACCCCCGGACTGAAAGTCCTCTACCGGCCGCGCCCGAGCCTGTCGCGGCTCGCCCGGCAGATGCTGTCGACAGGTCTGTGGCGCGGCGAACTCGCGCGGCGATTCCCCGAGGCCAACGGTATCCGTTATTTCGTTCCGCCGGTGATGGTCCTCGGAGTCACCCTCGGGATGCTTCTCGGGATAGGAGGTCTGGTGCAGCTGGCATTCGGCCGTCCACCGGGACTTCTGCTCGGCCTTGCGATACCGGCGGTGTACGTTGCGTTCGTTGTGGTGGCCACCATCGCGGTGGCCCGGCCCGACGGGTTTCGTGCGGCGCTGTGGTTTCTCGTAGTCTTGCCCTGCATCCACTTTTGCTGGGGCGTGGGCTTCGTGCTCGGTTACCTCAAGCTCACCAGCAACATCACAGCACACACGGGAAGGTGACCATGACGTCCGCTCCGTCTGGCAGGCTAGGCGCACAGTCCCCGGCGCAGCCGTCGTCGATCGCCGAGCTTCGTGCGGTCACTCAACCGCCCGAAGTACGCTCGCGCGCCAGCGCGGAGCACTGGACGGCGTCGCTGTACCTGCGGAACCTCTCACCGTTCATCACCTGGCTGCTCCTGAAAACTCGGATCTCTGCGAACGGTGTCACGGGACTCATGATCCTCGTGGGTTGGTCCGCAGCCGCAGCGCTCCTCATCCCGGGTATATGGGGCGCCGTGCTGGCGTTGATCCTCGGTCAGTTCCAGATGCTCGTCGACTGCTGCGATGGTGAGGTTGCACGGTGGCGCCGCACATCTTCCCCGGCGGGCGTGTTCCTCGACAAGGTTGGGCACTACACCACAGAGGCTTTAATTCCGGTTGCCCTGGGCATCCGCGCTGCGTCCTATCCGTTCGAAACGCCGGAGGACTTCCTCTGGACCACGCTCGCATTCCTCCTTGCGCTCGTCATCGTGTTGAACAAGGCGCTAATTGACATGGTGTATGTGGCCCGGGCCAACGGCGGACTGGTGAAGCTGGCCGACACCCACGGCGAGAAGGCTCCCACCTCGAGCCTTCTCGCGACCGTCCGACGTTTGGTGCGGTTCCTCCCGTTTCACCGTCTTTACCACTCCGTCGAGATGACGATCATCATCTTCGTAGCCGCCGTCGTAGGTCTCTTCGTCGGGCAGCCTCACGTCGACCGGGTCCTGCTTTCGGTTCTGGTGCCGCTCTCGATTCTTGCCCTGATGGGTCACTTCGTGGCCATCATGGCCTCGCGGCGTGTCCGTTCCTGAGCAGTACAGCGCGACTGCCCGGGCGGGAGCGGCGGGCGTGAACGGTGCCACCGGTGCTGTGCCGCGGCCGACCGTCGGAGTCGTGGTGCTCACGCAGGGGACCCGCCCGGCAGAACTCGAGCACGGCATCCGCAGTCTTCTGGCTCAGGAGGGCGTGACGCTCGACCTGGTTTGCGTCGGCAACGGGTGGGAGCCAGTCGGCCTTCTCCCCGGGGTGAGGCCGCTCGGACTTCCGGAGAATCTCGGTATACCCGCCGGTCGCAACCGGGGCGCTGCTGCCGTGGCCGGTGAGTACCTGTTCTTCCTCGACGACGATGCGAGCATTCCTGACCCGCACTTCCTGCTCAAGGCGATCGGGAAGCTGCAGGCTGAACCGTCGATCGGATTGGTGCAGCCGCGCGTCGTCGACCCGGCCGGGCTCACCGCGCCCCGACGCTGGATTCCTCGCATCCGGAAGGGGGATCCCGCCCACTCCAGCAACGTCTTCTCCGTCTGGGAAGGAGCTGTTCTGCTGCCCCGTGAGGTCTTTGACGCCACGGGAGGCTGGGGTGATCCGTACTTCTATGCTCATGAGGGCATAGAGCTTGCCTGGCGCGTCTGGGACACGGGTAGACGCGCCTGGTACGCGGGAGACCTCGAGGCGCACCATCCGGTCATCCAGCCCACCCGGCATGCCGACTACTACCGCCTGAATGCCCGCAACCGCGTGTGGCTTGCCCGCCGGAACCTGCCAGTGGCGCTCATCCCGCTGTATGTGGGCTCCTGGACCGCCATCCAACTGTTGCGCTTCGCCCGCCGTCCGGCAGGAATGCGAGCCTGGTTCGCCGGTTGGCGCGAAGGTTGGGCGTCGGATCCTGGAGAGCGCCGGCCGATGACCGCACGCACGATATGGCGGATGTCGCGGGCGGGCCGCCCCCCGGTCGTCTGACGGTCCTGCCACCGCCCGGCCGCAGACCAAACGGGTCCGATACTCTCGGTAGTCTTGAAACCGTGGGAATCGGCAAAGACTTCAGGCGCGCGATCAAATTCGTCAGGGACGTCTCGACCTCCCGGAAGGCTCAGCAGACGCTGCTCAAGCGAATGGCAGACCGGCCGACGCTTGCCCGCAAGCATTACAAGATCGCCGTGTACTTCGCCGACGGGCCGGTGAACATGTATCAGATGCGCCAGTGGTACAAACCGCTCGTGGAACTGGCCGAGACCTGGCCAGTGCTGGTGCTCGCCCGCTCCGGCGGCGGTGCTCTTCAGTTGACCGAGGAAGCCCCGCTTCCCGTTGCATACGTGCGCCGAGTGGCCGACCTCGAGCAGGTGATTCAGGAGCAGGACATCCGCATCGTGTTCTACGTCAATCAGAACGCCAAAAACTTCCAGATGATGCGCTACGGGCGCCGCTGGCACGTTTTCATCAACCATGGTGAGAGCGACAAGATGTACATGGCGACGAACCAGTTCAAGGCGTACGACTATGCCCTCGTCGCCGGCGAGGCCGCGCTTGCCCGCCTGAGGCGGGTGCTCTGGGACTACGACTTCGACAAGCGAGCGATCAAAATCGGTCGCCCGCAGACGGACCACCTCGCCGGAACACTGCCCTTCGTTCCTGATGAGCGCCAGATCGTGCTCTACGCCCCCACCTGGGAAGGCGACCGGCCGGCTGCGCAGTACGGGTCGGTGTCAAGCCACGGCGTGGCGCTCGTGACCGCGCTCCTCGCCTCCGGGCGTCACCGGGTGATCTATCGCCCGCATCCCCGAAGTGGCGTCATCGACCGCGAATACGGTGCCGCCAACCGGCAGATCATCGCGGCAATTCAGGCTGCAAACTCGCGCGATCCCTCCGCGAAGCACGTGTACGACGCGGGCCCAGAATTGGGCTGGCAGCTTTCCGCTGCCGATGTCGCCATCGTGGACATCTCGGCCATGGTCTACGACCGACTGGCGACGGGCAAGCGACTGATGGTGACCCGACCTCTGACCCCTGCGGCCGAGATCGATACGGGCGGGTACCTCAATGACTGTGAGTGGCTGGACGCAAGAGGGGCCGCCGATATCGTGGAGGTCCTCGACCGGTTGTCGCATGACGACGAGGCGGAGGGGCGCCTGCTCACGTGGGTCGAACGCTACTTTGGTGACACGACGCCGGGGGCCGCCACCGCACGCTTCCACGCGGCCGTGCGGAAGCTCATGGACGAGTGGGACCGGCATGCCCAGCTGCACGCTGGCGAAATCGACCGCAACGAGCAAGGTGTTGACGACGCCGGGAGCGACGACAAGGGGGTCCTCGACGTGAGGGCTGAGGCTTCGAGGGCTGCTGACACCGGTACCGACGTCAGTGAACAAGTCGAGCGTTGACCCGCCAGCTGGGTGGGCGAAGCGCCGGCACACCCGGTTCCTAAGCCTTCGGAACGGAAGCCCCGGGGA
>JAODMM010000028.1 GCA_025465015.1 Cryobacterium sp. | reverse complement strand
TGCATCCGTTAGGACGATGTGTGGGCCATCCTCGGCAGGGCCCCACTCTTCCACCGGGGCGGGGCCAAATATGACGACCGATGGCACCGCGTAGGCTGACGCCAGGTGCGCGGCACCGGTGTCCGCTGACACGACGATCTCGGCCGCTGCGATGAGCGCGGCGAACTCGTCGAGTTCGAGTGTCCCCGCGAGGTTCGCCTGCGCCGGCAGCCCTGCCAGGCGGCTGACCTCCTCCGCGCGGATCCGGTCGCCGCTGCCTCCGCTGACAACCACTCGGCGGCCGTCGTGGGAGAGGGCGGATGCTACACGCGCGAAACGTTCCACCGGCCATTCCCGTGAGCCGTAGAAAGCGCCGACGTGGATGACAGCCGCACCGGGCGCGGGGCTCAGGATCGATGGCACTCGGATCGCCACATCGCCCGGGTCGGCTGGCATTCCATGTTCAGTGACCAGTCGCGCCCAGCGAACCCGCTCGTGAATGCCGTCCAGCCACTCTGGCCCGTCCCAGCCGGGGCTGCGGTGCCCCACCTGACGCCGGGCACGGAGGCGTTCGAGCATCGCCCGGCTCTCACCGCCGCTCCCGTGAAGGTTGACGGCGACATCGACGCTCCCCGGCACGATGGGCAAAGGCTCGTTCAGACCCGGCGTGGGAAGCAGCACGTCCACGCCGTCGACAAGGCGCACGATCGGGTCCAGCCAGCCGGGAGCCGCAAGGATGATGCGGTGCTCTCCGTGCGCTCGTCGGATTGCGCGCAGCGCCGGAACGGCGACCAGGAGGTCGCCGAGTTTGAGTGTGCGCAGGGCGAGGAGGTCGGGACGCTCGCCGGGGTCCGGCTGCATGTCTCCACTGTGGCAGATTGACCGGTACGCGCCAAGAAGTGACGTTTGTTCTCTGTTCTCCGGGGAACTGCAAGGGTATGGGCAGCGATTCTGCAGCAGAACCGTCAGCCGTCCTGTTCGACCGGGACGGCACGCTTGTGGTTGATGTGCCGTACAACGGTGACCCCGGGCGGGTCGAGGCGATGCCCACGGCGGCAGAGGCGCTGGGATTGCTCCGCGATGCCGGAATCCCGGTCGGGGTGGTCACGAACCAGTCGGGTATCGCCCGGGGGCTTGTCAGCAGCGAGGACGTGGCCAGGGTCAACCGCCGCATTGAGGAACTCCTCGGCCCGTTCAACACCTGGCGGGTCTGTCCGCATGCCGACGAAGACGATTGCCCGTGCCGGAAGCCGCGGCCGGGACTGATCTTCCAGGCTGCCGAGGAGCTGGGAGTCCTGCCACGGCAGGTCGCCGTCATCGGTGATATTGGGGCGGACATGGAGGCTGCGGCAGCGGCCGGGGCGACATCGGTTCTGGTGCCTACGGAGCTCACCCGTTTCGGGGAAGTCATCGATGCGCCGAACGTCGCCCCCGACCTGGTGATGGCCGTGCAGCTTCTCCTCTCCGGCCGGGCACTGGGACCAGTCAGGCAAGGGGAGTCGGTCGAATGACGAGGCGCGTGCTCGTGGCCCGGCTCGACAGCATCGGCGATGTGCTCCTCGCCGGGCCGGCGATTCGGGCTGTGGCAGGCGGTGGTACTGATGCCCAGGAATCAGCCGAAGTTTGGATGTTGTGCGGGCCGCAGGGAACTGCGGCGGCGCATTTGCTTCCGTCGGTGCATCGCGTCCTCACCTGGGACTGTCCGTGGATCACCGACCCTTCGCCTCAGGCCTCCGTTGCGGGGGTCGCCGAATTGGTGCGGCTGGTGGCGGAATGCGCACCCGACGCCGCCGTCATCCTGACTTCGTTCCACCAGTCGCCGTTGCCGCTTGCCCTGCTCTTGCGCCTCGCCGGGGTGAAGCACATCACCGGCGCATCCGTCGACTTCGCCGGCAGCCTACTCGACGTGCGGCTGCGACCGGGGGAGGACTTCCCGGAAGACCAGCCCGAGACGCACCGGGCGCTGGCGATCGCGGCGGCTGCCGGTTTCCGATTGCCGAGCGGGGACGACGGGCGACTCGCAGTTCTCCCGCCACCCCAGACCACCGCACTGACCGGTCCCGCCCCGTACCTCGTCGTTCACCCTGGTTCGCTCGCTCCGTCCCGCACCTGGCCCCCAGGTCACTTCCGGGAGGCGGTGCAGCTGCTCGGGACCCGCGGCTATCGGATTGTCGTGACCGGGAGCGAGAGCGAGCGGCAGTTGACCGCAGCCGTCGCCGGGACGGATGGCGCTGACCTCGGCGGGCGGCTCAGTCTGCGGGAACTCAGTGCTGTCCTGGCCGGTGCAGGTGTGGTGATCACCGGTAACACAGGTCCGGCCCACCTCGCAGCCGCAGTCGGCACCCCCGTGGTCAGTCTGTTCTCGCCTGTCGTTCCAGCCGTGCGTTGGGCTCCCTACGGCGTGGCCAGGGAGATCCTCGGCGACCAGGAAGCAGCCTGCCGCGACACCCGCGCACGGGTGTGTCCGGTTCCAGAACATCCCTGCCTTGCCGGTGTGACGCCCGCCGCGGCGGTCACGGCAGCGCTGGCGCTGCTCGCGCGCACGAGTATCGCCCGGACACGCATCGAGGGGGTGGCATGAAAGTCCTCCTCTGGCACGTGCACGGCGGTTGGACCGACGCCTTCGTGCGCGGCCCGCATGAGTACCTGCTGCCGACGACGGATGACAGGGGAGCGTGGGGCCTCGGCCGCGGCGGCCGGGACTGGCCCTCGAACGTACAGGAGGTGGCACCGGAGTCCATGCACGACCGGGATGTCGACTGTGTGGTCCTGCAACGGCCCGATGAGATCCTTCTCGCTACGCGTCTGCTGGGTCGGTCGCCCGGACGCGACATCCCGGCCGTTTACGTCGAGCACAACACCCCCCGGGAGAATGTGCCCAACAGTGTTCATCCTCTGGCCGGCCGCTCGGATATCACTCTCGTGCACGTAACCCACTTCAACCGGCTGTTCTGGGACTCGGGGCGAGCGCCCACGACCGTCATCGAGCACGGCATCGTCGATCCCGGCCCCCTGTACTCCGGCGAGATCGGGCACCAGGCAGTGGTCATCAACGAACCCGTCCGTCGGCACCGGGTGACAGGCACCGACCTCCTGCCCCGCTTCATCGCCGCTGGGCCGGTCGATGTCTTCGGTATGGCCGGAAGCGGCCTTGCCGGCCATCTGGGGCATCCGGCGGGGATTCGCCACGCCGGGGACCTGGCGACGGCGGAACTACACCGCGAGCTGGCGCGCCGCCGAGTGTACCTGCACCCCCTCCGCTGGACGTCGCTGGGACTCGCGCTGCTCGAAGCGATGCACC
Organism: Cryobacterium sp.; assembly: GCA_025465015.1. Lineage (GTDB taxonomy): Bacteria > Actinomycetota > Actinomycetes > Actinomycetales > Microbacteriaceae > Cryobacterium. The sequence goes on along the minus strand of JAODMM010000028.1, from coordinate 5,155 downwards.
TCGCCATGCCGGTGGTTGTCCTCGCTGCCACGGAGGCGAGCCGGGCTGTTCCGCCCGGCGCCGGCGCCATCTCCACAGACGTCGATGACCTCGTCGCCGTATCCCGGCGCCTGCTCGAAGACCCGGATGAGGCGATGCGCCGGGGCCGGGTGGCACGGGAGGCTGCGCTGGAGCGCTACAACCTCCGAACCTTCCTCTCCCGGTGGGACGAGGTCCTCGGCTCGGCGCGGAAAACCATTACTCCGCCCGGACGACAGGAGAACGGCCGGGCGGCGCCCGCGTCCGTGAACGAAAGGGAACTCCGATGAGAATCTCGATGGTCTCTGAGCATGCAAGCCCCTTGGCAGCACTCGGCGGTGTGGACGCAGGCGGGCAGAATGTGCACGTCGCGGCCCTGTCGTCGGCCCTGGCTCGGCTGGGGCACACGGTCACCGTTTACACGCGCCGTGACGATCCGAACCTGGCCGATCGCGTGGAAGCCGCGCCTGGCGTGGAGGTCGTTCACATTTCCGCCGGACCGCCCGGACCGGTCTCGAAGGACGAACTGCTTCCTTTTATCCCGGCGCTCGGCGAGGGGATCGCCGCCGACTGGGACACCAATCGCCCCGACGTGGTACACGCCCATTTCTGGATGTCCGGGCTGGCTGCCCTGAACGCTGTAGGTCTGGTCGGCGCCCAGGGGGACGTCCCCGTGCTCCAGACATTCCACGCGCTCGGAACCGTCAAGCGACGCCACCAGGGGGCGCAGGACACCAGCCCGGTCGAGCGGGCGTGGCTCGAGCCGTGGGTGGGACGCAACGCCGACGGTGTGATCGCGACCTGTTCGGATGAAGTCTTCGAACTGCGGGCCATGGGAGTGGACGCTCGCCACATCTCCATCGCGCCGTGCGGTGTCGACTCCTCGCTGTTCCGTCCCGACGGCCCCGCCGAGGATCGGGGCTCCCGGTTCCGTGTCGCCGCCGTGGGTCGCCTGGTACCGCGGAAAGGCGTGGACATCGCCATCGAAGCACTCGCGCGCATCAGGGACGCTGGTCGCGACGACATCGAATTCCTGATTGTGGGTGGTTCAGGTGAGGCGGATGACCCCGGATCGGACCCGGAGGCCCGTCGGCTGATGGAGTGTGCACGGGCCTGGGGAGTGCAAGACCAGGTGGTGCTCCGCGGACGGGTTCCGCAGTCCGAACTCCCGAAGATTCTCCGCTCCGTCGACGCGGTGGTGTGTTCCCCCTGGTATGAGCCGTTCGGCATAGTTCCGTTGGAGGCTATGGCCTGCGGGGTACCGGTGATCGCGGCATCCGTAGGTGGTCTCATCGACAGTGTCGTCGATGGGGTGACCGGCATCCACGTTCCGCCCCGCGACCCCGAGGCCGTCGCCGAGGCAATCCTGCAACTCGTCGACCATCCGCAACGTGCGGCCAGCCTCGGCCGCGCTGGGAGGCAGCGTACGCGCTCGCGCTACTCGTGGGACCGAGTGGCGGCCACCACAGCGAAGGTGTACCGAAGTACCCTCTCCAGAGTCCAGCCGGCGCACCCGTTCGCCTCACCCGGCGAACTCAACCTGCAACAAGCCGATGGGAGCGGACGGTGAGGGCGCACGCCGTACCCGGTGTGACCGGGGAAGGGCCAACCGGTGCAGGCCATGGCGACGGCACCGGATTCGAGGGCGCCGCATTCGACGGCACCGCCATTGTGCGTCGTCACATCGCCGGACTCGGCGCGATATTGGAGCAGCTTTCGGGTGAATCCGCTCATCTCAACGCTTGGGGAACTGAGCTCGGTAAGCGGCTCCTTGAAGGACGCCGGCTGCTGGTGGCGGGAAACGGAGGATCTGCCGCGGAAGCCCAGCACCTGAGCGCGGAACTTGTCGGGCGTTTCGAAGGGGAGCGGCAGCCGTTCTCCGCGATCGCCCTGCACGCCGACACATCCAGCCTCACCGCGATCGGGAACGATTACGGATTCGACCAAGTCTTCGCACGGCAGGTTCGGGCTCATGCGCGCACCGGGGACATCCTGATCCTCCTCTCGACCAGTGGTCGCAGCCCCAACCTCTTGAACGCCGTGCAGGCCGCGCGGGCGGTGGGTGCGACGAGCTGGGCGCTGACGGGCACCGGCCCGAACCCGCTGGGGGACGCGTGCGATGACCGGATCGAGTTGTCGGGGAAGCCCGCGAACGCCCAGGAAGCGCAGCTCGTGGCGGTACACGGCCTGTGCTGCGCGTTCGATGCCTACCTCCACCGCGCCGGCGCTGCCAGCCGCCCCGGCATCACTTCCCCCCGCAACGTGAGGACGACACCATGAACACCGTCGTGATCGGAGATGTGCTGCTGGACATCGATCTCACCGGGACGGCTGAGCGTTTGAGCCCCGACGCTCCGGTACCGGTCATTGACATCGTCAACACCAGGATAAGGCCGGGCGGGGCCGGTCTCGTGGCCCGGATGCTGGCCGACGACGGCGAGGACGTCCACCTGGTCAGCGCGTTCTCGGACGACGACCGGTCCAGCCAGTTGCGCGAGGCGCTCCGAGGAATCGACCTTCACGTGGGCCCGTCCCACGGGCCCACTCCGGTGAAGACACGATTGCGAGCCGACCAGCACGCCGTCGCCCGGATCGATGAGGGCTGTGCGGACCCTGCCGTGCCCACCATCACCGGCGACATGCTCGAGGCCGTGCGGAGTGCGGACTCCATCATCGTCGCCGATTACGGCAGGGGCGTCGCGGCCGACCCGAGGCTGCGGGAGGCGATCCAAGCGCGCGGAAGAGACGTGCCGATCGTGTGGGACCCGCATCCCCGCGGTCCCGCGCCGGTTCCTGGCGCAGCAGTGGCCACCCCGAATCTCCGAGAGGCGCTGGCCCTATCAGGCCTGGCGAGAAGCCGGCCTGCGGGAAGCGGACCAGTGGGCTCGGGCGTGGCCGCCGCAGCTGCGGCCGGTCGTGCGCTGCGGGAGCGGTGGGGATGCGGCGCCGTCGCCGTGACCCTCGGACCTGGTGGGGCTCTGCTGAGTATCCGTGATTCCAACTCCAGGGAGGCAGCGCCCCTGGTCGTTCCGGCTCCCCGCTTGGATCCCGCGGATCCGTGCGGCGCGGGTGACCGGCTTGCGGCAACTCTGGTCATCGAGCTGGGACGCGGCACGCGACTCGAGGATGCCTTGGAAGCTGCCGTCCGCTCGGCATCCGCCTACATCGCCGCGGGTGGTGTGGATGTCGTGGGCCGCGGGCGCCTCCCGGTGCCCATCGGCGGGACGGGTGTGGACGCGATGGTTGTGGCGCACCGGGTTCGGGCGGCAGGGGGAACCGTTGTGGCAACGGGCGGGTGCTTCGAGCTCCTGCACGCCGGGCACGCTGCCACGCTCGCTGCAGCCAGGCGCCTGGGGGATTGCCTGATCGTGTGCCTGAACTCCGACGACTCGGTGAGTCGACTCAAGGGGAGCGAGCGGCCGATCATCCATGCAGCCGACCGGGTCGCACTCCTCCTCGCCCTCGAATGCGTGGACGCAGTGATGGTGTTCGAAGAGGACAGCCCGGAGGAGGTCCTTCGCCGGCTGCAACCGGATATCTGGGTCAAAGGGGGCGATTACACCGTGGAATCCCTCCCCGAGTCCCGTCTCGTCGCCGGTTGGGGCGGTTTCACGGTCACGGTCCCGTACCACCCTGCTCGCTCCACCTCACTGCTAGCATCCGCGCTCGCAGCCGTCGGTTGAGACTCGCCCTCAGCACGCTCGATCTCCTCAGCACGCCCCATCGAAAAGGAGCAGTTCTCGTGAACGATGAACCAAGAAACCCCGGCCGCGTCCTCGTCACCGGCGGTGCGTCCGGCCTCGGTGCCGCCGTTGCCTCTGCGGTCGCGTCCGCCGGTGGAACGCCGGTGGTGCTCGACCGCGTGGAGTCGGACCTGCAGGAAGGAATCTCCTTCGCCGTTGATGTCTCGGATCCTCAGGCGACGCATGACGCTGTGAGCCGAGCCGCCGAGGAACTGGGAGGCCTCGACGCCGTCGTCACGGCGGCGGGAATCGACCGATGCGGCCGCCTTGAAGATGTGGACCCCACGGAATGGGAACGAGTGATCATGGTGAACCTCATCGGAACGGTGCGCGTCGTGCGGGCCGCGCTGCCGCACCTGAAGGAGTCGCACGGTCGGGTGGTGACGGTCGCCTCTTCGCTGGGGCTGCGCGCAGTGGCGGATGCAACGGCCTACTGCGCCTCGAAGTTCGGAGTCGTCGGCTTCAGCCGAGCGCTGGCCGCCGAGACCCGAGGCGAGATCGGCGTCACAACGCTGGTGCCGGCCGGGATGAAAACGAAGTTCTTCGACGACCGGGACGAGAAGTACCGCCCGCACGACGACTCGAAGCTGAATGACCCCCGGCGCGTCGCTGAGGCAGTGCTGTTCGTGCTCGGTCAGCCCCGTGGCTGCGAGGTGCGTGAGATCGTCATCGCCCACGAGGAGGAGGAGTCGTGGCCGTGATGAGGTCCGCCACGTGCTCGGAGAGCGCTCCGGCGTTCACGTCCGCCACGAACGACACGTCGTGCTCACAGCGTGGCACAGACCCCTGGGTGGCGGTGAGACCGCATACAGGGCAATGGGTTGTCCACGACAGCTCCACCCGGTGGCGCGCGCGAGTGAGTGGGCCCGCGTTGATGAGGTTACCTATCCAGTAGATGCCTACGGTGGCGGATCCCACGGCCTGCGCCAGGTGTCGGGGTCCGCTGTCGTTGCCGAGCATCACGTCTGTGTGAGCGAACAGTCCGACCAGTTCGCTGAGACTCAGCTGGCCCACCAAACTCCCCAAGCGATGCCGGTGTGAGCGCGATAGGCGCCCGTTCGCCCGGTTCAGGACGGTCCGGCCTATCTCCGCGTCGGACTGGTCTCCGACGATGACCACGCGCGCCCCGGCCTCGACGGCCTGCGCGGCGACTTCGGCGAACCGGTCAGCCGGCCACCGCCTCCTCGGATCGGTTGCACCCGGGTGGAGTGCGAGGAGCGGTCCCACGTCGTCGGAGACACGCGATGCGAGCTCTGCACCGCGCTCATGCTCTGCGTGGGTCACGTCGATACGGGGCTCGAGGGCCACGGGAACAGCCCCGGCAAGCGCGACGACCTCCAGCGCACGGAGAATCTCGTGCTGGTAGTAGACGTAGGTGAGGTTGCGTTCTAGCG
>JAODMM010000247.1 GCA_025465015.1 Cryobacterium sp. | reverse complement strand
CCAGCGCGTCTGCCAATTCCGCCACTCGCGCGAACTTAGAGATGCTAGCACTTTCGGGATGACATTCGCCATTCGGGGCCCCCGCGTCAGAGGGGACGGCCAGCCTGAGGACCCTCGACCGGCGAATCGCGATCAGCGATTCCATGAGCAGATACCGCCTACGGCACGGCTCTCGGGTGAGTTGACAGCCGAGCCAAGTAACATGCTCATAGCCGAACGGACCGGATCGGGAGACCTGTGGGCATACTGGACAATTTTGAAAAAGGCTTGGAACGCGCCGTCAACGGCGCATTCGCCAAGACCTTTAAGTCGGGCTTGCAGCCAGTGGAGATCACCTCTGCCCTGCGCCGTGAGCTTGACACCAAAGCCGCGGTCGTCTCCCGTGACCGCATTCTCGCGCCCAATCGGTTCACCGTGCGGATGGCACGCGCCGACTTCGAGCGGATGCGCACCCTAGGTCCGGCCCTCATCCACGAACTCACGCAACTGGTTCAGAGCCACGCGTCCTCGCAGCGATACCAGTTCGCCGGGGGAATCTCCATCTCGCTCGCCGAAGACGCAAGCATGGCGGAGGGCATGGTGCAGATCGACTCAAGCAACGTGCAGGGAACCGTGGCGTGGACTCCGGTGCTCGACATCGAAGGCAAGCGCTACCCGATCACCACCTCCCGTACGGTAATCGGTCGCGGCAGTGACGCCGACATCACGGTCCAGGACACGGGTACATCCCGTCGCCACGTCGAGGTGCTCTGGGACGGCGCACGGGCGAAGGTCCGCGATCTCGGGTCGACCAACGGATCACAGCTGAACGGGGCAGCGGTGAAAGAGGCGATTCTCGAGCCGGAGTCGGTCATCACCATCGGGCGCACCCGCATCGTCTTCCGGGTGCTCGCTCAGGCTGCATCCGTGGACCCGTTCGCCGACCGCCGCATCGATGACTCCCCCGGGCGCAATGACATGGGCGGATTCTGGGGGCCCGCCACATGAACGTCAGCGAACTGACCCTGCTGGTCCTGCGCCTCGGCTTCCTGCTGCTGCTGTGGGCCTTCATCTTCGGCATCGTCTACGCGCTGCGCAGTGACCTGTTCGGCCAGCGGGTGCGCAAACTGCCGACGGATGCCGCAACAGCGGCCCCCGACGCGGGCGTCGCCTTCGCTGCCCCCGCACCGGTAGCAGCCCCGGCCCTCGCGCCGGCCCCCGGTCCCACCGCGGCCTCGATGGCCTACGCCGCCTCAGCGAGCGCAGACGCCCCCACTGAGGCGATCGCGTCACCGCGATCCGGAGCGTCCCGCAGCGCCAGTGGCCCCTCGATCCCGGACGTCGCGCGGCTCGTGATCACCTCGGGCCCGAAGGCGGGCACCGAGTTCCCGCTCGGATCCGACCCGGTCACCATTGGCCGGTCAAGCGACTCGAGTCTTGTCATCCGCGACGACTACACCTCCACGCACCACGCGCGGCTGATGCTGTGGAACGGCCAGTGGATGATCCAGGACCTTGATTCGACGAACGGTACCTTCCTGGCCGGCAGCCGCGTCGCGGTTCCGACCCCTGTTCCCCTGAACACTCCGGTGAAGATCGGCGCGACCAGCTTCGAGCTCCGGCGGTAGGTGGATGGCGACAGTCAGTCAGAGCGCGGCGGCCTCCCACGTCGGCAAGATTCGATCGAACAACCAGGACTCCGGCTACGCCGGGCACACCTTGTTCGTCGTCGCCGACGGAATGGGCGGCCATGCCGGTGGCGACGTCGCCTCTGCCATCGCAACGAAACGCGTCATTCAGGCTGACAAGCCCTATCTCTCCGCACAGGACGCCGAGTTCGCTCTCCAGGCAGCACTCATGGCGGCGAACTCTCAGCTGACCGAGACCGTGTTCGAACACGGCGAGCTCACAGGAATGGGAACGACGGTCAGTGCGCTGGTGGTACTGGAAGATCAGGTTGCCATCGCCCATATCGGTGACTCCCGGATCTACCTTTTCCGCGATGGGGAACTGGCGCAGATCACGACGGACCACACGTTCGTGCAGCGCCTTGTGGACAGTGGCCGTATCACCGAGCAGGAGGCGATGGTTCATCCGCGCCGATCGGTCCTGATGCGGGTCCTTGGGGATGTCGACTCCGCGCCGGAGATTGACACCTCGATCCTCGCCACCCACGCAGGCGACCGGTGGCTCCTGTGCTCCGACGGCTTGAGCGGGGTCGTCCCGCACGCCTCCATCGCCGGTGCACTCGCCAGTGACCTGAACGCGCAGGGGGTGGCCGATCGCCTGGTCAAGGAGAGCCTGGATGCCGGTGCTCCCGACAACGTCACTGTCGTTGTCGTCGACATCGGTCCTGTCACCGGCCAGGCCCCAGCTCCGGTGGTCGTCGGATCCGCGGCGTCTCCGTTGGCGTTCGGTGAGGAAGTGGGCCGGGGACGTTCCCTCCGCATGCCCGCGCTCCGTCTGCATCCGGTGCGTGAGACCCACTTCGAACCTGACGCCCAGGATTACCTGTCCGAACTGATCGAAGAGGACGAACGGCGCGCCCGCCGTCGAAAGATCACCTGGCTCGCTGGAATCGTCCTGCTTGTCGCGGCCATCGTCGCCGGAACGCTGATTGGGTACCAGTGGACGCAGAGCCGCTACTTCGTTGGCGTCGACAGTGACTCCGTTGCCATCTTCCGGGGTGTGCAGCAGGACCTCGGACCGATCAAGCTGTCCAGCGTGTACGAAGACACGGACCTCCCAGTCGGTGACTTGCGGGTCTACGACCGGCAACGCGTGGAGCAGACCATCAACGCGAACTCTTTGGAGGACGCGAAACTCATCGTCGAACGGCTTTTAGATGCCCGCACCGAGTGATCGACCCTTCGTGATGGAGGCCTCTCCGCGCAGCAATTCGCCTAAGACCGGCAGCATCCGTCGCATCCACCTGCCTCAAAAACTTCGCAATCTCGAGCTGGTACTGCTGATCGTTGCCTGTGCTATCAACGCCGGCGCAGTCGTACTTGTGCAACTCGGGGCGCTCGGAACTATTGACACGACCTTGGTCTTCTTGGGCGCAGTCCTCTCCGGTCTCGTCTTCGCCCTGCACATCGCGATGCGCTTCGTCGCGCGCGATGCGGACCCCTTCATCCTGCCGATCGTGACGTTACTCAATGGCATCGGGATCGCGATGATCTACCGGATCGACATCGCCCTCGGCGATGTCGGGTGGGAGAGTGCCTCGGTGCGGCAGATCGTCTGGAGCGCACTCGCCATCGGCTGCGCTCTGGCCGTGATCTTCGCTTTCCGCAACCACCGCATCCTGTTCCGCTATACCTATATCTCCGGCCTCCTCGCCGTTGTGCTCCTCCTTCTTCCCCTGGTTCCAGGTCTCGGTCGCGAGGTGAGCGGTGCACGGGTGTGGATCGGATTGGGCTCATTCGCCACCTTCCAGCCCGGTGAGATCGCGAAGATCGCCCTGGCCGTCTTCTTTGCCGGGTACCTGGTGCGCAACCGCGACAGCCTCTCCATGGTGGGCAGGAAATTCCTCGGGATGCGCTTCCCTCGCCTGCGCGACTTGGGGCCGATCCTGGTCTTCTGGGCGCTATCGATGTCCGTCATCATCTTCCAGCGCGACCTGGGAACGGCTCTCCTGTACTTCGGCTTGTTCCTCGTCATGCTCTATATCGCCACAAGCCGACTCAGCTGGGTGGTGCTCGGTCTGACTCTGTTTCTCGGGGGTGCCCTCATCGCAAGCCAGGCATTGACCTACGTCAACGGCCGGTTCACCAACTGGCTTGATGCTTTCAATCAGGACATTTACAACGCCGACGGTGGCAGCTTCCAGCTGGTGCAGGGTCTGTTCGGTCTCGCCAAGGGCGGACTGGTTGGCACTGGCTTGGGGCAAGGGAGACCGGACATCACCCCGGTTCCACAAAGCGACTACATCATCGCAAGCCTCGGTGAGGAGCTGGGGCTGGCCGGCATCTTCGCAATCCTCGCGCTCTACCTGCTCTTCGTGGCTCGAGGGTTCCGGATCGGGTTTGCCGGGCAGGACGACTTCGGCAAGCTCCTCGGAGTGGGTCTGTCGTTCGTCGTCGCCCTGCAGTGCTTCATCGTCATCGGCGGGGTCACCCGCGTCATCCCCCTGACCGGGCTCACCACACCCTTCCTCGCAGCAGGCGGATCATCGCTGGTGGCGAACTGGATCATTGCGGCTCTCCTGCTGCGTCTGTCCGACACTGTCCGCAATCAACCGAGGCTGGTGGTCTGATGAACCGGGAACTCAAGCGCGTCAGCATCGTCGTCCTGCTGATGTTCGTAGCCCTGCTAACGTCGACCACGATCGTGCAGGTCTTCCAGGCCGATAACCTGGCCGCGGATGCCCGCAACACGCGAACGCTATACGACAGCTATTCGGTGGAACGCGGTCCAATCCTCGTCGCCGGCGAGCCGGTTGCCCAGTCGGTCCCCGCGAGCGACGACTACAAGTTCCAGCGCACGTATACCAATGGGTTCCTCTACGCCCCCATCACCGGATTCCTGCCGATCAACGGCGCGCCGACGGGGGTCGAGCACGCCCTTAACGGGGAACTGAGCGGCACCTCTAATTCACAATTCTTCGACACTCTCAAGTCCCTGACGACAGGTCAGAAGCCAGCCGGTGCGGCGGTCGAGGTGACGATCGACCCGGTCGCACAACAAGCCGCCTGGGACGCGCTCGGTGAGCACACCGGGTCGGTGGTGGTCACCGAACCCAAAACGGGTCGCATCCTGGCCATGGTTTCAAAGCCGACCTACGACCCCAACGTCCTCGCAGTTCATGACAACGAGCAGGTCAGCAACGCCTACCAGGCCCTTGTCGATGACCCCAACGATCCCCTGATCAACCGTGCTGTCGATTCCCTCAACCCCCCAGGTTCGGTCTTCAAGCTCGTTGTCGTCTCGGCTGCGCTTGAGTCCGGCAAGTTCACCCCAGAGAGCACCTTCCCCAACCCCAGCACCTTCCAGCTTCCCGGGTCGAGCTCGGTCGTCATCAATTCCGGCGGTGGTCCGTGTGGCCCAGGCAACACGGTGACGATGGCCACAGCCCTCAGCCTGTCGTGCAACATTCCGCTTGCCGAGCTCGGGCTGCAACTCGGCGACAAGGCCATCCGCGACATGGCCGAGAAGTACGGCTTCAACTCTGACTTCTCCGTGCCACTGCCCGTTACGGCAAGCCGGTACCCGAGCCAGATGGACGACGCTCAGACTGCCCTTTCCGCTTTCGGGCAGACGGATGTCCGGGCGACGCCCCTGCAGATGGCGATGGTCTCCGGCGCCATCGCCAACGGCGGCGTCGTCATGCAACCGAACCTCGTGGACAACATTCTCGGGCCGGATTTGAGTCCGCTGCAGAGCTTCGAACCGGCCGAGTTGCAGCGCGCATTGAGCCCCGAGAACGCGGCGACTCTGACAAGCATGATGGTCAACGGAGTCGAGGACGGCGCCGCCAGCAATGCAAGAATAGACGGGGTCGCCGTGGCGGGAAAGACGGGCACAGCTGAGAACGGCGAGGACGAGCCGTACACGCTGTGGTTCACCGGGTTCGCCCCGGCAGAGGAACCGAAATACGCAATCACCGTTCTCGTGGAGAACGGCGGGGGGCTCGGCCAGACGGGGTTCGGCAATCTGCTTGCCGCACCAATCGCACAACAGGTATTAGAGGCGGTGCTGAATAAATGAGACCCACAACAGGGCTCACCTTCGGGGGACGATACGAACTCGCGTCCCGGATTGCCATCGGGGGGATGGGCGAGGTCTGGCAGGCAACCGACCTCGTGATCGGGCGCACTGTCGCGATCAAGATCTTGAAGGATGAATACCTGGGCGACCCGGGGTTCCTCGAGCGATTTCGGGCAGAAGCGCGCCACGCCGCCCTTGTCAATCACGAGGGAATCGCCAACGTCTTCGACTACGGCGAAGAGGAGGGGAGCGCGTTCCTGGTGATGGAACTCGTCCCGGGTGAAGCACTCTCGACGATCCTTGAACGCGATCACGTGCTCCCCACCGACAAAGTGCTCGACATCGTCGCTCAGACTGCAGCGGCGTTGCACGCGGCTCACGCTGCCGGCCTGGTACACCGCGACATCAAGCCCGGCAACCTCCTGATCACGCCCGATGGTCGGGTGAAGATCACCGACTTCGGCATCGCGCGCATTGCCGACCAAGTTCCGCTCACTGCCACGGGACAGGTCATGGGAACGGTCCAGTACCTTTCCCCGGAGCAGGCGAGCGGCCGCCCCGCCTCGCCCACCACCGACATCTACTCTCTCGGGATCGTCGCCTACGAGAGCCTCGCAGGTCGTCGGCCGTTCACGGGTGAGTCGCAGGTCGCCATAGCCATGGCGCAGATCAACGAGACAGCACCGGATCTCCCGGTGACAGTGTCCGAACCGGTTCGAAACCTCGTCATTGCGTGCCTGGCGAAAAATCCTGCAGAACGTCCCGCTTCTGCCGCCCATCTCTCCCGTGCTGCGACGGCGCTCCGGCGCGGGGATGTGGCGGCCGCTGCGGCATCTGTGCCTTCGATCGTGGGCGGTATGACCGCAACCGCGGCAACCATGCTCATGCCCGGCGCGGGCGACGCCCAGGCCACGACTGTCCTGCCCGCCGCTATCCCACTCAGCCGGGACCAGACCCAGGCCTCTGCTGTTGCGGCCGCTGCCGCGGGTTCTGAGAAGAAGAAGCGCAGTCCATGGACCTGGCCGTTGATCGCCCTGATCGCTCTTCTAGCCATCGTCTTGATCGGAACCCTGGTGGCCTTGTTCTCGCAGCAGAGCGGTGACACCGCCGCCACCACGGCGCCCAGCCAGCCGACCCGTACGTCGACCGCGCCCTCACCGACGTCGTCTCCCCGACCCCCCAGCGCCACACCCACCCCGGCTGCACCCACAACGGTCAACGTGACCGAATCCGAATTCATCGGTCTCACGGCAAGTGAAGCGCGGGCAAAGCTCGAAGGCCTGGCTCTCGTGGCGGACGTGCAGGTGGGAAGGGCATCGACGAACCCCGACGAGATCGCCGACACTGTCTACAGCGTCAACCCCACCGGTCCGGTGCAGAAGAACACCACCATTACGCTCCAGGTCTTCGCTCCCGCGGAGACGCCGGAGGCACCGTCGAATGCTCCCACAACAGAGCCCAGCGGTCCCGTCCAACGCCAAAGTGAGGTTACTGTCTCCTGGCCGGCGCAATCATGCCCGAGTGGCCAGACGCTTTCCGGTTACGAGGTGATCGCGGACGGGAACGGGGCGACGGTTCAGCCACCCAACCCGGTCCCCGCGAACGTGACCAGCGCGACGGTCAAGGCCGGGGACGGAGACTTCACCGTGGCGTACCGCTACTTCTGCGGGCAGCTGGAGTCTGCCTTCTCCCCGCCTGCCACGGTGCAAGTTGCTCCCGTGGTTGTGCCGAGTCCGGCTACAGGGGAGTGAACCGGTAGTCCGGATGCACCAGGTGGGAATTGCAGCGATCGTAGTCGTAAGTGGGGAGTTGTGTGTTGACTGAGCAGGGCCGATTGATAGCGGGCCGCTATCGCGTCGGTGAACTCATCGGGCGCGGTGGGATGGCCGATGTCCATATCGGTACCGACTCGCGTCTGGGCCGGACCGTTGCCATCAAACTCCTGAAGTCCACGCTGGCTGCCGACCCCGCTTTCCGCACTCGCTTCCGACAGGAGGCGCAGTCGGCAGCCCGGATGGCTCATCCCACAATCGTGCGCGTCTTCGACGCGGGTGAGGAGACGGTCACCGAAGCTGACGGCCACGAAGTCCAGCTCCCCTTCATCGTCATGGAACACGTCGACGGTCGCCTCCTCAAGGACATCATCCGAGAAGGCCCACTTGAAACATCCGAGGCGGTCCGCATCATCAACGGCGTCCTAACGGCGCTCGAATACTCGCACCGCGCCGGGGTGGTGCACCGGGACATCAAGCCGGGCAACATCATGATCACCGGGACCGGCCAAGTGAAGGTGATGGACTTCGGGATCGCTCGGGCCATCTCGAACACGTCGACCACAGTCGCCCAGACCACGGCCATCCTCGGCACCGCGGCCTACTTCTCTCCAGAGCAGGCCAAGGGCGAGTTGGTGGATGCTCGCACCGACCTGTATTCCACGGGTGTCGTGCTCTTTGAGATGCTCACAGGCCGGCCTCCGTTCCGGGGCGACTCAGCCGTCGCTGTCGCCTATCAGCACGTGAGCGAAGTGCCGGCGACGCCCAGTTCACTGAACCCCCGGATATCACCGGCTATCGACACCGTCGTGCTTCACGCCCTCGCCAAGGACCGTTTCGCGCGATACCAGAGCGCGGCGGAGTTCCGCACCGACGTCGAGACAGCCGGTGCCGGCCATATCCCCCTGGCCCGTGCCCTCGAAGGGTCGACTGGGTTGTTCGGCGCAGCACCGGTGACGGTGTCCACATCGGAACTCGCCCTCAAGCAGCTCTCCGAGGACAGCACCATGGTGCGGACGCAGCGTCGGCCTCCGGTCATCTGGGTGTGGGCCGGCATTGTCAGTGTGGTTGTCATCGTCGTCGCGGTGATGTTCTGGGTCTTCACGCTCACACCGTCGACAGACATACCCGACAATTCCCGTGAGGTCCCCTCGCTGACAGGGCAGGTCTATGAGGCGGCCCAGGACTCCCTCCTCGAACTCGACCTTGCCGCGACGCAGGCCGAGGAGTCGAGTGCGACCGTGCCAGCGGGTCAGGTGATCCGCACGGAACCTCCGGCCGGCACGATCGTCGAGCCCAGCGAGGTGATCAAGGTCATCGTGTCGACGGGAGCGGAGGCCGTCGCCGTTCCCGATGTCATCAACCGCTCCCTCGACGATGCGAAGGCGGTCATCGAAGCAGCCGGTCTCCTGTCGGGTTCCGTGACGCGGGAGAACTCGCCGACCGTTCCTGCGAACGTTGTCCTGCGAACTGACCCGGCCGGTGCTAGTTCGGCTCACGCCGGCGTGATGGTGAACTTCGTCGTCTCGAGCGGGCTCGTGACCTTGAGTGATCTTCGGGGGCAGTCGCTGAGCGCAGCTTCGGATCTACTCAGTGCGCCCAGCCTCCTGCTCGTTCCCAGCCCCGAGCCCGACGACTCGTGTGAGTCTGAGCCGGGCTCGCCTGTCACCAAGCAGTCGCTGGCACCCGGAGATGTTCCACAGAGGTCGGAAGTCACCCTCACCTATTGTTCAGGGTGAGAACGGTCCTACTGTTCAGGGGTGGGAACAGTGCGTCGGTGAACGTGCAACAGTGACTAGCTGAGCCTGAGTAACGGGTTCAGGCCCTGGGCTGTCTGACGGGCTTCAGGAAGTCCCGCGAGGGCAAGCCAGTTACCGAGCATCACATAGCCGCCTTCGGTGAGCACGGACTCAGGGTGGAACTGGACGCCGAGAATGGGGGCGGACTCGTGCCGGAGACCCATGATCACCCCGCCCTGCGTGCGGGAGGTCACGATGAGATCGCGCGGCACTGTTGACTCCACTACCGCGAGCGAGTGGTATCTCGTTGCGGTGAACGGCTGCGGAACACCCTCGTAGAGGTTGCTGCCGTCGTGCGTGATGAGCGACGTTTTGCCGTGCATGAGTTCGTCGGCGTTCGTCACCGTGGCTCCGAACGCCTCGGCGATGGCCTGGAGCCCGAGGCACACTCCGAACAGCGGTGTTCCCGAATCCAGGGCGGCCTCGACCACGGGAATCGACACCCCGGCGTCGCCCGGCTTTCCTGGACCCGGCGACACCAGCACGCCGTCGTAGTCGGCGATCCTGTCGCCGGCGTCACCGGCGTCGAAGGCGTCGTTGCGCAGCACATCTGTGCTTGCTCCGAGCTCCTGCAGGTATCCGTTCAGTGTGTAGACGAAACTGTCGTAGTTGTCGATGACGAGAATACGGGTCACGGGGATTCCACCGTCACTTCCTGATTGGTGACCAATGCGTCCACCCAGGGGAAGACCCAGGTGGCAAGGGCGAAGAGGATGCCCGTCACGAGCAGCAGCACCCAGAGGATGCGAAGCCAGAGCGGACCGGGAAGAATTCGCCAGAGAGCTGCGTACATGATCGATTCCTATCCTGCCGCTGCTTGTGCCGCGATGAGCGGAATGAGCTCGGCGGGCGGCCCAGCAGAGGTGGGCTGCCACGACTCGAGGACCCCGTACGCGATGATGCGCTCGGCCGTGGAGTACAGAGGATTGCAGCTGGTCAGGGTGATGATCCTGTCTGTGGCGGCGACGCCGGGTGCATTGGGCACTGGAGCCAGGACTTCCACGGCTGTCGGCGGTACATAGTCGTGGTCGCGGAAGCGATAGGTGTAGAAACCGTCTGACGTCTGAATATAGATCGGGTCCCCGACCTGCAACTCGTGGATGAGGTGCATCGCGCCGCCGTAGGCGCTACGGTGCGCGGCGATGGCGAAGTTGCCGACTTCTCCAGGCATCTGGGTTCCCGAGTAGTGGCCGATGCCGAGACGTTCGCTGTTCAGGACGTCCAGCCCGGTGCCCTGTGCGATGGTGCGATGGTAGTCCGCGCCGAATCGCGGCACGAAGAGCACTGCGAACGGTTGAGCCGGAGCTGGCGCGCTGGCGACGACAGGGTCCCCGTAACTTACGGGGGCATCATTATTCACCGGCGCCAGCGGGTCGGGTCTGGCGTGCTCGATCCAGCCCTGGCTGATCTCCGTCGCCGCGCTGGACTGCGAGGCGGCGACTACCATGTCGTTCCACCACACCTGCCAACCGAGGAAGAGCAAGACCAGCGCACCTGCCGTGATAAGCGACTCCCCGAGTACGCCGAGAACCGTCACAGGGCGACGCGAGCGAGCCCGAAGCGAGCGGGGACGGGCCGGTGCGGTGCCTGGCGCAGCAGTCATCGGCCCCTCGTCAGTCATGCCCTTGAGTCTAATCGGACGTGCTGAGAGGCCCTACAGGATGCCTTTCACTGCGGTTCCGGCCTATGACGATAGAATCGGAGCCATGGCACGCATGAATGACCGCACCCGGCCCGCACGTGACGACGTTGCCCGTTCCGGTGAGGATGCGCCGAATCCTGTGTGGTTCAAGCCGGTGATGTTCGGGTTCATGCTGCTCGGCCTGGTGTGGATCATCGTCTTCTACGTAAGCCAGGGCCAGTTCCCGGTGCCCGCACTCGGGTCTTGGAACATCCTGGTCGGGTTCGGGATTGCCTTCATTGGTTTCCTCATGACGACCCGTTGGCGATGACCTTCCACTGACCCCCGTATGGGTCCCAATTACACGCGTGTAATTATCCCCAATGTGGAAAGTCCTGTGGATAACTCTGATCGACGACGCGAATACGGCGGGCCGCGGGGCAGGTAGGCGCGTGAGAATGCGCCGGTGTGCTA
>JAODMM010000192.1 GCA_025465015.1 Cryobacterium sp. | reverse complement strand
GACCCCACCGACCTCGCAGACGGTCTGGCCCAGGTTTTGCGTCTGCCCGCGCGATTCGTGCTCGGCGGACTGGCGGCGCTCAGGCTGGTCGGGCTTTTCATGGAGGACTGGCGATTCCTCGCACTCGCTCGGCGCGCGCGCGGTGTCGGTGGAACCGGCAGCATCCTCGGTAACGCCCGCAGGGTCGCCGGACAAGCCTTCGCGTTGCTGGTCATCTCGGTTCGACGGGGTAGCAAGCTTGCCACCGCCATGGAAGCACGCGGTTTCGGCTCTGACGAACCGCGAACCTGGGCGCGCCCCTCCGTGTTCGGCGCGGCCGAGTGTGTGCTCGTGGGTATCGGCATCGGAATCGCTGTGGCTGCCACCGCCGCAGCGGTGTATGCGGGGACCTGGCATTTTGTCCTCGCCTGACCGGAACGGTTCTACGAGGCTGGCTGACTTGGCCCACTGGCCCGACGGTGACGCTCTCGCGGGGCAGGTGGCCCTCGCCATGGCGGAGCGCGGCGACCGTGCCGTGATCCTCATCGACGGCCCGAGCGGTGCAGGCAAGAGCACCTTGGCCGATGCGCTTGTTGCAGCGTGGCCGGGCAACGTCCGCCCGGTCCTGGTGCGTCTTGATGAGATCTACCCCGGGTGGGACGGCCTCGAGGCAGCATCCCTCGCTGTCACCGAGGACCTGCTCAAACCATACCGAGCCGGACGCGCGGCCGGCTGGCGGAGATTCGACTGGACCACCGGTCGGCCGGCGGAATGGCATGACGTTGACCCGGTGCATCCGCTTGTGGTTGAAGGATGCGGGTCGCTCTCAGCAGCGAATGCCTTTCAGAGCGATGTGCGGGTCTGGGTGAGAGCAGACGACGCCGTGCGGAAGTACAGGGCGCTGGCCCGGGACGGTGCCACCTTCGCCGACCACTGGGACCAGTGGCAGCGCCAGTGGACGGACTGGTGCCTCCGCGAGGACCCGCAGAGCTGGGCGACTCTCCAACTCTCGACCTGATCGGGCTAGTTTGGTTGCATGACTAGTCCCGATCAGCCTCAGGGCGACTACATCGCCGAATTCATCGACGGACCATTCCAGAACCGCACCGAGGCGCGTGTGCTCGTCCATGGGCGGCACGAACCCCGGGTGGCAATGATGGCGGGAGTCGAAAGCGTTATCTCCACCCTCTGGTACGACGAGGTGGACTCCCGCGACGTCCAGGGCAAGCTCCACGTCCGATACGCATTCGACGCCAGCGACAGCGACCCGGTCGAAGCCGACGAACAGCCGGACTCAGACCTGCAGTACCCGTCCTGACGCGGCATTCATTGGTCACCGGGGAGCGGTGAGCTCAGCGGCTGCTCTCCACCAGCGCGGAGATCAGGGGGACTGGGTTCAGCAGACGCCAGCCGGGGCCGGGATCCCGGATGGTCTTCTCCAGTACCAACGGCGCTGACACGGTCTCCCCGTCGATAGTGGTTGCCACCCGGCCGACCGGCTTTCCCGCTCTGCCCGTCCTGATGTCTTCCACTGCCACCTGCACGTCGTCCCGAGCGCCCGTCTGCCAGCCGACTTGCGACTTGGTGACCCCGACGACAGCCGCCGTGCGCTCCCCCCAGGCAGTCTCGAGCAGGGCGTAGGGGTCGCCTTCGGCCAGAATGGGCTGGTCGTGCACGCCCTCCCGCGCGCTCCCCATGAGGGCGAGCACGTCGGTTTCCAGCGTGTCGTGATCGGGCTCACCGATAAACGCTCCCGAGAAGGTGAAGGCGTCGTCTCCGTCGCCGATCCGGGCTGAGAAGAGGAAGCAGACGCCGGCGGCATCCGTGTAGCTGCGTGAGATGCCCGTCACACCCTCTTCGGGAAGATACGAGGTCGTGTTGTTGACGCCTCGTCGGCTGGTGAGCGCGGACGCGGGATTCGCGAGGATGTCGCTGATGATCGGGTTCGTGGAGGCGAGGCCGGCGAGGTGGGCGAGATCCGTTGCTGTGCCCGCGCTGGCGTCGGAGAGTCCGGTCGCGTCGACCACGTCGGTTCCGGTGAGCCCGTTAGTGTGAAGCCAGCGTCCCGCTGCGTCGAGGTAGCCCTCCGCCGATCCGAATGCCCAGCGGGCCAGGGTCTCGGCATGGTTGTTGCTGGAGCCGAGGATCATGGCCTCCAGTAATTCTCTCTGCGTCCACGTCTCTCCGGGGAAAACCGCGACGGTGCGGGCATCCGAGGTGCCGAAGTCGATGTAGTTCCGATAGTCCTCAGAGCTGATAACCACGGTTGGGCCTGCGCCGTCGGGCTTCAACGGGCGGGAATCCAGGACGACAAGTGCGGTCACGATCTTGGCAGCGGATGCCATGGGCAAGGGGCCCGCAGAGCCGGCGACAGCCAGCGGCAGGTCGCTCCCTGTCACCGTGATGGCGCTGCCGCCGGCACTCGGGAGTGCGGGGGGTGCAGACTCCGGTACTGCTGCTGCGGGAGCAGTCAGGATCTGCCTCATAGGGGGAAGCGGCCCCAGGAGGGTCGCGGGCCCGTAGAGCCCGAGAGCGAGAATGAGCAAGGCGCCGGCTGTGACGCCGAGTGGCCGACCCGGGCGGAATCTGCTCATGGCCTCAGGCTAACCCGGTCGTTGTCACGCCCAGCCGAGGTCGCGCAGCCTGTCGTCGCCGATGCCGTAGAAATGCGCGATCTCGTGCACCAGGGTGACATGAATCTCCTCCTGCAGCTCGTCGAGGCTTTCGCAGGCGTCGAGCAGGGGTTCGCGGAAGAGCACGATCCGGTCGGGAACCTCCCCGAACCCATACTGTCCTCGTTCGGTGAGTGCGACGCCGTCGTACAGGCCGAACGTGTCTAGGCTGCCGTCTTCCGGGCGGTCCTCGATCACGAAGACGACGTTGTCAAGCCCGTCGACCATGTCATCGGGCAGTTCGTCGAGTTCGGCGACCACGAGCCGTTCGAACTCGTCGTCCGAAATCTGCAGCATGAGAGAGCACCGATCCAGCGTGGAGGGCAACGAGCGAGGGCAGACTATCGTGTGGCATCGCGGCGTGAGCCTGATGCTTAGGCCACGCAACCTGCGCTATTGGGGTGAGTAACGGGGCTTGAACCCGCGACCTCCTGGATCACAACCAGGCGCTCTACCAACTGAGCTATACCCACCATGCGCCGCTTCCGTTCACCGGGGCGGCGGAGGCAACTGAACGATTCTATTACACCTCTGGACCGAAGTTGTGCACGACTTCGGCCGCGATGGTCTTCGCATCGTCGCTTGAGGGTCCGGGGGCGGGAACGAACAGCGCCTGTCGGTAGTAGGCCAGTTCCCGGATCGACTCCAGAATGTCCGCCAAAGCGCGGTGGCCGCCGTCTTTTGCCGGCGCGTTGAAGTACACCCGCGGGTACCACCGGCGCGCCAGTTCTTTGATCGAGGAGACATCCACATTCCGGTAATGGAGGTGATTGTCCAGGCGTGGCATGTACTTGGCCAAGAAGGAGCGGTCGGTGCCGATGGAGTTCCCGGCAAGGGCTGCTCTCTGCTCCGCCGGCACGAACTTCAGAAGGTATTCGAGCACTTCATACTCAGCCTCCGCAACGCTTACTCCATTGGGGATCTCCTCCAGCAAGCCGGAGGTCGTGTGCATCTCACGAACGAAGTCGCCCATGTTGGCCAAGGCGGATGCATCGGGCTTGATGACGATGTCCAGTCCCGGGTCGACGACGTTGAGGTCGTAGTCCGTGATGACGATCGCGATCTCCACCAGTTCGTCGGTGTCGAGGTCGAGGCCTGTCATCTCACAGTCGATCCACACCAACCGGTCACTGCTGTTTGTCATGAGGGCGAGTCTACCGGCGGCATCCGGGGGCCTCGGTTCCGCGGCTCCTGCCTAGACTGGTGGCACAACCCTCACCCACGATCCGTCCAGCGGATGACGAAACGAGCCGCCATGGAACTCACTTTCTTCTCGTCCTCATTCTGCGAACCGTGCACGCTGACACGCGCGGTTCTGGCCGAGGCTGAACGACGTATCCCCGACGCTGTCGTGCGGGAGTATGACGTGGCTCGGGACACGTCGGTAGCCGAAGCGAACAGAATTCGCACCACACCCACGGTGATCGTCAAGGATGGCACCGGCGCCGAGGTATACAGGGCGGTCGGCGTGCCGACGCTGGCGCAGGTGCTGGTGGCGGCCGCAAAGGCAGTCTGATCTTCGTCTGAACGGGGGCCGTCTGGGCAGCGGAAGGGCCTGCGGCATCGGCTGCTGTATCGTAGTACCGCTCGCTTCGCCTCCGTAGCTCAGTGGATAGAGCAGCGGCCTTCTAATCCGCTTGTCGTAGGTTCGATTCCTACCGGGGGCACCGATGGCTGTGTCAGCGACTGCCCGTCGTGAACACCCAGTTCTGGCTGACCAGCGGGATCCCCGCCAGACTGCGAATGCCGCTGGCACCTCCCGTCAGCGTCAACCGGTACCGCTCGGTGCCGCGGAGTGTGGATGTCGGGTCAACCGTTAGCACCCGGGTGGCCGCGTCGAAGTTGAGCCCGACCAATTCAACGTTTCCGTTTGAGACCCTGGTCAGTCGAACCGAGGAGGACGACACTCCGGTGATGATGGCGCTGAACGAAACGGTGAGGTCAGCTCTCCGAGCCACGCCGGTCGCGCGGGCGGCCGGCGTGCTTGCCGTGATCCGGGGCGGAACGATAACCGGGGGGATGGGCTCGTCGTCCGGCGGAGGGCTTCCGTCGGTTCCGTCGTCTCCGGTCGCATCCCAAGGCAGCACCGCGTAGACCGGCGGGAATGCATCGGTTGGCAACGTATCCAGCACGGGCGGATCCATCGTGATGGGGTCGTTGTTCCGAGGGTCTCCGACCGCGAACTGCACCATCATGTCGTTGTCTTCATGAACCAGGTTGTGGCAGTGGATCATGTATCGGCCCCCGAGGCTCTCCGCCGTGTCGAACTGCATCAGCACCGTGATGGATTCGTTCTCCCCGGCGTAGAACACGTCCTTCGGCCCGGTCTCCCAGGCGAATGCTTTACCGCCGTTCGTGTTGCGCCCGATGATCCTGCCATCCACGAGGTGGATGTGCAGCGGGTGGTACCACCCGCCGGAGGCGTTGGTGATGGTCCACTGTTCCACGTCGAACGGGTTCGGGTTGCCGAAGAGTTTGGAGAAGCCAGAATTCTCGACCTCAGCCCAGGTGACGCCGTTAATCGCCCACTCACCGTGCACTCGCTCCACCTTGAGTTCCCGCTTCGCCTTCGCCATGTCGGGCGTGAGGCTCATCGTGGCGATTCCTCCCCTGGCCGCATTCAGGGCTGGTCCAGAGTCGAGGGTTGCGGGAATGGTGTCCGCGGTTATCAGGCCGGAATCCGCTACGACTTCGAATTTCATGATCTTGTTCGTGTTCGCGAAGTCGGTGTTGTTCTTATTGCTCAGGTTCCTGAGCTCTACCGACTGCCCCGGGGAGTACGTCCTGAAGTCGATGAGCACTTCGTAGCGCTCGGCGGTGCCCTGGCGCCACGATTTCACCGCCTGCACCACCGGCACCATCCCGGCATCCGTCGCGACCACATAGACCGGCTCGCCCGTGGAGAGGGTCGGCCGGTACGAGCGCGAAACGGATGCGATCAAGAACCGGAACCGGTAAATGCGAGGCTTCACCTTCATGGTCGGCCACGGCACGCCGTTCACGAGGATGACGTCCCCGAACATCCCCGTGTGCCCGGTGTCGTTGTATGCGAACGAACCGTCCGCATTGAACGAGGCGTCGGAGATCATCAGCGGCACGTCGTATTCACCTTGCGGCAACTGCGCCTGCTCATAGGGGTCAGACATTGGGTAGAAGCCCGCCAGGCCGGTGTACACGTTCTGGGAGGTGACGTGGTGGTTGTGATCGTGGTACCAGAGGGTGCGGGCGGTCTGCCAGTTCGGGTAGTGGTAGTTCTTCATCTGACCGGGCGCGGTGTAGTCATTCGCGTACCCGTCGTATTGGGGAAGCGAAGCCGACCCATGGAGGTGCGTGACGGTTCGGAACTCCTCAGGGTGAATTAATCCCCTCGTGGGCAGCGCGTTTCGCACCCTCACCTCCGTTCGAGTGCCCTGCTTCACCCGGATTGTGGGACCCGGGAAAATGCCGTTATACCCGGCGATGGTGGTCAGAAGACCGGGGAGGATTTCCGCCTGTCCCAGCTTCTGCGTGAGCGCGTATCTGGCGTACGGCCGGGCGGGGTCGCCGTCGTCGAAACCGGTATCGTAGGGCAGCAGTTCCGGCGGACGCCGGAACACTCCCGCATACGGGACGGGTGTGTTCTGGGCGGCGGGGGCTGTCTGTGCGCTGGAGGGGATGGACTGGGCGTTCTGAGCTGTCTGACCGATGCTCGAAAGACCCATCGTCGTGACCGCACCCAACCTCAAGATATCCCTGCGAGTGGGCATAATCTCTCCCGCCGATACTTCGAGCTCACTCGGCGATCTGGATCTCACTCGATCCCCGTGCCAGGCGCTTCGGGCGTCTGCCGCCGAGCAGCAAATTGGACTGGACCCAGACTCCTCGGCGGCGGTTGTGAAAACCTTGCGCCCGGACGTCGCAGCGATCGGCGGGCTTGCCCACCTGTCAGCGGGTGGCCGCACCCTGGGTGAGCTCCAGAAATTTCCACTCTGGTGATCGCAGGTTCGATGCTTTGCGCGATGCGGCATGGCACAGTGGTCGCAATGAATACTCAGTGCGAGCTTCTTCCGGGCGCTGGAACCTGGGGTGATGCTGGCTGCCGTTGTGGTGAGCCACGCCGTCGTCGACGAGAGCACTGTGGCGGCCTGGCGTGACACGACGCGAAGACTGCACGATGCAGCGTGTGAGGGGTGATTAGTCGTGGACCTGCTCGCGGTTGCCGACGAGTTGTACGGCTTGCTGCCGGGGGAGTTCACGGTCGCCCGGAACAACCGTGCCCGCGAGGCGCGACGCCAGGGCGACAAGGTGCTCGCCGAGCAGCTTGGCCGTCTGCCCAAACCGTCGGCGAGCGCGTGGGTCGTCAACATGTTGGTTCGCCGCCGTGCCGACGAGATCAGCAGGGTGCTCGAGCTCGGCGAAACGCTCCGCCAGGCTCAGGAAGACCTCGATCGGGAGCAATTGCGGCTCCTCACACGGCAGCGGCAGGAGCTAATCCGAGCTGTCGCCCAGGATGCGCGGGCGTTGGTGGAAGGCCTCGGTCACACCCTGAGCGTCACGGCACTCGGCGAAGTGGAGCAGACCCTGCAGTCGGCCATGGCGGATGCGGAGGTCGCGGCGGCGGTGGGCAGCGGCATGCTCACGCGAGGGCTCACAGCGACGGGCTGGGAAGAAACCGACCTGTCCGGCGCTGTCGCCGTGCCCCGGGCTCCCGAGTCCTGGGAAGCCGCGCGACTTCCTGGCGGGGGAGTCACCGTCAGGCGCAGTAAGAACGCGCCCGAGCGGGGTGGCGCAGCGAAAGCAAAAACGGAGCGACTCCTCGCCGAGAAACGGCGAAGGCAAGCCGAGGCATTAGAGGCCGCTGACAAAGCGAACCGGGCACAGGAAGCCCTACGCGACGCGGAGGACCGGATCCGTGACATCGCCGAGTACCGGGTGAGCCTCGAACGTGAGCTCAACGCAGTGAAGAGGCGGGCTGCGGTCCTCGAAGGGGACCTTGCGGGTGTCGACCGCGAAGCGGAGAACAGAGAGCGAATTCGAGACAAGGCCGTCCGTGCTGCCGCCACCGCACAGCAAACGGCCGACCGTGCCCACGAAAGGCTGGACGGTTCCCGACCTGCCCACTCCTGAAGAAAGAGCGGCTTGGTAGATTCAGACCATGCGAGAACTTCAGGCGCGAATCATCGCGGAATTGCAGGTATCACCCACGATCGACCCAACCCTGGAGGTGCGGCGGCGGATCGAATTCCTCAAGGAGTACCTCGCCACAACCGGCGCTCGCGGGCTGGTGCTCGGAATCAGCGGCGGGCAGGATTCCTCCCTGGCCGGCCGGCTCTGCCAACTCGCTGTCGAGGAACTCGTCGCCGAGGGCGGCTCCGTCCAGTTCGTGGCGGTGCGGCTGCCGTACGGCGTGCAACGTGACGAGGAAGACGCCCGGATGGCCCTCGACTTCATCCGGCCAGATGCGGTGGTGACCTTCAACATCCGCCAGGCAGTGGATGGTTTCGAGGCGGAATTCTCCGACAGTCTCGGCCAGGGAATGAGCGACTTTAACAAAGGAAACGTCAAGGCTCGCGCCCGGATGGTCGCCCAGTATGCCATCGCAGGTCGAGACCGGCTGCTCGTCGTGGGAACGGATCACGCAGCCGAGGCGGTGACCGGGTTCTTCACAAAATACGGCGACGGGGGCACAGATATCCTCCCCCTGGCCGGCCTGACCAAGAGACAGGGCCGCTCACTCCTGGTCGAACTCGGTGCGCCGGATCGGCTCTACCTGAAGCTTCCGACGGCCGACCTGCTCGATGACAATCCCGGCCAGACCGATGAGGCAAACCTCGGTCTGCGCTATGACGACATCGACGCCTACCTTGAGGGCAACCCAGTCGACAACGGTACAGCGGCGGCGATAGAGGCACGGTATCTCAGCACCGAGCACAAGCGTCGGACGCCGGCGTCGATGTTCGACGACTGGTGGCGTGAGGGACGCTAGGCGGTTGCGACCGGCGCAGTCGATGTCGCCGGGGCGTTCCCTGGGGTGGGCGCCTTCGGCATAGTGGGCGCTCCTGCGGGGCGCACCTCGAGGGCATCGACATCGTCGAGGAGTCGTTGCGTCTCCGTCGATGGTGAGGCAACAGCTGGCGAGAACGCGCGGGTGGGAGGGTTGGATGCAGTCTCCGAAGAACTGAAGGCGAACTGCTCGTGGTGCTGCTTCGCCACCCAGGCGTCCTGGTCGGCGGCGAGTCCGGCCGCCGGGTTGTTGCCCTGCAGCCTCCAACGATCGAGGTCTCCCTGGAACACCTTGCGTGCCCTGCCCGGCCTCTTCTGCCATTCGAGGAGGCGGTCGCGGAATTCCAGCACCGAAGGCTCGAGCTGGTAGCCGAACGTCGCCGACGTCCGCTTGAACTCGGCGAGCTGGTGCCCCGCCCAATCAGCGGCGATGGCGGCGCCCTTGACCGGCAGGAGGCGCAGCTGAATGTCCGCCAGGCCCACTGCCCGGTCGGCCATGATTTGTTCCTGAGGGGTGAGTGAGTTCCAAACGGATGCCTCGGTGGCGGCATCCACAAGGGCGCCGATGGCCGCTGCCTTCAACTCCCGATCACGCTGCTGGAGTACCGCGCGGATGGCGCCGCGCGCGATCCATGCAGCCAGCGCACCGGCAAGTGCGAAAGCGACGATGAGCACGACGGCACCGAAAATGACGGGCAGTGTGTCAACGGCTGTGAGCCAGGTTATGAAGCTATTCCACCATTCCATGTGCCGCACACTACAGCGGGGATTCCTTGTTCGCCGTCAATCTGCCCGGCGCGCCAAAACTGCACGCCCGCGGGCCAGGATGATCACCGAAAGCAGTCCGCGGCTTCATCGATCCGCCAAAAGTTCCCGAGCTCCATGACACGGGTGGAACCCAGTAGGCGACGCGCGGTGAAGCGTTCACCATCGGCGCCGGTACGGCGTTCGATGTGACCCATGATGTTCCCGGTGGGGTCTGTGACCCGCCAGAGGCCGTCCTTCACCGCGACGAGATCGGGACCGCCGGTCCCAGGGCCACGGAACCGGGCCGTGGGCGGTGGCGTCGATGCCAGCGCGGGATGCATTGCGTGTGGTGTGGACATAGGGCCCTCCAGTGTCAGCCGGCCGCCGGATCGTACAGCGTCACCGTACAACGCGCCACTGACATGGCGGGCGTTAGCGGGAGCGCCGCGCGGCGATGGCGATGTCCCGGCTGGCGAGGTCCAGATCGACGGCTTTGTTAGCGCGCGCTGTCTGCGCGACGACGATTCCCGCCAAGACGATTGCCGCGCCGAGCATCTGCACCGCGTCGAGTGTTTCATTGAGCCAGAGAAATGCGAAGACGAAAGCAAAGATGACCTCGGATGCCGACACGACGCCTGCCGCGGTCGCTGTGAGCCGGGCCAGCGCCATGTACGACAGGACATACGGGGCAAAAGACCCGAAAACGCCGTTCCACAGGAGCACCACCCAGAGGGGGAGGGCGAGCGGTTCCAGATTGCCGCCTAAACCCGTTTGCTCAGCGAACACAGACGCATCCACCTGCCACCAACCACTGAAGACAAGCCAGAACGCGCTGGCGAACAACATGGACCAGAACGACACGGCAAGCGGTGAGGTGGAGGCGACTTGTCGTTCCCCGACGATGAAATAGACCGAGAGGCAGACCGCGGCCAGGACGCCGGCCAATACGCCGGCGGCGGGGAGAGGACTAGCCCAGATCTGCGCGACGATGCCCATCCCGGCCAGGACAGCCGCAATCGCAAACCAGATCCTGGCCTTGACCTTCTCCTTGAAAATGAAGCGTGCCGCGAGAGCGACCAGCAGAACGCCCGAGTACTCGAACATGAGGGCGATGCCGACCGGGAGCAGACTGATGGCAAGAGCATAGAACCACTGCACCAACGCAACTCCGCCCACGCCCAGCACCGCCATGACGAACGCCTGGCGGCGGTTGATCCGGAATGCCGCCGTGTTGGTGAGAAGGAGGGTCAGGCCTGCCATCATCGCGATCACGGTCACCCGGAAGAAGGTCAATTGCGCGGGGGATATTCCGGCCTCGACGATGACCTTGGTGGTGCTCCCGTTCAGCCCGAACAGCAGGGAGGCCAACAGGGCGAAGAGGTATCCCAAATTATCAGGCTGCCTGTCCCGTACCGTGAACTGCATACGGCTCGATCGCGTTGATCTCCTCCGGGCTGAGCCCCGGCGCGTCGAGGGCGGCGATGTTCTGTTCCAGCTGCTCCGTACTGCTTGCGCCGACCAGAACGGACGTCACGGAGGCCTGACGCAGAATCCAGGTTACGGCGAGCTGAGCGAGGGTCTGGTTTCGGGCCGCTGCAATCTCATTGAGCGCGCGGGCCCGTCTGAGGTAGGTTTCGGTCAGAGCATCCTCGGAGAGGAACCTGCTGGTCGCAGCGCGCGAATCGGAGGGCACATTTCCGGTCAGGTACCGATCAGTCAGAAGACCCTGAGCTAGAGGTGAGAAGACGATGCAACCCGTCCCAAGCTCATCCAGCACCGGGAAAAGCCCATCCTCAATGTGCCGGTCGAACATCGAATACCGGGGCTGGTGGATGAGGAGTGGGACGTCGTGTTCAGCCAACGCGGCTGCAGCCGCTCGGGTCTGGTCAGGATCGTAGTTGGAGACCCCCACGTACAGAGCCTTCCCCTGCTTCACTGCGGTGGCCAGCGCTCCCATCGTCTCCTCAATCGGGGTGGAGGGGTCGGGGCGGTGCGAATAGAAAATGTCGACGTAATCCAATCCCATTCGTCCAAGGCTCGCATCCAGCGATGAGAGGAGGTACTTGCGGGAGCCCCATTCGCCGTACGGTCCGGGACCCATCAGGTACCCGGCCTTAGTCGAGATGACCAGCTCATCGCGGAGCGCGCGGAAGTCGAGGGTGAAGATCCGGCCGAAGTTCGACTCGGCGGCGCCAGGGGGAGGGCCGTAGTTGTTGGCGAGGTCGAAATGCGTCACGCCGAGGTCGAGCGCGCGACGGAGAATGCCGCGCTGAGTCTCGAGGGCCCGCTCGTCTCCGAAGTTGTGCCAAAGGCCAAGCGAGAGGGCGGGCAGCAGAAGCCCGCTCCGCCCGGTGCGGCGGTAAGTCATCGAGTCATAGCGGTCCACAGCCGGATGGAAGGTCATGGAGTTACTCTAGGACCGTGCAAACTTTCGTGGTCGCAGGTGGATGTTTCTGGTGTCTTGACGCGGTTTACCGCGTATTGCGAGGGGTGACTGACGTCGTCTCCGGTTACACCGGCGGCGATACGGAGGAACCGAGTTACGAGTCCGTGTGTACCGGACGGACGGGGCATGCAGAGGCGGTCGCGGTGACCTTCGACCCCGACGTCATCCCCGCCGCCGTCATCCTGGATGTGTTCTTCACGCTTCACGACCCCACCCAGTTGAACCGGCAGGGCGCGGATGTCGGCACACAGTACCGTTCAGCCATGTTCTACGCCGGTGAGGATCAGAAGGACCTGTTCGAAGCGGCGCGGGACCGTGCGGCCGAATGGTGGGGCGGCGGCATCGTGACAACGATCGAGCCTTTGGGTGAGTTCTATATCGCCGAGGACTATCACCAGGATTTCTTTGCCAAGAACCCGGGACAGGGTTACTGCATGGCGGTCGCGGTGCCTAAGGTCAACAAGGTCCGGAAGTCGTACGCGGACTACATCGTCGCCTGACGGCTCTGCACGCTCTGAGCGCTCTGACGATTCTGCAAGATCCGTGCTCCTTCCTCCACGGCTGTGGGTTCAGGGATGCTATCCACTGATTGCAAGCCGTTGACCGTGTCAGCACACCGCTCGGCCAGGCTGATGCGTGCGTGGTCGGGGGCGACACAGTCAGGCACGAGCGGTCGCCTCCGGTCATGTGCGCAGCCGGATCGCGCTGCGCCCGGGTGGACCCGTGCAGGGAGTGACAATGAATGACACCATCACCGTGACCGGCATCGTGGCGTCGCCGCCGCGGCACCTCGTCTCCAGTGCCGGGGTGCCGATCACCTCGTTCAGGCTGGCGTCCAGGCAGCGGCGATTCGACCGCCTGAGCAATTCTTGGGTGGACGGCGAAACCAACTGGTACAACATCACCACGTACCGCCACCTGGCCATGAACGTGGCGCAGTCCGTGCGTCAGGGCGAGCACGTAGTGATTCTCGGACGGTTGCGCATCCGGAAGTGGGAGAACGGCGAACGCAATGGAACCGCGGTGGACGTGGACGCGGACTCGGTTGGGCATGACTTGCTCTGGTGCACCGCGACCGCCGCACGCAATATCCCACCGGCGAAATCGGCAGGACGTCCGGATCCGGACGATCCGGACAGGCGCACAGTCGCGGTCCTGGAGGAAGATCCCGGAACGCTCGGAGGCGACGGGTTTTTGCCGGCGGAGGTTGTTGCACTCGCCGGAATATAATCCTCGGATGGGTCGCCGGTGCGGCCAGGAGGAGGACCATGCAGCTCATCGCGACGCGATCACGACCGAGGAGGCTTACCGGATGGGCAGGCGCCTCGAGCGCAGCAGGCGTGGTTGCACTCGTCTTGGCTGGGTGTGCGGGCACCACGATCGGGGTTGCTTCGCCGACACCTAAGTCGACACCGGAAGCAATGTCATCTCCGCCTGCACAGGCGGGCACAGGACCAACGACCGGATCCGTCCCGGGACCCGGAACGGCTATGCGCCCCGAACTGGACGCCGCAGGTAACCTTGCCTTCTTCGATGCGACTGCGGTCGGTGTCCTCGAGGCCGACCCCGCCGCCGGTGGCCAGGCATTTATTGACGCTCTCGCCGACAACGGCTTCGACAAGGCCCAGATGGAGGTCACCTTCGACCGGACATCGGTTGACCTAAAGGCGGATTCGGTGCAATTCTCCGTGCGCTTCAAGGGCGAATGCCTGATCGGCCAGGCTGGTCCTGGCGGGAGGGCCTATCGCAGCGTGCTGGCACCGCTCCTCGGTTCCGGAACGTGTCTAGTGGGAGCCACCCGGCAAATAGACTGGTAAGCACTATGGCCGAATATATCTACTCGATGGTCCGCGCCCGCAAGGCGGTCGGCGACAAACTCATCCTTGACGACGTCACCATGTCGTTCTTTCCGGGCGCGAAGATCGGGGTGGTCGGTCCCAACGGTGCGGGAAAGTCCACCATCCTCAAAATCATGGCCGGACTGGACACCCCGAGCAACGGGGAAGCCAAGCTGACTCCGGGGTACAGTGTCGGCATCCTGATGCAGTAGCCCGAACTCGACGAATCGAAGACGGTGCTC
>JAODMM010000186.1 GCA_025465015.1 Cryobacterium sp. | reverse complement strand
ACGAGGAGGCTAGGAAGGGTTTCTAGCTCGCTGACGACTCCCTCGTAGTCGTCGAATTCGCCTCGCCGGCGCATGATCGACAGGGCGATCAACAGTGACTGCAGGTAGAAGGATTCGCTCGATGTGTCGTCGGCGGCGAAGGTGGTGAAGTTGTAGTCGGCAAGCTTGGCTAGAGGAGTGTCGGCGTGGCCGGTCAGAGTGATGACGGCGGCGCCCTTGCCCTGCGCGAACTCGAGGGCGCGGATGCTCTCCTTGGTCGTTCCGGACAACGAAGGGATCACGACGATCGAGCCGGGCCCGAGGTGCACGGAGTCCGTCTCGACGATCTCAGCCGGCAGCTCCAGGAAAGTCGGAAAGGTGGAGTGGCGCTGCAGGTACTGGGCGGCAGGCATCATCAGGAACCCGGCCCCCCCGGCGCCCAGAAAGAACAGGTTCCTGGCCCCGTTGTCGAGCAGTTCGCCGAGCGTGAGATCGAGTCCCCTGGCGAGGCCGAGCGCGCCGGACTGGATGGAGATGAATCGCTCTTCGTCGAAATTCAGCATGGTCTTCTTTCGTTCAGTGATGAGTGTCGGGGTGAAGTGTCAGGGGTCAAGTCTCGGTGTGAAGTGTCAGAGGCTGCAGGGCGCGCATACGCCTGGGAAGGATGAGCCGACGACCTAGGCCGGGACAGCCTCGGCGAGCGCCGCTTCGACGGCGGCGAGAGACCGCTGAAGCGCCGGAAGCGGGTCGAGGGCGTAGCTGCCGTCGCCGAACAGTTCGAACGTCATGAATCCGCGGTAGCCCACGTCACCGAGGGCCTGGAGGTACCCGGCCAACGGGAGATCACCGTCGCCCCAGGCGAGGTGCCCAGCCGGGGTGCCGTCGATGAGGTGCACGTGCTTCACAGCCTGCCCGAAGGCGGTGTCGTAGTCGTACACCGTCTCACCGGCAACGGCCATGGCGACCGTGTCCAGCGCGACGCCCAGGTTGTCGGAGCCGACGGCATCAAGCATCCGACGAATGTCAGCCGTGCTGTTCACGAGATTCGACTCCACCCGTTGCAGAGGCTCCAGCACGCAGGAAATTCCGCTCCTTAGGGCATGCTCCGCGATCTCCCGAAGGGAATCCGCGGACCGTTTCCAGGCATCCGTCCTCGGTTCGTCCTCGAAGCCCCGGCCGGCCGTGAGGAACAGGAGAGGTGATTCGAGTTCGACGCAGACGTCCACGGCCTTCAGGAACATGTCGATGCTGCTGCGCCGAAGCCACTGCACGCCGGAGGCGAGGTTGACCGGGTAGATCACCTGCTCCGGGGTGATGCACGCGACGCTGAGCTCCCGCTCGCGCAGTTGCCGCCGCACCCGTCGCACGTCGGCGAGTCCGAGCTGCGGAATGTGCAGGTGCGGGGCGATGCCCCACAGCTCCACATGCCGCCTGCTCAGGGTCACCATGTCGTCGAGGAATCGGTCGAAGGTCAGCTGGTGGTACGAGAAGTTCGACCCGGTGATCTGGTCGGTGGTGATGGTGTGCATGTGCCCTCCGGATGTTGGGGTCATTTGCCGATCCCGTCGGCGAGGCCCTTGATGAAGTACCGCTGTCCGAAGAAGAAGAGCAGCACCACCGGGAGCGCGGCGATGACCATGCCTGCGAAGACGACAGGGAAGTCCGTTCCGTGCTTGACCATCAGGCTGGTGAGCCCCACCGGCAGAGTCTGCACGTCGGTTCCACTTGTGAACACCATCGCGAAGAGGTATTCGTTCCACGCGAAGAGGATGTGCAGGATCACCGTCGAGACGATGATCGGTTTGCACATTGGCATGATGATGCGCCAGAAGGTCAGCCAGCGACTAGCCCCGTCGACCGCCGCCGCCTCATCGATCTCGCGGGGAAGGTCGATCATGTAGGCCCGGATGAGGAACGTCGTGAACGGGATCCGGAACGCGGTGTAGAGGATGAGGAGCGCCCAGAAGGTGTTGTACAGCCCCATGGCCTGGAACATCTTCACCAACGGGATGAGCGCGACGGCGGGAGCGAGCATCAGCCCGCCGAGCACGATGGTGAGGATCGTGCGGCTGAATGGGATCTGGACGCGGGAGAGCCCGTACGCCGCCCACGCGCTGATGAACACCGTGGCGACGGTCGACGTGACGGTAACGAGGATGCTCGTCGTGAGATAGTTGCTGACCCCGCGGTTCCACGCCTTGGCATAGTTCTCCCAGCTCCAATCGAGCGGAAGTGCGAAGGGATTCCCGAACAGCTCAGCGTTGCTCTTGAACCCGTTGAGGACCATCCAGAGCAGCGGGTACACCACGATGATGACGAGACCCAGGAGGAAGGTCCACATGAAGACATTCGTCAGTGTGCCGGCAAAGGTGAAGCGGCTCACCATTCGACCCTCCTTTTCTTAGCCACCCAGAGTTGAGTGAGGGCGAGCGCCAGGGTGACGATGAAGATGACCGTGGCGATGGCCGCTGCGTAGCCGAAGTCATTGCGCACGAAGCCGCTGCGATAGAGCCAGGTGCCGAGCACTTGACTGGAGTTGTTCGGTCCGCCGGTGGTCATCACCATGACTTCGTTGAAGACCTGAAAGGCGCCGGAGATGGTGACGATCATCATGAGGGCCGTCATCTCCCGCACCAGCGGAACCGTAACCGTGAAAAACCGGCGAATCGGGCCGATGCCGTCGATGAGCGCCGCCTCGAATAGTTCTGAGGGGATGCGTTGGATCGCTATGGCGAAGAGGAGGGTGGAGTATCCGAACCCCTGCCACTGGCTCATCGCGATGACGCCCCAGATGGCGGTTGATTCCTGACCGAGCCATGGCTGCGCCCAGGCACCCAAGCCGACGGCGTCGAGCCCGTGGTTCAGGAGGCCGAGACTCGGCTCATAAATGAAATAGAACAGGAGCCCGGCGACGGTGAGGGAGATTGCGGACGGGACGAAGTACACGGCACGGAGGATTCTGCGCCACCGGTCCTTGCGAATGCTCTCGATGAGGGCAGCCAGCGCGAGGGCGCCGAACACCTGAAGGCCGATGGAGACAATGGCGTAGGCGAGGTTGTTCGAGAGGGATGACCAGAAGATCGGGTCGTTCATGAGCTTGAGGTAATTTTCGCCGCCGACGAATTCCTGAGTGCCCGAGAAGATATCCCATTTCAGGGTACTGAAGCCCAGGTTCTGCACGAGAGGCAGGTAGACGAAGACTCCGAGTACAACGAGCGCCGGGAGCACCCAGGCGAGCCCGAGCCAGGCGATCTTCCGAGCGGGCCTCGCCGCCGAGCGGGCATCT
>JAODMM010000183.1 GCA_025465015.1 Cryobacterium sp. | reverse complement strand
TATGTCGACTTCTATGAGCAGATGGGCGCGTTGCAGGCCTACTGGGCAATCTCGCAGACCGAGGGCGCGATGAAGGCAATCGTGATCGACGAGATCGATGCTCAGGTCACTCGGAGCATTACTGATGGATTCCTCGAAGCCGCCGAGAAATGTGAGAGTTGTCAGACACTGACGACGATCGAGATCGTCGCCGCCGACTTCGGCCTTTCCTTGCAGGACAAAGTCTCGCAAGCTCTTCTCAAGCACCCGGACGCGAACGTCATCATGGGGAACTATGACGACATTGTTGTCAGCGGTGTCGCCGCCGCAGTGCGCGCCGCGGGCCGCGAAGGGGAGGTGCTGGTCACAGGAACACCCGGCTATGAGACCAACATCGAGCTCCTCCACGACGGAGGTCAGGACATGGCATCAGCTTTCTCGGTGCCGTGGGAAGGCTGGGCTGGAATAGACCGGCTGAATCGCATCTTGAACGGCGACATGGAGATTCCCAACATCGGCATGGGACTCACCATCACAGACACGGACCACAACCTCACCCCCAAGGGTGCGGCATGGGATTCCACGGTCGATTATGCGGCGCTCTACAAGAAGGCATGGGGGATCGGGGAATGACGTTCGTTGGCGATCGTCTCGGGATGGTCAGAGCGCCACAATGAGCAACGGCAACGCCCTCTTGCAGGCGACAGGCATCTCGAAGAGCTACGGCGCAACGCAGGCGCTCAACGAGATGGCGCTCACCCTTTGTCCCGGCGAGATCCACGTTCTCGTTGGGGGGAACGGATCCGGTAAGTCAACCTTCATCAAGATCCTCGCCGGTGTTGAACAGGGCGATTCCGGCGAGATCACGGTCAGTGGGAACACTGTCGACGCCCGCCACGCCAACCCGGACACGTCGTGGAAAATGGGATTACGGTTCGTGCACCAGCGAAGTAGCATCTTTCCCGACCTGGCCATCGCGGAGAATCTCGCCATAGGGAGCGTATTCAGAACCGGTCTGGGTGGGCGCATCCAGTGGAAGGAGCAGTATCAGCGTGCCCACGCTCTGCTCGAGAAATTCCATATCGACGCAGATCCCCGCGACCTCGCATCTACCCTGAGCCCCGCGAAGCAGACTCTGCTCGCTATTGCTCGCGCGCTGCAAGACGAAGACGGAAGCGGTCCGAGCGTTCTCGTACTGGACGAACCGACTGCCTCTCTTCCGCGGACCGAAGCCGTCGAGCTAGTGACTGCGCTCCGGGGCTATGCCGCACGCGGGCAGGCGATCCTGTACGTGAGCCATCGCCTCGACGAGATACTCACCGTTGCGGATCGCGTGAGCGTGCTCCGCGACGGCGACTACTCGGGAACGTACGCCAGAGACGATCTCACACACGACTCTCTGGTCGAACTCATTGCGGGCCGAAGCTGGGACTCACTCGTCGCCGCTGCGAGCGACCGAGAACCTCGAGAGGTGGGGAGGACTGTGCTCGTCGTGAACGGGCTGAGTGGGGCTGCGGTGCGCGACGCGACTTTCTCAGTAGGGGCAGGTGAGATTTTGGGCATCGCCGGTCTTCTCGGGTCTGGTCGTTCGACGCTGCTCCGATTGCTCTTCGGAGCCGTGCAACGCGAAACGGGAACGGTTGAGTTAGAGGGAGAGCCGATTGAATTGGCGTCCCCGGTGGAAGCCATGCGGAGCAGAATCGCCTTCGTACCAGAGGACCGTCTCCGTGAGGCGGCTTTCGCGGACCTCACTGTGCAAGACAACCTGTCGATTGCCAACGTTCGCCGGTACTGGCGCCACGCGTGGATCGACCGATCACTGGAACGGGAGACCTCAGCGAGCCTCTTGAAGGAATTCAAAGTCAAGGCGTCTTCGCCCAACGCTGTTCTGGGCGGCCTGTCCGGCGGAAATCAACAGAAAGTAATGCTCGCGAGGTGGATGCAGCGGAATCCCCGACTGCTCCTTCTAGACGAGCCCACCCAGGGGGTCGACGTCGGCGCGCGAAGCGATATTCACGGTCTTCTCCGCGATATGGCGGCGCGGGGAACGGCATGCGTCGTCGTGTCATCTGATCCAGAGGAACTCGAACTGCTCTGCGATCGGATCCTCGTGATGCGGAACGGCCGATTAGCAGGCGACAACGACGGTGCCCAGATTGCTTAGGAGAGAACTGTGACGGAAATCGAAGTGAACCGAGCGGAGTCGCAACGGCTCCCCGCCCACCTCCCATCCACGGCGGTTGATGCGACTCGTCGGCCGATCCCGCGACGGGAGAGCCGCCTTGGGGTGCTCGCCGAGCGCTATGCGCTGGTGGTGTTGCTTATCGCCGTCGTCGTCTTCTTCTCGTTATACCCGCCCACGAGCGGCACGTTCCTAACGCTCGCCAACTTCCGGGTCGTCCTCGGCACGCAAGGTGTACTCGCAATCGTGGCACTCGGGGCACTTATCCCGCTCATCGCTAACCAGTGGGACCTTTCCGTCGGGGCGGTGGCTGGTCTCTCTGCAGTGTCGGTTGCATCCCTCTTCTCTCAGAATGTCCCCCTCTGGGGTGTGCTGCTCGCTGCGATGATTGCAGGTTTGACCGTCGGGTTTGTCAACGCCCTGCTTGTGACAAAGGTGGGAACGAGCGCCGTCATTACGACCCTCGGTATCGCGGGTGTGATTGCGGGGGCCGTCACCCAGATCACCGGAGGCAAGTCACAGGTGGCGAACATTCCCGCGGAGTTCCGGGCATTCGGCTCCGGCTCCGTCTTCGGGCTTCCGTACGTGTTCTGGGTTATGCTCGTCGTCGCGGCAGGCGTCCATTATCTCTTATCGCACACTCCGTACGGCCGGTACCTGTATGCGTTCGGGTCCAACCCAGAAGCCGCCCGCCTGGTCGGGCTGAAGACCTCGCTTCTGCTCGGCTCGACCTTTGTGATCGCCTCGGTGCTCGCCGCGAGCGGCGGGCTGCTTCTCGTTGCCCGGTCGGGCGGCGCTGATCCGCGGGTCGGGGAGTCGTTGACGATGGCCGCTCTCGCGGCCGCCTTCTTGAGCGCGGCATCCATCAAACCAGGTCGTTACAACGTCGGCGGCATGCTCGTGGCGATGTTGCTTCTGGCGTTCCTCAACAGTGGGCTGAACCTAGCCGGAGCTCCGCCCTTTGTGAGTCAGTATGTCAACGGTGCCGCATTGATCGTGGGCGTCGCTCTGGCGGTTATCATCGGTCGACGTCGACGCCAGCGCGGAAAGCTCTGAGCGGCACGTCGCAATCCTCTCCCGGTGAAACGGCTGCGTGTGCCGGGGCCGCGTGCACCTGTCGCGGTTCACCGAATGATGATCTTGAGTACTGCTGTGCTCGAAACGGTGCAGCGCGACTGGCGGCTGAGACTCGAGCGGCGGTCGGGGCCATGTCGTTCGCGCCGATCGAGTGCGGGTGCCGGGATGAGCACACCATCCCGGCACGGTCCGACCAGCTCGCTCCTA
This sequence comes from Cryobacterium sp., assembly GCA_025465015.1. GTDB lineage: Bacteria > Actinomycetota > Actinomycetes > Actinomycetales > Microbacteriaceae > Cryobacterium. Next base: position 4,163 of record JAODMM010000183.1, on the reverse strand, counting down.
TGACCGATGCGCCGCATACGGGGAATCAGTGAACACTGAGGTCTCTCTGAGCCGTTAGAGCCACGCGTCAGGAGATAGCCGGCCCACCAGAGCGTACTGCCTCATCTACCACGCGTAGTTGGTCCAAATCGCTTTGGTCTCAAGATACTGGTCGAGCGATTCGCGCCCGCCGTCCCTGCCCGCGCCCGACATCTTGAAGCCTCCGAAGGGAACTGCGGGGTGAACGTAGCCGTAGCAGTTCACCCAGACGCTACCGGCCTTGAGGATGCGCGAGAGGTGGTGGGAGTTGCGTGCGTCGCGTGTGAAGATGGCGGCGGCAAGGCCAAAGGGGGAGTCGTTTGCTTTGTCGGCAAGGGATTCAATCGACTCGAACGGTTGAGCGACGACCACGGGCCCGAAAATCTCTTCGCGCACGATCCGCGAAGTCGCGGGCGCATCGACGACGACTGTGGGTTGATAGTAGAAGCCGTTCGGATTGGTCGCCGTCCCGCCGGTGAGTACCCGGCCGCCGTCGCCCCTGCCCAGTTCAACATAACCAGAAACTCGGTCGACCTGTTCGCTCGAGATGAGCGGACCCATGGTCGTTGCGGGGTCGAATGCAGAACCGACGCGGATCTGCTCAGCGGCACCAACGATTCCGTTGATGACGTCGTCGAAAACGCTGCTCTGGACGAGGAGCCGGGACCCGGCAGAGCACACTTGTCCGGAGTTGAAGAAGATCCCGCTGGCGGCGCTCGCGATGGCCAGATTGATGTCGGCGTCCGCCATGATGATGCTGGGGCTCTTGCCGCCGAGCTCGAGCGAAACGCGCTTCATCGTGCCGACGGCGACGCGACTGATGGCCTGACCAACTTCAACGGACCCAGTGAATGCGATCTTGTCGACTCCCGGGTGCTCGACCAAAGCGGCGCCCGCAGTTTCGCCTAGGCCGGGAAGCACTTGGAGTACCCCGGGCGGGATCCCGGCTTCGAGGGCCAAACGGCCGAGTGCGAGAGCAGTGAGCGGCGTCTGTTCGGCGGGTTTCAGTATGACTGTGCAGCCCGCAGCGAGCGCGGGGGCGATCTTCCACGTCGCCATGGTGAGGGGGAAGTTCCACGGAACGATGGCCGCGACCACCCCGACGGGCTCACGCTGCAATTGGACCGACATGCCGGGCATGCCCGTGTCAATGGTGGTTCCGTCAATCTTGTCCGCCCACCCTGCGAAGTATCGGAAGTGAGCGGCGACGCCGGGGAGGAGGCCGTTGCGGGTTACGCCGACGGGAGTTCCGTTGTCCAGGCTTTCCAACTGGGCGAGCTCGCCGGCCTGGGCGTCGATGAGATCAGCGAGCTTATTGAGCAGACGCCCTCGCTCGGACGCGGTTACCATTCTCCAGCTGCCTTCGAGGGCTGCGCGAGCGATGCGGACGGCGTCGTCAACGTCGTCGCGGTCGGCGTGCGCGACGCGCGCGAGGAGCGACCCCGTCGACGGGTTCAGAGTGTCGAAGGTCTCGCCGCTGTGTGCAGCGACCTCATGATCGCCGATGATGAGCAGCTGCGGGCGCTTGAGGGTTTCGCGAACTTCGGGCAGAACATCGATCTCTGCGGACAGGGCCTCGGTCATGGCTGGTCTTTCCTCTCACAACATCGTGGTGAACCGCGGTGAACGGTTCGTGTTCTTTCCCGGCGGTGGCGCAGCTGAGCTGGTATCGCTCAGGCATCGCAAGAATACACAGAAAATGACCGGTTTTAGATATAAAATCTGTTGTCTCGTTCGAAATCGGTAGTTTTAGGTCCTCCTGAAGGCATGATTGGACAGGAAGCTCGAGATGAAGCGCTGCGGCCTCATCCGCTACGAAGAGTCGGGAGAGTGAAGTGGCATGGATCGCGCTTGTTGTATCGGGAATGCTCGAGGCCGTCTGGGCCAGCGCCCTCTCGGTCGCGAGCAAGCGCCGCGGCCGGAAGAAGGTAGCGCCTCTCGTGACATTCGTACTGGCCGCCGGAGTGAGCTTCATGGGGCTGCTCTATGCGATGGCCGAGCTGCCACCAGGAAGCTCCTACGCCATCTGGGTTGGCATCGGTTCGGCGCTCACGGTCGCCTGGGCGATGTTCCGGCGTGAAGAACAAGTCTCGGTGGGCCGAGTGCTCTGTCTGGTGGGTACCGTCGCGTGCGTCATTGGGCTGAAAGCGGTGAGTTGACGTGTCCTGGCTGATTCTGCTCGCGAGCAGCGTACTGGAAGCGGTATGGGCATCTGCTCTCGGAGCGTCTGACGGTTTTCGTGAACCAGTGCCTGTGGTCATCTTCGTCGGCGCAATGACGCTCAGCATGCTCGGCCTGGGATTCGCGTTGCGCGAAATTCCGCTCGGCACCGCCTATGCGGTGTGGACCGGCTTGGGGGCAGCGCTGGCTGTCGCATACTCGATGCTCACCGGTCTCGAGTCGGCTTCACTGCCGAAGATTCTCTTTCTCAGCGGAATCATCTTCTGCGCTATGGGTCTCAAGGTCTTCGACCAATCCGGGTCCAGGAGAGACGACGCCTCTGTCAGGGAACGCGAGATTCGCGGGTGCTCAGCCCAGCCCGAGCCCACGCACCTCGATGATATTGGCCTTTAATATCCGTGGTTTGTGCGAAATAGTTCCTTTTGACAGCAATCTGCGCCGATAATGTCCCGAATGGGCTAGGCTTCGGATCGGTAACCGTAACAACGATGTTGGGAGACGAGCATGTCGGGCAGAGACGGGCGGCGCCATGCAGAGATCGCTGGTGCGGGCATGGTGGGACTTACTGCGGCGGCGTCCCTCGCTCGGCGAGGATGGTCTGTTCGAGTACATGAGAAAGACGATCAGCTGCGCGAGCTCGGTGCAGGGATGAGCGTGTGGAGCAATGGGGTGCGCGCTCTCAAAGAGGCTGGCGCATATGACGAGGCCGTTGAGCTGTCAGACGACCTCGACTCGTGGCAGTTACGTGACCACCGCAACCGGGTGCTCCAAGACGAATGGATGAGCCGCGGAGTGGGTGAATCCCACGGCATCCTCCGTCCCCGCGTTCACAGCGCCCTCGCCAATGCCGCCGTCCGATACGGAGCCGAGATTCTCACGGGGTCACGAGTGACTGGGGCTTCACCTGAGGGGGAGCTGATCCTCTCGACCGGCGAACGTCTCGGTGCAGATCTCGTGATCGGTGCCGACGGCATCCACTCTCCGGTCCGGGAGGCCCTTGGACTTACGAAGAAGAAACGTCAACTACCCGACGGTGGAGGTCGGCACCTTATTCCACGGCTCCCTAGCGACCCTCAGAACATCATGATCGAACGCTGGGTCGGCGGCCGCCGGGTGGGGATCCTGCCCTGTACCCCTGATCAGGTCTACATCTACCTGTGCTGTCCGTCCAATGACACGAAGGGCAAGGACCAGACCAGCAGCCTCGACACGTGGATCGAGATGTTTCCCGAACTGCGCCACTTCATCGAACGAATTCCGCTCGGTGGGGAGTGGCGGCCGTTCACTGATGTCGTCTCGACATCTTGGTACAACGGCAACGCAGTGATCGTCGGAGACGCGGCGAGTGCGATGAGCCCGAATCTCGGCCAAGCGGCATGCGTCGGGATGTCGAACGCCACAGCCCTGGCGCAGGCGTTAGATGCCTTTCCCACAGTGACAGAGGCCCTCGCCGCATGGGAGTCAAGCGAGCGTCCAGTCACAGACGCCACTCAAAAGTACTCCCGCTTTTACGGGTGGATCGGCACTAACTGGCCGCGCCCCTTGCTTGACGTGCGGTCCGCCCTGATCTGGTCGCTCGCGCGCTCAACCCGGATGCAGAGCAGGATCAACGTCGCCAGTCGCCACGTCCCGACGCTCGGCACGCCATTGAGCCCCTCATCCCGATAACCACCCGTACCGCTAGGAGAAGACAATGAAGTCATCACGCAGAGCATTCGGAATGCTCGCACTCATATCAGCCACCGTTCTCACAGCCACTGCATGCACGAGCGCGAGTTCGGCTCCCCCCGAGGAGGTTGGCGCGAAGAAGAGCGCAGAACTGCACGCCACTGTGCTCGATGAACAACTCGCATCCCTCGACGCAAGCCTGCCCGCGATCGACGTCAAACTGAGCAACGGGCTCACCGTGCCGTTCGCGAAGGGCGAGTCGCTTAAGGTCGCGTTCAACGGGTACGGAAAGGGCT
>JAODMM010000181.1 GCA_025465015.1 Cryobacterium sp. | reverse complement strand
GAGGGCGAACGGGCGGAAGAGTTCCCCCGTCGAACCGCCGACGAACGAGATCGGCAAGAAGACCGTAACCGTCGTGATGGTCGACGCGGTGATGGCCCCAGCTACCTCACGTACCGCGAAGACGATGGTCTCGGCGCGCTTCCTTCCTGCAACAAGGTGCCGCTTGATGTTCTCGATTACGACGATCGAATCGTCGACGACGCGGCCGATGGCGATGGTCAGAGCGCCGAGGGTGAGAATGTTCAGCGAGTAGCCGACCGATTGCAGGCCGATGAACGTGACCAGGACCGAGGTGGGGATTGAGATCGCGGTGACTAGGGTCGCCCGCACCGAGAGCAGGAAGACCAAGATCACCACGACGGCGAAGAAGAGACCGAGGAAGCCCTCCTGCGTGAGCGAGTCGATGGACTCCTGGATGAAGGGGGCCTGGTCGAAGACGACGGTGAAGGCGGCGCCGTCGACGGATGCCTCCAGGTCGGGAAGGACCGCCCGGACACCCTTGGACACGTCCACGGTATTGGCCGCCGGCACCTTCGTCACCGAGATAGTGAGGGCAGGCTCGCCGTTCACCCGGGAGATGCTCGACACCGGATTGTCGACGAGGGCAACCTGGGCGGTCTCGCCGATCGTCGCCGGTAGCGCCGCTACTGCCTGTCCTCTGACGCCAGGGGTTCCGGCCAGGCCTGCCGTGACAGGCGGAGCGAGCGTGAACCCGCTGACCAGCGGCAACGCCCTGATGTCATCCACGCTCGCGAGCTTCGATCCGGCCTGAACCGAGAGGGCCTTGTCGCCGTCGGTGATTGAACCGGCCGGGATCAGCGCACCGTTCTGCCGCAGAGCATCTCGGATGGCCTGCGTTGTGAGGCCTCGCTCGGCCAAGGCCGCCGGATCCGGCGTGATGGTGACGCGCTGACCCACATCGCCGACCAGCGCCGCGTCCCGCACTCCGTCGACATCGCGGATCTCGCCAAGCACGCTGCGTTCAAGTTCATCGGCAAGCGTGTCAGGGTCACCACCCGAGACCGCCACCGAGATCACCGGGAAATCGTCGATGCTGCCACTCAACACCTGCGGGTCGAGATCTGCAGGAAGAGTCGACTTGATGCGGTTGATGGCTTGGCTGATCTTGGACTCCGCCTTGACCAGATCGGTCCCGTACGTGAACGTGGCACTCACCACTGAGGAGTTCGTGCTGCTCGTCGTCGACGTCGATTCCAGGCCCTGCACGCCTTGGATGGCCGTTTCGATCGGGGTGGACACATCATCGTTGACGACCTCGGGTGAGGCACCGGGGTAGCTCGTCGACACGACGAGCTGCGGAAGCTGCAGCGAGGGGATCAGCTCCTGCTTGAGGCTTGTCAAGGCAAGGCTGCCGAACACTGCCGCGACGATGGTGATGAGCGCGATGAGCGCCTTGTTCTTCATGCTGAGGGCGGCGAGGAAGTGCACCCGCACAGTATGACAGCGCACGCTGTCACGTCCCTGCGGAACCCCTGCAGGTGACCGGCACATCCCACGATTTTGCATCCGCGAGCAACTGCCATTTGATGGGACCCATGAGCCGCCGAATCCTCCACCTGCTGATCGGTCTCATGCTGTACGGAATCGGGATCGCGTTGATCGTCAGGGCGGAGATCGGGGTGGCGCCATGGGACGTGCTCACCCAGGGCATCGACCGCCACACGCACCTCGGATTCGGTCTGATCACCATTCTGATAAGCGGCGTGGTGCTGCTGCTCTGGATCCCGCTCAGGCAGAAACCGGGTGTCGGCACGCTCTTGAACGCGGTGCTGGTCGGCCCGGCGGCGGTCCTTGGATTGTGGCTTATTCCCGCGGGGCTGGATCTCTGGGTCCGCGCCATACTCTTCGCCAGTGGACTGCTGGTTCTCGCGGTCGCGACGGGTCTCTACATCGGTGCGCACTTCGGCCCGGGGCCTCGCGACGGCCTCATGACGGGTCTCCACACGAGATCCGGGTGGAAAATCTGGATTGTGCGCACGGGTATCGAGGCGGTCGTACTCGCTATCGGCTGGGCCCTCGGCGGGAACGTCGGCGTCGGCACGGTACTCTTCGCCGTGCTGGTCGGGCCGCTCTGCAACTGGACCATCCCCTTTTTCACCATCAACCGACGCACAGTCAAAGCTCCGGCGCCGACCGGAGCCGACGGGTCCGGAAGGTCAGCGGACGACGTCAGCCGCAGAAGTCGATGATCGTCCCGGTCAGGACCTCCGTCAGCCGAAGAACCGAACCTGCGTCGACCCATTCCTCGTCCGCGTGCGCCCCGCCACCGTCCACCCCGATGACGAGGCACGGGATACCCGCCTCGTGCAGAAGCCCAGCATCGGTCCAGAAAGGCTCCCCCCGGGTCGCAGCCGGGTGTCCGAGCACCCGTTGCGCCTGCCCGGCGACCGTGCGCACAATCGGCCACTCCGGGTCTGCCTCGAACGCTTCCCGGGCGACGAGCCGGGTGAGCTCAAAGCGGAAGTGCGGAACCGTCCGCTCAAGCACTTCAAGGGCGCCGCGCAGATCCAACTCGACCGCGTCGGGCGACTCCCCCGGCAGGAAGCGCCGTTCAACGGTCAGCCGGCACGACGACGCCACTGTCGCGGCATCCTCACCCCCTGAGATCATCGAGACTCGCACTGTGCCGCGACCGAGCGTCGGATGGGCAGCGGATGCTGCAAGTCGCGTGCGCACCTCGTCCAGCGCGCGCAGCACAAGGCCGGCATGTGCGATGGCGTCGATCCCCTGCTCCGGCATCGAGCCGTGGGCGGACTGACCTCTCAGGCGCACCTCGAACCAGGCGAACCCTCGGTGAGCGAGGGTCAGTTCGAGCCCGCTCGGCTCGGCGACGATCGCTGCGTCGGCGCTGTAGCTGCGCAGCACCTCCTCGGTTCCGACGCTGCCGAACTCCTCGTCGGCGACGAGTGTAACCAGGACGTCACCCGCGAGCGGTGTTGACGTCGCCTTTGCCGCAGCCACGAGGATGGCGGCGACCCCACCCTTCATGTCGAATGTCCCTCGTCCGTAGATGCGACCCGCCCGGGAGTCGCAGTTGAACGGGTCGCCCTCGTAGGCCGTGACGCCAACGGTGTCGAGATGGCCGTTCAGCATCAGCGACGCACCGCCTCCCGTTCCCCGGACGATTCCCACGACGGACGGGCGGCCGAGGTGCTCTCCCAGAACATGAACCTCAAATCCATGGTCGCCCAGCCAGCCGGCGCACCAGGCAGCGAGTTGAGTTCACCCCTCGCTCGGGGGACGAGAGCCGGGTTTACGGAGTCGATCGCAACGAGATCCTGCAACAAGGCGAGCGGGTCGAGGTCATCTGTTGTGGCTGGACTGAGCACACCGCGAATCTACCCGCTTGAATCGAACGAGATGGTTTGGGCTCCGCTGCGCTCGCGCGTGCGCCTCTGGCTTCCTGAATGCCGCCGTAGTCCAGGCGCCGGGGCGGGCGCTTGCGGGCCTTGCGCGCGAACGAATCACGATATATCGTGATTCAGGAAGACGCGATATAACGCGACTAATCCGGTCTCGCACCCGCCGGCTGCAACATAAGGAGCAACGCAATGGCACAGGAAAAGTGGCTGGTAGCCCCCGGGCAGACCAAGGTGATCGATGTCGAGCTTGTCCGGACGCTGAAGGTCGGGCTGATCGGCGGAAAGGTCGACATCCTCGGCCACGACGAACCCGGCGCCCGGGTCGAGATCAACAGCGTCACCGGTAAGGAACTGCGCGTGACGATGGAGGGTGACGTGCTGGAGATCGACCATCCGCAGTTGCGCTGGGACAATTTCATCGACGTCTTCGCCTCCTTCCGGGGGACCGCGAAGGCCGACATCAGCATCCTCGTTCCCCGCGCAGTCGCCTTGAAGTTCGGGGTCGTCTCCGCCGACGCACTCATCTCAGGGCTCACAAGCACCTCCCGCCTCAGCACGGTCTCCGGCGACATCGTCGTCGACGGCGTGACCGGCGACCTCGAGTTGAACGGCGTCAGCGGCGAATTCTCGGTGCGCAACCATGTCGGGAACATCACCGCTCATACCGTCTCCGGAGAGGTCACAGCGAGCGGCGCGGTCAACAGGTTCAGCGCCGACTCGGTCACCGGGAACATCTTCCTCGACATCGAGGGGACTCCTGATCGCATCAGCACGAACACGGTGGGAGGCAGTCTCACAGTGCGGTTGCGCCACGATGTCGCGGCCCGATACCGGCTGAACACCGTCTCCGGCACCCTCCAGCTTGACGACCGGACGATCCGCGGCACTCTCGGGAAGGGCTTCGAGGGCAGCACCGGCGATCTCAGCGGAGCCTGGCTCGAGCTGAATGCCAGCTCGGTCTCCGGCCACATCTCGGTTGTCCGGCGACACGATGATGCGGATACGGACACCGGGAGCAAAAGCACCTCGGACGGCGCTGGTACGTCGCACGGCACCGAGACATTCGGGGAGGCGTCGGCATGACTCCGGTCTTCTCTCATGGCGCTCTCCGCCTCTACCTGCTCAGTCTCCTGTCCGAGCGGCCGCGTCACGGGTACGAGCTCATCCAGGCGCTGAGCGACCGTTTCGGCGGCACGTACAGTCCCAGCGCAGGCACCATTTACCCGCGTCTGGCGAAACTGGAGGAGGAAGGCCTGGTGAGCAAGTCGACGGATGGGCGCAAGTCCGTCTACGAGATCACCGATGCGGGCCGGGCGGAGCTGGCCGCTCGGGAGGGGGAACTGGGCGCCATTGAGAACGACGTGACCGACTCGGTGCGTCGCCTTGCCGACGAGGTGCGGTCAGGAGTCAATGCCGCGATGAAGAGCCTCCGAGCCGACCTCGCCTCAGCCGCCCAGCAGGCCAAAGAGGAGTCACAGAGCCAGGGGACGCCACACCCTCACGTCGAGTCGAACCTCGCCCTGCACGAGGCTGAGATGGTGCTCAACGAATTCCGGCATCAGCTGCGCACGGAACTGCGAACCCGCGCGTACCGTTCGCGGGTGCCCGCAGACGCGGTGCACGAGCTGCGTCGGCAGCTCGCGGAAGTGCGGGTCAGCATCCTTGCCGCTATTGACTCGCCGAGCACCCGCTCGACGGACGCGACCAAGACAAGGGCGCACGACAGCGGCGCCACCCATTGACGGTGCACCGTAGAGGGTCAACCAGCAGGCAAGGGCTTCGGGTAGCCCGGGCCGCCCGCTAGAGGGCAGCCCGGCGCTCGGCCGCCTGCTCGGGGGTGGGGTGGTAGACCTGAGTGCGTTCACCGCTGCGGTCGATTTCGTGCACGGACATCAGTTCCCCGCAGATCGGGCAGACGGAGGCGGCCTTGGCCGCTGTCACCTCAGCCTCAGGCACGTCGGTGTACGGCCCCAGGGGTGGCGGTCCGATCCACGGGAACAGGGTGCGATTGACCCACGCGACGAGGCCGCCGCGCTTGGCCGGCCGGTCTTTCTTCGAGGTGCTGGGGGACATATCATTAGTGTACTAACTAATTTCCCCTCCGTGCACATGGAGGAGTCTGAAGCATGACGAGGGAGTCCACAATGACCACGGATGCAACGAGCCTCCTCCGCCTTGAAGATCAGGTCTGTTTCGCCCTGGCGATCGCGTCCCGCAGCGTGGTCTCCGTCTACCGGCCGGTTCTTGAACCACATGGGCTCACGCATCCGCAATACCTGGTGCTTCTCGCGTTGTGGGAGCGGAGCCCGCGTTCGGTGAAGGACCTCGGGGGCGAGGTGCAGTTGGAGCCAGCGACGCTTTCGCCTCTCCTCAAGCGACTGGAGACAGCGGGGCTTGTCACCCGTGAGCGCAGCACGTCAGATGAACGGATGCTTGACATCGCACTCACGCCGGCCGGGGTGGCGTTGCGGACCGAAGCGGAGTCCATCCCGCTACGCATCATCGACAAGCTCGGAATGGACACGGCGGAGTTGGAGTCGCTCCGCGCGTCACTCTGGCGAGTGATCGAGGCAGCCCAGACCGCCTGAGGAGCTCCCTCCGACCCCCGCATTCCCCGACTTGACAGGGGTGGCCAGAAGAGTAGTGTCGTCCCTCGTGACAAACGAGGGCACGCCCGCTGCACCGGAGAGTCGCTCTCCGAAGCCTGCACCCGAGGTTCGTTCCCCGAAGCGGTGGATCATCGGCGACCCGCTTCCGAGCGAGAAGCTCGAGGGTCAACTCCTTCCCAAGCATCTGGCGCTGCCGATCTTCGCCAGCGATCCGCTCTCCAGCGTGGCCTACGCGCCGCAGGAGCTGCTCATGATTCTGATGCTCGGCGGCCTCGCTTTCCTCAGCTTCGCGCCCGGCGTCGCCGCCGTCGTCGTGTTGCTTCTCGTGGTCGTAGTGGCGTCGTACCGACAGCTCATCAAGGCCTACCCATCCGGAGGCGGGGACTACGAGGTCGCGTCGAAGAACCTAGGCGAGAAGGCAGCGCTCGTCGTCGCATCCGCCCTGCTCGTCGATTACGTCATGACGGTCGTGGTCTCGGTGGCCAGCGGCGTCGACAATCTGATCTCGGCACTACCGGAACTCGCACCGCTCCGGGTGGAGATCGCGGTCGTGTTCGTCATCCTCCTCGCCGCGGTCAACCTGCGCGGCGTCCGCGAATCAAGCAAGGCGTTCGCGATGCCCACCTATATCTTCATCGGAAGCGTCTTCCTGATGGTCGTGATCGGGCTGGTGCGGTCGATGCTCGGCGATCCGCCGGTCGCCGAGTCGGCAGCTTACGAGGTGCAGGGCGAGAACCTTGCCCGATCGGCGTTCATCCTTCTCCTACTCCGTTCGTTCGCCAGCGGCTGCAGCGCGCTCACCGGCGTCGAGGCGATCTCCAACGGCGTACCGGCTTTCCAGCGGCCGAAGATCAAGAACGCTCAAACGACGCTCCTGCTCATGGGCGGGATCGCCATCATCCTGTTCGTGGGTCTCACGGCGCTCGCCCTCATCTCCCGGGTCCATTACGCGGAAAACCCCTGTGACCTGATCGGTTGGGCCGAATGCGCGACCACACCGCAGCGCAGCCTCATCGCCCAGGTCGCCGCTGCCACTTTCGGCAACAACACCCTCATGTTCTTCGTGATCCAGGGGTCGACGGCAGCGGTGCTCCTGCTCGCCGCCAACACGGCTTTCAACGGTTTCCCTCTGCTCGGCTCGGTGCTTGCCCAGGATTCCTACGCTCCAAAGTCTCTGAGCACTCGGGGTGACCGCCTGATCTACTCCAACGGCGTGCTTCTGTTGGCTCTGGCAGCATGCCTGATCATGATCGTGTACGGCGCCAACCTCACGGTGCTGATCCAGCTCTACATCATCGGCGTCTTCGTATCCTTCACGCTCGGCCAGTCCGGGATGGTCGTGCACTGGATCCGCGAGTTGCGAACCCACCCGTCGCATCGTCGGTCGATCCTGTGGGGTTTGTCAATAAACGGGTTCGGTGCGCTGCTCACGCTCGTGGTGCTGGCTGTCGTGACGATCACCAAGTTCACGCACGGCGCCTGGCTCGTGTTCGTCATGATGCCTGTGCTCTTCACCCTCATGCTCGGCGTCAACCGTTACTACCGCGACGTCGCCAAGGAGGTCGAGGTTGACCCCGTCACCACGTTCGGGTCCCAGGGCGACCATGCCATCGTCCTCGTCGGCAAAATGCAGAAGCCGGTGCTGAAGGCACTCGACTACGCAATCGCAGCACGGCACGAGAGCCTCGAGGCCGTGCATGTGTCCATTGACCACGACGCGACACGGCAGCTCAAGCGCGACTGGGTGAAGCAGAACATTCAGGTACCGCTTCGCATCCTGCAATCGCCCTACCGTGACATCAGCTGGCCACTGATCAACTACATCAAGGAACGTCGCGACGAGTATGGCTCAGAGGTCGTGACCGTCTACACGCCCATCTACATCGTCGGGCACTGGTGGGAGACCCTTCTTCACAATCACAAAGCGCGCCGGATCCGCCAGAAACTCATGCTCGTGCACGGCGTCACCATCGCCCTCGTGCCCTGGCTACTCGACTCCTCCGAGCTCATCTACGGCCGCCGTTCGCGCCCGATACCCGGGCAGGAACGCCGGGGAGAGCCCGTGCGGCCCCGGCCTGTGCCCCGTAAGCCGCTGGCCCCGGCAACCTCGCCCACGGGCGCCGACGGTACCGTGAAGGCGCCTGTCGTGGTCGGGTCAACTCCCCCGCAGTCCCGACCCTCCGCCTCGCGCCGACGGAAGCGCAAGTAAGGCCGCCCCGACTTGCCCTAGAGAAGCGCCATCACCTGACGGGCGATCATGCGCCCAGCCCGGTTGGCACCGATCGTGCTTGCCTGGGGGCCGTAACCGGCGAGGAACACGCGCGGGTCCGTCCATGACGCCCCGGCGCCGACTGTCATTCCGCCGCCCCTCTGACGGAGTTTGAGCGGGGCGAGGTGGCGCATCTCCGGCCGAAAACCGGTGGCCCAAAGAATCACGTCAGCCTCGGCGAAGCTGCCGTCAGACCAGCGGATGCCGGCGGGTTCGATGGCGGAGAACATCGGCTTTGCCACAAGCAAGCCCCGATTGATGCCTGCAGCGATCCGACGGGTGACCGGCACCCCCGTTCCGCTCACGATGCTGGGAAGCGCCCGTCCCGCACGAGCCGCCTTATCCTGCATGGAGACGGCGGCCACGGCGCTTTCAAAGTCGAGCTGCTCGGTGTGGACCCAGTCGATTGGCCGTCTGGACACCCAGGTGAGCGTCCCGGCGACATTCTCCAACTCCAACAGGAAACCGATCGCCGACGTTCCCCCACCGACAACGACGATGCGCAGCCCGGCGAGTTGCGTAGCAGAGACGTAGTCAGCGGTATGCAGCTGCCGACCCGTGAAAGTCTGCCCGCCCGGATAATAGGGGATGAACGGAGCTCCCCAGGTCCCGGTCGCATTCACCAGCAGCTTTGCCGGCGTCTCGCGTTCGCCATATCGGCTGGAGGTCGTGGCGATGACGAGGTCGGCGTTCCGGTTGACGACCGACGTCACGTTTACCGGACGCACCACCCCCAGCTCGTAGTGCTCTTCATAGCGCCGGTAGTAATCGGTGACGACATCCCTGGCCGGAATTGTGCGCTCCGCCGAGTCGAAACTCACGCCGAGCTCCGACATCCCGGGGAGGTCGTTCACCCGGTGGGCTGTGCCGAGGCGTAATTCCTCCCAGCGGTGCTGCCACGCCCCGCCGGCATCCGGCCCCCTGTCGAAGATGACGAAATCTCGACCGGCGACGAGTTGGAAGCGTCGGAGATAGTACGCAACTGAAAGTCCGGCCTGCCCTGCGCCGATCACGACGACGGGAACCACGGTGTCGCTCACCATGTCTCCTCACTCCGGCAACCGCGCCTACAAGCCGCGTCGACGGGGGGTTGAGTCCTCCATGCTAAACTAGCCGCTAGTTTTCACTTCGTCCGTTTCGGTATTTCCCGGGTGACTCATTGCTCACTCGGCCTGGCATCGTAAGGGGGTCACGCATGGGGCGCGGCCGTCAAAAAGCAAAGCACACCAAGGTTGCCCGGGAGCTGAAGTATTTCAGTCCCGACACCAACTACAACGCGCTCGAGCGCGAACTCACCGGGCACACCCCCGATGACCCTCGCCTGGACGAAGACCTGGCCAAGTGGCCTGAGTATGAGGCGACGGTTGTCCCCGAAGTCGATGAGTACGTCGACACCTATGCGACTGAGGAAGAGCAACGACGGGCGTAACGTTCGCCCGCGATAGCTTGGCCGGCGGCGCCAGCCAGCCTCGGCACTCCAGCGGCTGAGCCCGCAAGGAGCTGCGTCCTGCTGCCCTTCAGCAGCAGGACGCAAGCCAACTCAGTCCGCGAATCGGCCGATCAGGCGCACGGCGCCGCCGTTGACGCCTTTGGCGCCCTGCTCGAAGCCGCTGAGGTCGGGCTGCTGCGCCGTCGACACTTCACCGACGACCCATGCCGGGATCCCGTCTCCGGCAAGGCGCGCGACGACGGATGCTGCGGCATCCGCTGCCACGACGGCGAACATCCCGACGCCGAGGTTCCAGGTCCCCTCCGAGCTCTCCAGCGTCGACCCTGCCATATCGCTGAGCACCCGGAACACGGGCGGAGGCGACCAGGTGGACCTGTCGACTTCAACCCAGGAACCCAATGGCAGCACGCGTGCGAGATTCGCTGCGATCCCGCCACCGGTGACGTGACTGAGGGAGTGCACGGCCCCGGCCAGTGCAGGGTCGGCCAGCACGCCGAGGAGGGGGCCGGTGTAGAGCCGGGTCGGCTCGAGCAGCACTTCGCCGACCGTGCCGCCGAGATCGTCTGACCGGTCAGTGAATGCAAGGCCGCGCTCTCGAAGGATGCTCCGGACCAGAGAGTAACCGTTGGAGTGAAGCCCGGAAGAGGCCATCGCTAGGACGATGTCGCCGTGCATCACCCGCTCCGCGCCGAGCACACGGTCGGCTTCCACCACGCCAGTGGCAGCGCCGGCCACGTCGTAATCGTCGGGGCCGAGGAGTCCGGGGTGTTCCGCTGTCTCGCCACCCACGAGTGCCGTGCCGGTCTGCGCGCAGGCTCGGGCGATGCCGGCGACGATTGAGGCGATCCGCTCGGGGACGACCTTGCCGCAGGCGATGTAGTCGGTCATGAACAACGGACGTGCACCGACAACGACGATGTCGTCAACGACCATTCCGACCAGGTCCTGCCCGATCGTGTCGTGCTTGTCGATGGCCTGGGCGATCGCGACCTTTGTGCCGACGCCATCCGTCGACGTTGCCAGGAGCGGGCGCCGGAAGCCGGTGAGGAAGGAAACGTCGTAGAGACCGGCGAAACCGCCGACACCGCCGAGCACCTCGGGACCGTGGGTCTTCGTGACCGCGGACTTCATCAACTCGACGGCGAGGTCGCCGGCGGCGGTGTCGACTCCCGCAGCCGCGTACGACGCGTTGCTCATTCCTGCCGTCCCGGGTCGCCGATGGGAAGCTGGCCGCTCCGCGCGAGGGCACCCTCGCGCAGGACAGCCGGCTCCAGGGTGGTCTCGAACTCCGCGTCCGGGCCCGGGTCGCATCCGTCGGATGCCGCACCGCGTTCGAGCAGGTTCTTTCCCAGGTGCAGCGCGTCGGGCAGCGGAATGGGGTACGTACCGGTGAAGCAGGCGGTGCAAAGCCGCTCCCTCGGCTGCTCGGTCGCAGCGATCATCCCATCGGCGGAGAGGTAGCCGAGCGAGTCGGCTCCGATGGACTGGCGCACCTCGTCGACTCCCAGCCCGGTGGCGATGAGTTCGGCGCGCGAGGCGAAGTCGATGCCGTAGAAGCACGGCCAAGTGATGGGCGGGCTCGAGATACGCACATGAACCTCGGCGGCGCCGGCCTCCCGAAGCATGCTCACGAGGGCTCGCTGGGTGTTGCCTCTCACTATGGAGTCGTCGACGACGATGAGCCGCTTGCCCTTGATCACCTCTTTGAGAGGGTTGAGCTTGAGCTTGATCCCGCGTTGGCGGATGGTCTGCGACGGTTGGATGAAGGTACGACCGACATAGGAGTTCTTCACCAGGCCCTGACCGAACGGGATGCCGGAAGCCTGCGCATAGCCGATCGCGGCCGGAGTGCCGGACTCCGGGGTCGGAATGACGAGGTCCGCCTCCACATGGTGCTCGGCAGCAAGGCGGCGGCCCATCTCCACGCGAGCCTCATGCACACCCCGACCGGCGATCGTGGTGTCGGGTCGGGCGAGATAGACGTACTCGAAGACGCAGCCAGCCGGCTTAGGCTCCGCGAATCGCTGGGTACGCAGCCCGTTCTCGTCGATCGCGAGGAGTTCGCCGGGCTCAACTTCACGCACGAAGCTCGCGCCCACGATGTCGAGTGCGGCCGTCTCGGAGGCGACGACCCAGCCGCGCTCCAGCCGTCCGAGAACCAGCGGACGCACGCCCTGCGGGTCGCGCGCGGCGTAAAGCGTGGTCTCATCCATG
Source organism: Cryobacterium sp. (assembly GCA_025465015.1). Lineage (GTDB taxonomy): Bacteria > Actinomycetota > Actinomycetes > Actinomycetales > Microbacteriaceae > Cryobacterium. The sequence goes on along the minus strand of JAODMM010000181.1, from coordinate 4,548 downwards.
AAGACCAGGCAGAAAGCACCTTGCAGGCGCGGAAGGACCTCGAGGGCGGTGGCCTCGAGAGTGTGGTCGAGGTCACCGGTAAGGAGCGCGGTCACGACCGCCGTGTCGGTCGTGTTCCCCCGCGCAAGCTCCCCGTCCGTTTCCGGGTACCGCTCATGCACGAGCTGCAGGAGTTCGGCAGTGTTCGTGAGGTTTCCGTTGTGTCCAAGCGCGACGGTGCCGGATGCTGTGCGCCCGAGGGTCGGCTGCGCGTTCTGCCAGCTGGATGCGCCGGTTGTGGAATAGCGTGTGTGGCCGACCGCGATGTGACCGAGCAGCGTGCTCAGTGCACTCTCGTTGAAGACCTGGGAGACGAGACCCATGTCCTTGTAGATGAGGATTTTGCTGCCGTCGCTGGTCGCGATGCCTGCAGACTCCTGCCCGCGGTGCTGAAGTGCGTAAAGACCGAAGTAGCTGAGTTTGGCCACCTCCTCGCCAGGAGCCCAGACACCGAAGACACCACAGGCATCCTGTGGGCCCTTCTCGCCGGGTAGTAGATCATGACTCAGAAGTCCGTCGCCACCGCTCAAGCTGCAGCCCCTTATCTATGGAATCGTGCGGAAAGGTCAGGAATTGGTCGCATTGTCCTGCGCGTCCGGCGCATCAATGGCCGGGAGGTCGTCCGGCGCCAGTCTATCGACGGCGACCTCAGTGCCGCGGCGGCCGACCACGCGATCGATGATGAGGGCGACGATGCTCGCGAGGGCGACACCGAAAATGATGCCCACGAGGAGGAGGAAACCGAACACCTGGGAACGAGCGAAGCCGTCGCTCTCGGGGAACGTAAAAGTGAGGATGAGGGCCGCGAGGACACCGAGGATGCCGCCTGCCGCCATGAAGCGGGAATAGCGGACCGAGCGGTGCACCGTGACGGTGCTTACACCCGTCACCGTTTCGGAGCGTGCGGGCTGTTCGGAATCACTCACCGTCCCATTCTCCCACCTCCGCGCTGAGCGAGTGCCCAACGCGCGTTTGTGGTGCCGGATGTGCTTGACCGGCGGGTGATGCGTGCTGGCGCTCACCATGCTGGCCGCGCTGCCGCGCAACGTGGCGACCCCGGCTCGTGGCGCACACTGGATGAGTGAACACCATCGTCGTACTCGGAAGCGCAAACATGGACCTCGTCGTGAGGCAGCCTCGGCTGCCCGAGCCCGGCGAAACGATCTTCGGGTCGGGCTTCAGCACCGTTCCCGGCGGGAAGGGCCTCAACCAGGCGGTTGCCGCTGCCCGGCTGGGCGGTTCGGTGGACTTCTTGGGTGCGGTGGGCGGTGACCCTAACGGCGCCGAACTCCGCGCCCTCATGGCTGCGGAAGGCATCCGAACCGACGGCCTCGCCGTCACGGTCGAGCCAACGGGAACCGCGCACATCTCTGTCGTGGACACGGGAGAGAACTCGATTGTCGTGGTGTCTGGCGCAAACAGTTCGCTGCAGGCCCTCACGCCCTCTCAGAGGGACACGATCCGCAACGCCGCGATCCTCATGATGCAGTGCGAATTGCCTCTTCCGGTGCTATCCGAGGGCATCGCGCTCGCTCGCGAGGCCGGCGTGTTCACCGTGCTTACTCCAGCGCCGGTGGTGCCGTTGCCGGACGGCTTCCTCGCCTCAGTCGATCTCGTCGTGCCGAACCAGATCGAAGCGGCCGCGCTCACCGGCGAGACTGATCCGGTGAGCGCGGCCGAGATCCTCAGCGCAGGCAAAACCTGGGCGATCGTGACGCTCGGTGCCCGAGGATCAGTCATCGCCTACGATGGTGCGGCTCTCGGGATCGCGCCAGCGCGACGGGTGGATGCGGTGGACACCACAGCGGCCGGAGACACCTTCGTCGGGGCGCTCGTTGCGCGACTGGCCGCCGGGTCACCTCCCCAGTCCGGGTCGGCGGGGGGACACGCTCACGCTCAAGCTCAAGCTCAAGCGGAGATGGTGGAGGCGGTGCGCTGGGCGACCGCCGCGTCGTCGATCTCGGTGACTCGCCCCGGAGCCACGTCATCGATGCCGCGGTATAACGAGGTCGCAGCTCTCCTCGTCTGAGCCCCGAAGCGCGGGCGGGCTACCCGGAACCGGCAGAGACGATCGGCAGGTGCCCCGTGAGGTCGGCGCGCTGCCCCGAAGCGTGGATTCGACCGCTGGCCAGAGCGTCGATCCAGCCGAGCCTGCCGGTGGCAAGCGCCAGCCAGGTGGCGGCATCCGCCTCGACCACGTTGGGCGGTGTACCGCGGGTGTGGCGGGGGCCCTCGATGCACTGCACCGCACCGAACGGTGGAACCCGCACTTCGACGGTGTTCCCCTCTGCCCGTTCGGCGAGCAATTGCAAGGTGTAGCGCACGGCGAGGGCACGGATGTCCCGGCTCGCGCCTTCCGTGTCGGCTGACCACATGCGAACCGCCGCCCGCCCTGTCGCATCTTCGATCCTCGCCCTGGCCACAGATCCAGTCTGCCTCTTCTGCGGAACCGCCGTTGCAAGGAGTACCAAGCGTGCTCAATCGTGTCGTTGTCACCGCCGCCGGTTGATCATCGGAGACAGCCGGCCGCACGGGGCGGAGGACGCGGGGACCGCATCCGATAGCCTGAACCGGTGAGAATACTGGTCCTCGGCTCCGGTGCCCGCGAGCACGCCATCATCACTTCCCTGCGCGGCGAGACTCCCGCCCACGAAATATTCGCGGCGCCGGGCAATGCCGGCATCGCAGCCGACGTGCCAATCGTCGTCCTCGACCCCAACGACCCGGAGGCGGTGACGAACCACGCCATCGAAAACGACATCGAGCTGGTCGTCATCGGTCCCGAGGCTCCGCTGGTCGCGGGGGTGGCCGACGCGCTGCGCACCCGCGGAATCGCCGTCTTCGGACCTGGCAAGGCAGCCGCCCAGCTCGAGGGAAGCAAGACCTTCGCCAAGCGGATCATGGACCTGGCGGGAGTCCCGACCGGCCGTGCCGCCCGGTCGGGGACCCTTCACGAAGCGGAATCAGCGCTGGATGAATTCGGCGCCCCCTATGTCGTCAAGGCCGACGGGCTGGCCGCAGGCAAGGGCGTCCTCGTGACGTCGGACCGGGAGGCCGCCGTCGAGCATGCCCGGTACTGGCTGCAACATGGCGCTGTACTTGTGGAGGAGTTCCTCGACGGTCACGAGGTCTCCCTCTTCCTTCTCAGCGACGGTCACACCGTGCTCCCCCTCTCCCCCGCGCAGGACTACAAGCGCCTCGGCGACGCAGACGCCGGGCCTAACACCGGAGGAATGGGCGCGTACTCGCCCCTCCCCTGGCTGGGCGAACAGTTCGGCAGCGAAGAGGCGTTCGTCGATGAGGTCATCGACACCATCGCCCTGCCCACCATTCGTCAGCTGGCCGAGGAGGACACACCGTTCATCGGGCTGCTCTACTGCGGTCTGATCCTGACTCGGGTGGGCATCCGTGTCATCGAATTCAACGCCCGCTTCGGCGACCCCGAGACACAGGTCGTCCTCCCCCGCTTGGTCACGCCGCTTTCCGGCCTCCTGATGGCGGCGTCCACCGGTTCGTTGAGCACCTTGGCGCGGCCGGAGTTCTCGGATGCCGCAGCCGTGACCGTCGTGCTCGCAAGTGAGAACTACCCGGATGCCCCGATCATCGGGCGGGAGATCGCCGGACTTGACGGTGCCTCCGCTGTGCCGGGGGTGACCATCGCCCATGCGGCCACGACCTCCCACGACGGATCGCTCGTTGCCGCCGGCGGACGCGTCCTCAACGTCGTCGCTGTGGGCGCGGATTTCGCGGAGGCCAGGTCCAGGGCGTACGAGTCGCTCGGGCACATCCGCCTTGAGGGTGGGCAGTTCCGAACGGACATCGCGGCCCGCGTCGCCGCGAGCTAGACCGTGCCTCCCGCCGCCGGTCGGGCCGCCGACCGGGCAGGCGACTGGGTCATTGATCGGTTTGAGACCGGACCGCCTAACTGGACGTGAGATCAGGACCGCCTCGCTGGATGTGAGACCGGGCCGCGGGCCGGCGCTCGTGGCCGGGGAGCTCCGTCAGGCGTCGGCGGGTTCGACCGACTTGGCAGAGCCGGACGCAGCAGCCTCGGGAGCGCCCGCGGGCGAAGTCCCGGGCCCCCATGCCGCAGCGCCAGGCTTGGCGAAGAAAATCACGGCGAGCGCGCCCAGCAGAGCCACGGCGGCCGGAAGGAACATCGACTGTCCCATCGCGGCGCTGAAACCCGCGTGCAGCACCTCAGGCAACCCCCCGGCACCGGCACCGGCGCCTTCAGCCGCCGCCCCGGCACCTGCCGGCAACTCTGCTGCCAGTCGAGCCTGCATGATGGCAGCGATGCCGGCACTTCCGAGCACCGCACCGACCTGGCGCGTGGTGTTGTAGACACCCGAACCCGCACCGGCGTCCCGCGGCGGCAGATTGCGGGTGGCGGTCGTTGACAACGGCGCCCAGATCCCCGCGTTGGCGATCCCGAGCAGTGAAACGGGCAGCAGAAGCAGCCAGATCGGGACATCCGCGGAAAGGATCGATCCCATCCAGAAGAGCGCG
>JAODMM010000140.1 GCA_025465015.1 Cryobacterium sp. | reverse complement strand
ACTCGAGCGTCTACTCCAGTTCTGAATTCGAGCTTCCCAAGCTCCGCGGGTCGAACGCCCTCGTCAGCTTTGACTTCTCCGCCGACGAGGCTCACCGTGCCGCCGCCTACCTCGATCAGGTGTGTCCCGCCGTCGATCTCGCCCTGCTGTCGACTTCTGAACTCGCCGATGCCGAGGTTCGGGACCTCCTTGTGGAGGTCGTCGACCGCGGGGCCTCGCTTGCCCTGGCCACCAGCGGCACCGCCGGGTCGCTCCTGTGGAACGGGAGCCGGTTCATCCGAGGCCACGCCGACCTCGTCGCGCCCGGTGACATCATCGACACGATGGGGTGCGGGGACGCCTACCTGGCCGCATTCGCCGTTGCGATGCTGGATTCCGGGTGGTCCCGCAGAACGGTTCCCTCCGCTGGCGCCATCGAGTCCTGCCTGGCCCGGGCTGCGGCCTTCGCCGCCCGGCAGACCCGCGTAGACGGCGCCTTCGGGCACGGCACGCCATTCAGCCTTCAGCCGAAGGATACGATTTTCGTGGGCGGCATCAGCCCGGTGGGCCAGAGTTAGGAATTCCCAGGATGGCGGCGGAACGTGATCGCGGTACCAGCCCGCCGACTATCTCCGAGGTGGCGAGCGAAGCAGGCGTCGGTCGGGCGTCAGCAGCGAGGACCCTCGGCAATTACGGCTATGTGAGCCCGGAGTTGCGGGAGCGAGTGCTGGCTGCGGCAGAGAAGCTCGGGTACCGCGCCAACGCGCTGGCCCGGAGTGTCTCCACCGGCGTGAGTCATACGCTCGGGGTCGTAGTCGCCGACATCGGGAATCCGTTCTTCGCGGGAATCGTGCGCGGCATCAGCGACACATCCCGCGCCGCCGGCTTCGACACCATCGTGATCAGCACTCACGAGAGCCTCGACGAGGAGAGAGGTGCCGTCGGAGTCCTGATCGACAAGCGCGTCGACGGGATGATCGTTGCCTCGGCTGCGGTGGACCTCGAAGACACCGCGCATCTGAAGGATGCGGCAGACCACGGGATCCCGGTCGTCCTCCTCGATCGAACCCTTCCCCATGTTCCCTTCGACACCGTCGTCATCGACAACCGCGAATCAGCGCGGAAGGCTGTCGACCTGCTCATTCAGGCGGGACACCACCGAGTCGGCTTCGTCTGGGGGCCTCCGGTCGGGGCTCCCGTGGCCACCCGGCGGGAATTGCAAGCAGCTGCCTCGCGCTACTTGTGGACCGACGGCGAGCGCTTGCGGGGATACCTCGACGCCCTCGACGATGCCGGCATCCCCTTCGATGGGTCGCTCGTGATGACCGCAGCGAAGACGGAGGAGGGTGCAACGGAATCCGTGACGCGGATGCTCGAGCTCGAGAACCCGCCGACGGCGATCTTCAGCACCGAGAACGACGCCATGACCGGAACGCTCCGCGCGATGCGGGCTTTGGGATTGTCATACCCGGAGGACGTATCGCTCATCGGCTTCGATGACAGTTCCTGGGCGTCTGTGATGGACCCGCCGCTCACCATGATCGAGCAACCCATGCTGCAAATGGGCGCACTCGCCACCGACCGGCTTCTCGGTCGGATCCGGGGAGAACGGGCCGACCCTGCCACGCACACGCTGGAAGCACGGCTGATCGCGCGGTCGTCCGTCACGTCGCCGCGGGTGCGCGTCACGTAGGGAGGACCCTACCGGCGCGGCACGGATGAGTCCGGCTCGCGTGTCGATCACAGCCAGCGCATGGTGAACGCGCGGGCGAGCAGCCCGCGAAACGGTGGCGCAGACAGCACGCGCACGACGCCGTTTCGAGCACGCAGGCGGAAGCCGCCTGCCGGCCGCCCCATCGACATATTGAAAGCTGCCTGCCTGGCCGCCATCCGCGCTGCCCTGCGTCTCCGACGCTCGAATTCGGCGAGCGCCCGTGTCACGGCCGCGCCTTCGATCGCGCCTGACTGACCTGCGGTATGGAATGCGCCCTGCAGCACAGGCGCCAAGGCCACCGCGTCGAGCCAGCCGAGGTTCATCCCCTGCCCACCGATCGGGCTGATCTCATGCGCCGCGTCCCCAATCAGAACCACGCGCCCGACGACCATCCCCGACGCCAGATGCTGGGTCACGCGAAACGGACTGGCCGGGTCGGCTGACGACGGAAGGTCCACCCCGGTGCGCGAACGGATGATGCCGGCAAGGTCTGCGGACGAGGAATTCGTTCTCAGACCATCCGTCATCGCCACCCAGCGTCGCCGGCCGTCGGGAAGGGGGAAGGATTCAACGACACCCTCCCGCTCGAAGTACAACACCGCCTCGTCGCCCTGGCTTGTCGTGTCAGGAAAGTCGCCCATGAGATAGGTCTCGGTGCGGCCCAGCGGGAACCAGCCGACCCCCACCGCTTCACGCACAACGCTGCGGGCCCCATCCGCGGCGATGACGTATCGGGCCGAGATCATCTCCGGCCCCGCCAGGGCCAGGTCGACCCGGTCACTGCGCTCGTGCACGGCGGTGACTCGACTTCCCTGCCGGAGTCCGCCCGGCCGCAGCTCCTCGAACCGCGCGCGCAGCAGCGCCTCCGTCTCGTATTGCGGCAACGCAGCAACGAACGCATGCCGCGAACCAGCTTCGGCAAACGATAACCGCCCGAGATCCTTCCCCTCACAGCGGACCCGACCTCCCCGGATCTTCACGGCCCGCTCGATGAAGTCCCCGATGACCCCTATCCGCTCGAGTGCCGTCAGTGACGGCGGGTGGATGCCGATAGCCCGGGACCGCATCGACGGCGCCTCACGCTGCTCGACGACTTCGACGTCCAGTCCGGCCGATGCGAGGAGGCAGCCGGCGAAGATGCCGACCGGGCCACCGCCCACGACGACAACGTCACGCATCTGTCGTCCGCGGAGCTTCCCAGCGGAGCATGAGGCGCGACGGGGCCTCCCTGGTGAGGCGCCAACCGGCAGGAAGCACAGGTCGGAGCTCAGCCGCCGCGTAGCTGCGGCGAATTGAAGTGAGCCCGTCGGTCCGGATGTAGGACCCCCGGAACAGCGGGAGGGTGCCGAGCCAGAAGCCGAAGTAGGCGGGTCGGCTGCGCTCGATGTCCCCATGCAGGGCGCGCCGGAGAGCCAGTTGCTCGGAGTCAAACAGCAGCCCGCCGAGCTCCTCTGGACTCAGGTGATGCAGAATATGGTTGGAGATCACGACGTCGAAACGCTGCCCCTCAGCAACTAGGTCTGCGCTGAATACCCGCCTAAACGTGATCCCGGGCACGACCGGCCGGCTGGCGGCGTACGCATGGGCGCGCTGGTCGGGGTCGATGGCGGTGATGTGGAGCAAGAACCCATCCCGGGCAGCCCAGCGTGCGATCGCACGGGCCACGTCGCCACCTCCCGATCCCACATCAAGCAGCGACCTCATCACGTGCCGCGAGAGCAGAGGGCGGATGTCGCGGCGGTAGGTGGCCCGCAACCCTGACACCACCGCGTTCACGTAGCGGAAATCGGAATAGGTGCGCCAAAGCCTCCCCGGATCACAGTCGGGAGTGTCCATCATCTCGACCGCGTCCCCAGCGCGAACTGAGAGCGAACTGAGAGCGGCCGGCAGCGCCGGGTTGCGCATCGGAGACGACACCTCAGCCGACGGCGATGGTCATGAGGCCTGATTCGACGGTCAGGCCCGGTCCGAAGGCCATAGCGCACACGCGTTGGTGAGCTGTAGCATCTGTTCCCTCGACGATGGCCTTCAAGACGAACAGGACTGTGGCGCTGGACATGTTGCCGTAGTTCCGAAGGGTCTCCCGAGACGGCGCAAGCTGCGCTCCGCTGAGGCTGAGCTTGGCCTCAGTCTTGTCAAGGATGCTTCGACCGCCCGGGTGGATCGCCCAGTGTGCGATATCGATGTTGGGCGAACTCCGAGATTCGGCCAGCTCCGGGTCCCCTGCGAACAGGGGGGCGAGCGCGTCTTCGATATGTTCGTCGATGATGTGCGGCACATAGGAACTCAGCACCATCTCAAAGCCTTCATCGCCGATCTTCCAGGCCATGTCACCCTCGCCCACCGGGGTGATCACCGTCCCGAAGGAATCCAGCTGCAGGCCGACCTCACCGGCTTGCAACGGCCGGGCGGAGACAATTCCTGCAGCGGCGCCGTCGGCGAACAAAGATGAGGCGACGATCGCGTCCGGATCGTTTGACGTGCGCAGGTGCAGCGTGCACAGCTCGGCGCTGACGACGAGGACGACGGCATCCGGGTCAGCTTCGACGAACTGCTTGGCCGTTCGCAGGGCGGGCATCGACGCATAGCATCCCATGAAACCCAGGTGATAGCGCTGGGTCGCCGGACTGAGTCCGAGTTCCCGCACGAGCATGTAGTCAGGCCCTGGCGCATAGAAGCCGGTGCAGGAGACGGTGATGACATGCGTGACGTCTGCGGCGTCGATTCCGGGACAGGCGGCGAGGGCGCGGCGTCCAGCCTCGACGAAGAGTTTGGTGGCCTCGGTGATGTAGAGCTCATTGCGCACCCTCGTGCCCGGTACCAGCAGGCGCTGGCTCGTGGCGTCGAAGAACCTGGGAGCGCCACCGTCGGCCTCGAGGGTGAGTTCCTCGATGACGGTATGGCGAGTGTCGATGCCGGAAAGGTTGAACGACGTCGTCACCAGCCTCTGCGCGAGTCGGCTGAGGTCAGGCTGGGCGGCGAAAACGTCGCGAACCTGGTCCTGGTAGAGGATTGTCGGTGGCACCGCAGTGGAGAGTGCTCGGAGCATCACAGCCATAAACCAGTCTTACACGTTCACATCCGCCTCATGGAAGCCGTGAGAATGTCCGTGTGGCAACGAGCGCGAGAACGAACCCGACGGTGATGATCGCGCTTGCCCCGCCGATGTAGGCCAGGACCGTGTTCGCGGACTCGCTGCCGTTCGCGGCGCTTCTGAACGTGACGAGGAACGACACCGCGGTGACGAGGACGAATGGGGCGACGACCCACCACGCCGTCGCGAACACGCCGCCTGATCTCACCGGTGCGGGGCGCCCGGTTTCGAGCAGTGCACCGGCGAGGCATCCCCAGAACGCAACGACGAGGAGCGCGGCGATGACATCACTCGGGCGATGCCACTGGTTTGCGAGCGTGGAGACGCCTGCCAGCACGCTGAAGGCCGTGCCCCAGGCAGCCACTGCAGCCCGCGCTCGAGGGCTGGAGACGAGGAAAACGGCCATCGCGGATGCCGCGGCCGCGGTCGTGTGCCCGGAGGGGAACGAATTGCCGGCGTAGCCCTCCACGCCGAAGTCCGGCCGGTCCAGAATGACGTATTTGAGGATCTGAGTTGTGGCAGCGGCAGCGCCGGCAGCGCCGAATGCGATGATCAGCGCGCGCCAGCGGCGGCGGACAGCGGCGATGACGAGCGTGAGCACCAGTCCAGCCACGCCGGAGACCGCAGGCAGGGCATCGAGGAGGCGTTGCGCGTAGAGGGTCACGCTTCGCCAGCTGAAGTCGGCACCGTCGTAGGCCAGCTGGTCGATGACTTGCCCGTTCCGGGTGCGCACGAAGTAGACATACAAGGCCATGAGAGCGACTGCTGCGAGTACGGCCCCCGCCACATACTTCGCCCTACCGGCGGCCCGACTGCTGCTCACCCGTTAACCCTGTCACACCGACCTGGGCGCTTCATCCTCCCCCTTGCGTCCGATCCGAAACCAGAACGGTGGCCCTCGCCACCGGTGCCGTTCCCGTAGTCCCGCCGACGGCCCACCGCATGTGTCTCACACGGGCGCTATAGGCATCGCCTGCCCGCACCGCCGCGGGTGCTCATACCAACGCGAGAACGACCTTGCCGCGCACGTGGCCCTTGATGAGGTGCTCATAGGCGTCTCGCACCCGCTCCACCGGGTACACGCTGTCGATCGGAAGGACCAACTCGCCCGTCGCGAGAAGCTCGGCGACACGGGCGAGATCACCGATCGTGGCCTCCGCTCCCCCGACACCCGTGATTCCGGCATCCGAGCGGTGTCCACGGGCTGCGATCGTGTTGATGCGCGACCCTGGAACGCCGAGTTTCAACGCCGCGTCGATCGTCGCGGGGCCGTGATGGTCAAGGGCCGCCGTCACCTTCGGCACCACCGCACGCACACGGTCGATCAGCCCCTCCCCGTAGGCTACGGGTATCACGCCCAGGCTGCGCAGGAAATCATGGTTCTGCGGACTCGCCGTGCCGACCACCCTCGCACCGGTACGCAGCGCAAGCTGCGCGGACAGGACACCCACACCGCCGGCAGCGGCACTCACCAGCACGATGTCGTCACCGGCGAGGCCGAGAGACTCGACGCTGGCCCAGGCTGTCCGGCCTGCGATGTCGAGCGCGCCGGCCTCGTCGAAGCTCAGCTGTTCCGGCTTGGGGAGCACTCGGTCGGCAGCCGTCACCACATAGTCAGCCTGTGCATGCATCCGTCTGCCACCGAACACTGCAAGGCCGGTAGTGAGGTGGGCGACACCGTCGCCCACCTCGTCGATGATTCCTGAGAAGTCGTTGCCGTTGCCGCAAGGCGGGACGGCATCGTACTTCGCCGCGGCTGGACCTCCACGCATGATCTTCCAGTCAACGGGATTGAGTCCCGCGCAGTGGACGCGTACCCGCACCTCTCCGGCACCTGGCATGGGAAGGTCGTCCTCGGTCACGATGCGGAGAACACCGGGTCCGCCGAACCGGTCGAATCGTACATAGCGAGCCATGCCCCACAGCCTAGGCTTGTTCGCTTTAGGCAAACAGGACATACACTTCCGGACCCTTGGCACTCCCTCAAGCAGAGTGCTAAATTGTGAGTAGTTGAGCCGAGAAGGCTCAAGTTTCGAGAACATCTGAGCCGGTTTACCGGCTTGACGCACGAGGAGTTGATCATGGCTATGAACTTCGACCCATTCCGCGAGCTCGACCGCGTGGCGGGTGCCCTACTCGACACACGCCAGGGTCCGCGCTTGATGCCGATGGACCTCTACCGTGAAGGGGACATCTACATGCTCAGTGCCGACCTTCCCGGCATCGATCCGGATTCCGTTGACATCGATGTAGACGGCCAGCTGTTGACTATCCGTGCCGAGCGCACGCTCTCCAACCACGACGGCGTGAAGTGGCTCTCACGGGAACGCCAGGCAGGGTCCTTCCTGCGCCAGCTGAACCTCGGCCAGGGCATCGACATCGACGCGATCACGGCGAGCTACGACAATGGCGTGCTCAGCGTGATGATCCCAGTCAGCGCGAAGGGCAAACCGCGTAAGGTCCAGGTGACCACGAACTCGAACGAGAACACCCTCACGGTAAACGAGGGCGAGCAGCAGATCACCGCCTGACGCGCGCCAGGGGGCTTGGAGATTACTCTCCAGGCCCCCTTTTTGCGCATTTGTCCACCCCCTTACTGGGGTGCGGCGTACACATTATGTTCATGAAGGCATGATCGAATTGAGTCAGTACCCGTAGTGCGCATGACGCAGAGTGCGTACTCGCAAACGAAATGGAAGCTCCGTGAGCGTTCGAACGGCCGAATATCCGAGGCCCGACCACTTCTTGCTTCACCTCAGCGACACGCATCTCCTCGCCGGAGATCGTCACCTGTACAACTCGGTGGACTCCGCCGGGCACCTGGAGGACCTTTTCACCGAACTGGAGGCATCCGGTGGACGCCCGGAGGCGATCGTCTTCACCGGCGACCTGGCTGACCATGGCGAGTCGGGGGCGTACGACCGGCTCCGGGGCATCGTTGAGCCCGTCGCGGCGCGGTTGGGGGCTCAGATCGTCTGGGTGATGGGCAATCACGACGACAGGGCCGCATTCCGCAGCAGGCTGTTGCGGGAAGCACCCGCGACGGACCCGATCGATCGGGTTTGCGAGGTCAACGGGCTCCGCATCGTGACCCTCGACACCTCGGTTCCCGGCCACCACCACGGCGAAGTGTCCGACGCCCAGCTCGAGTGGCTCGCCGACGTGTTGGCAGTTCCCGCGCCCGACGGAACGGTCCTTGCCATGCACCACCCGCCGGTGCCGACGGTGCTCGACCTCGCCGTCTCAGTGGAACTCCGGGACCAGGCTCGCCTCGCGGCGGTACTCCGGGGGACGGATGTCCGCAGCATCCTCTCTGGACATCTGCACTATTCGTCCACAGCGACCTTCGCCGGGATTCCCGTCTCCGTTGCCTCGGCCACCTGTTACACCCAGGATCTCACCGTTCCCGCAGGCGGCACCCGGGGACAGGACGGCGCTCGCGCGTTCAACCTCGTGCACGTCTACCCCGACACGGTCCTGCACTCGGTGGTACCGCTCGGAGAGCACGCCGCGCTCGACTACATCGACCCCGTGGAAAGCGACCGTCGTCTGCAGGAGTTGGGCGTGCGGATCCTGCCGTCAGGAACCGCCCCGGCATACCGGGAACCGCCTAAGACACGACCGATCCGGGTTCTCCACTAGCAGAAGAACCGACGCTCCCAGGAGAACCGAATCCGAACAGACCGACCGCTCTGGCGCTGGCACTGACGTCAGCCCTGAGGTCGGAGCCACCGGCGGTGGTCACCGCGGTAAGGAAATCGACCTGCTGGTGCTCGCTCTGACGCTCCCAAGGAGCCGGGATCGGGAAGTACCGCTCCAGGAAGTCGGTGACGGCCTCCTGCCGCTCCTCATCGGTGATCTCGGGGAAACTCCCGTCATTGAGGCAGAACATGTCAAGGTCGCGGCGCTTGCGCAGTTTCTTCATCTGCCGCAAAGCCACCCGCAGGGTCGTCTCCACATAGAGCGATCGCGCCTGAGTTTGGGCGACCGCGCGCCCGGTCATCAGGGCGTAGTAGTGATACAGCGAGTTCGTCACCGAGATATCAGTGGCAGAGCGGAATCGGCTGGCAGCGGTGCGGGCGAAATCCTCGGGGAATTCGCGCTCCAGTTCCTGCAGGACGCTTTTGCGCATCGGCGCGGCGGTGTGTTCGAGGTGGCGGGTCGTCACCTTTCCGAAACGTCCCCACAGCAGCGCCCGGTTCACTCGCGCGGCATTCTCGAATCCGCTTCGGGAAGGGTCATTCTCTCCCAGTCCTATCCGCGTCGAGGCCTCCACGAACTTCGTGACCCCGCCCGGCGAGAAGAATAGCTCCGGCCCCACAGGGCGGCCGAAGAACATGTCGTCATTGGAATAGAGGAAGTGCTCGGCCAGCCCGGGAATGTGGTGCAGCTGACTTTCGACGGCATGCGAGTTGTGCGTCGGCAGGACGCTTTGGTCCTGAAAGAAGTCCTCACTGCGCATGATCGTGACCCGCGGGTGTTCTGCCAGCCAGGCCGGCGCCGGTGAGTCTGTGGCGATGAAGATGCGGCGCACCCACGGGGCGAACATGTACACGCTGCGCAGGGCGTATTTGAGTTCATCGATCTGCCGGAAGCGGGCATCCGAGTCGTCGCCTTCACCCACGACGTAGGCCTGCATCCGCTTTGCACGTTCCCGCTGGAAGTCGGTGGAGGAACCGTCCACCCAGGAGAAGACCATGTCGATGTCGAAGCTGATGTCGCTGGCCAGATCGTCGAACATGGCCTGAAGGGTTCTCCAGGTACGGCCGAACAGGTCGACGGTCGTTTCACGCGCCTCAGCACGCGGCATCCGAGTGCGCATCAACATGTTGGGGACCGGGGCGATGATCTCGTCATCACCAAAGCGCCACAATTCGAACTGGAAGGCGGTCTCGGCGCCGTACCGCAGCCGGCCGATGGGTTCAATCCTGGGCCGGTAGACGCGGAAGACGGATGACGCGCGATGGGCCAGCAGTCCGCCGTCGGCAAGCAAGGCAGGCTGACCGGGCTTACCTCGCGGGGAATCTTGCGGCTTGGCGTAGAACGGCTCGTTGGCGAATGCGACGGCAAGCGCCCGGCTGAGCTCTTTACGGCGCTTGCGGTCCACAGCTATGACAGGGCGGTCGCCGTCGCCGCGTACGAGCAGGTATTCGATACCGGCCTCGTCCAGGGCGTCGCGAACAGCGAGGAGATCTTTGACCATCGACTCGTGCGGCGTGAAGTTGCCGTTAATCAGGGCAATCTCGCCCTTCCGCACAACCAGATCGTCCCGTTCGAAGCGCCGGGTACGCGCATCGGGGGTCACCAGCACAAGCTCCGGCTCGCGGCTGAGCGACATCGTGGGGATGGCGGCCGTGTTCACGGTGACGAGAGAATCGGGCGCCTGCAGCGAGTCGGGGATCGCGGTCGCGTCTCCGCTGCGGATGCCCCCGTTGGTGTCAGGTCGGTCTGGTGTGGCCATGATCCTCCTCAGGCATTTCGGTACTACGGGGCCTGGCGACGATGCCGTACGGCGGGAAGCGGCGTGGGGATCGCCGGACGATGACGCCGCGGGTTACCTGAACCTCCTGGGAAGGAGGCGGTGGACGGGCTGCGCTCCTGTCCAGTGTACGGGTAGTGACCTCGGCACTCCCTGTATGCCCGGGTCACAGGGCGCTGATGCCGAAGAGCCCGATGATCAGGCCCATGACGAGCAGTGTGACAAGCTCGTGCGCGAGATTCAGCACGGTGAGCCGCCAGGGTCGGCGGTCGAAGGCGTCGTGCGTCACCATCCGGGCGGCAGTGAAACCCGCCCACAGGATGACCGCAGTGAGTAATGCGTTGGCCAGGAAACTGCCGTGGTAGAAGTTCTGCGCCAAGGCGGCAGAGCCGGCAAGTACCCATGCAGTGATGAAGCTGACGACGACCGTCACAATCAGCGGTATAGCGGAGCCTCTCCGCATGCTCTCCTCATCATGGCCGACGGTCTTCATCCAGTAGTTGCCGAAGACAGGGCGAGCGTACCAAATGGCGCCAATAACCATGCTTGACACAGTCGCAAGGAGTACAGCCCAGATGTTGAATTCGGGAACCATGGTGAGGAGTCCTTTCACCGGGCCTCGCCGAGGGACGCGGGGAGGATGCCTCGATGGTAGTGCCCAAGAATGCACTCCGCGAGAGCCGTCCGCCCTTCTCTAGGCCGTATCTCGTCACGCGGCCCGTTCACGCCTCATGTGCCGCCCGACTCTCCGCGGGCCACACCTCAGACGCGCGGTCCAGTTCTGACGGGTCGGTGACAGGCAGGCGGCAGACGAATTCCTGGCAGAGGTAGGCGGTCGGGAGTCCACGCTGGGTGACCCTGTCTTCGAAGAGGTCGAAACCGGCATCCGCCCACCTTCGGCCCTGGCTGTCGGTGACGGAAGCGACGAGGCCCGCGGAGTACCGCCGCGCCGCCGCGCGGAGACCACCCGTTTCGCCGGAGCCCTCAGTGGGCACGTCATCCGGCGAGACGACCACGAGCTGCTCCACCGGGGACACGAGCGTCGACATCACCCGCAGGGCCGCGCCAAACGCGATCGGCTGGCCGAGCGCGTATCCCGCCACCGACTCCAATGCCGCTGCCGCCGCGTCCCGGTAGCGCCGGTCAGCGGTGAGCAGGTAGAGCAGAACGGAAGAGCCGGCCATTGCGCTCAGACCAGAAGGGTAGGCACCCTCCGACGGGTCGACAGGCCCCCCGAGCCCCTGAGCGACTAAGACGGGGTCCGCCCCGTTGGGAGCCTGGAAGGGAACGGACGCCACGGCGCCACCCGGCGAGGCCGGTGCCGGCACGGGTACGAGGGTGCTGTCGATGAGGCCCTTCGCCACCGTGGCATAGCGAATTTCCCCGGTTGCTGCGCCGAGTTCGAGAAGTCCACGGGCGAGCATCCCGAAGTCCTCCAGGGTGGCCTGGGCGCGGGAGACTCGATCGCCGATGGAGGCACGAACAAGGGTTCCGTCGTCCATCAGGTGGCGCGCGATCAGGTGGTCGGCCGCACGTCGGGCCGACTCTGTCAGCGCAGGGGCATCGAATGCGAAGCCAGCCGAAGAGAGTGCCGCGATTGCCAGGCCGTTCCAGCCGGTGAGCACTTTCTCGTCAAGCGCCGGCGGAACCTGACGCGCGCGGTCTTCCTCGTCATACTGGTAGTAGCCGCCCTCGACCCGCTTCCCGTCGACGACGCTCTCGGAGTCCTGGGCGCTGGCGAACCCTCCGCTCCGAAGCTGCATCACCCCCGTGAGGAAGCGCGCTACGCCACGGGCGACGTCCTCCGCCCACTGCTCGCCGGTGAGCTTCCACGCCTGGGTGTAAAGCTCCAGGAGCTGGGCATTGTCGTACAGCATCCGCTCATAATGCGGATCGCTCCAGTCACGGTTGACGGCATAACGGAAGAAGCCGCCCTCCACGGGGTCGCGCAGGGGAGAAGCGCCCATGCGCTTCAGCGTGCGCAGGGCGAGCTGCTCTCCGGAGTCCCGGCTGAGGAGGAATCCGAGCGTCGGCGACGCGGGAAATTTGGGCGCCCCACCGAAACCTCCATAGGTGGTGTCCTCGTGGGCGGCGAACCCGGCTATAGCCGCGTCAAGGGCCGCTTCGCCAGGGAGCTCCCCCCCGCCCTGCCGGGCCGGCGCTGCGGCGAGCGCCTCGGCTACCTTCGCTGCGGCATCGTCCACTTCGTCTCGGTGTCCCGACCAGGCGTCCGTCACCGCTTCCAGCACTTGCCGGAAGGACGCGTGCCCTGGAATGGGCTGCGGCGGTGAATAGGTTCCGGCATAGAAGGCCTTGCCCTCGGGCGTGACGAAGACGTTCAGCGGCCAGCCCAGGTTCTGCGTGAACGCACTCGCCGCGGCGATATATGTCGCGTCGACATCGGGGTGCTCCTCGCGGTCAACCTTGACGCTGACGAAATTCTCGTTGAGGTAGGAAGCGAGTTCGGGGTCGCTGAAGCTCTCCCGGGCCATCACATGGCACCAGTGGCAAGTCGAGTAGCCGATGGAGACGAGCACCGGGACATCCCGTTCGCGCGCGCGCGCGAACGGCTCAGGTCCCCAGCCCCACCAGTCGACCGGGTTGTGAGCGTGTGAGCGCAGGTATGGGCTGATGGCTTCGCCGAGACGGTTGGGCATGCATCCATTCTGCGCCCGCCTGTCGTGGAACAGCGGGGATGATTAGGCTGGAAACGACGAGCAGGGAGACTGCAGTGGTGAGGACCACAGTGGTGACGCGGTTGTTGGAAGCCGCCCGGGCCGACCCCGGTCTGCTGGCGGGCCTCCGCTCGGAGTACCGGGGCCGGCATGATGTGCTCGATGCGCTGTGGTGGCGGGCGAATCCGTTGCAGCCCACTCCCGCCGGCCTGCCGGACCCGGCAGCACCGCTTCGCGAACTGCAGAATGCGGTCTATTCCAAAGCCCCTGCCACGGAGCCCATCGACGAGGCCGTCGACCCTGTCACAGGGGTGACCCTCCGCGCCACCCGCAGCGAGCGGCAGCTTCGTGAGCTGAAGCGGGCCCTTGCCGAGGACGCGGCGCGCCTCGATGACGTGCTCGAATGGTTTGAGTGCAACCCGCCGAAATCTGCCGGTGCCCATGCTTTAGATGCCTTAGATGCCTTAGATGCCTTAGATGCCTCTGGTGCCGCGGGAACGCCTCGAACGGTGCCCGCAGTCAGGGTGTTCGCCTCCGGCGGGAAGGCTCAGCTCGGGCAGAGAGCCGGCGCTGGCGGTTCGCCTGAC
>JAODMM010000109.1 GCA_025465015.1 Cryobacterium sp. | reverse complement strand
TCCGGATGCAGATACGGGTTCGCACTGAGGACTTCGAGCGCTGGCGTGGTCATGGTCAGTTGCTCCGCAGGGACGCAGGGATGTGCTCGTCGATGTTGTCGGAGGTGATGGTGATCACCGGCGCCTCGTGGTGTGGCGCCGGGGCGCCCTCGGTCACCATCGCGACTAGGTCGTTCACGGCTTGTCGGGAGATCCCCTCGAAGTCGGTCCAGACACCGGCGCTCATGTACCCCTGCTTCAGTGCCTCGGCCGCCTGCGGGCTGGTGATGAACCCGGCGAGCGGCGGCTGGCCTGCCGAGAGACCGCCCTGAGTCATCGCAGTGAAGGCAGCGGCGATCGCGATCGAACCAGAGGTGACGATCGCACCGACATCCGGTTTGGCCAGGAGGAACGCCAGCTGGCGCTGTGCCGACTCCGTCGAGTCGCTGCCCGCATCGAGCACGGTGACGGTGACATCCACGCCGGCGGCGTCCGCCGCGAGCTCGAAGCCCTCAACCGCGCCAGTGATGTAGCTCGCGCCCGGCTGCTCCGCCGGCCAGAGAACGGTGTCACCGTCCTCAAGATCGGGAAGGGCGATCTCGCCGAGGGCCTCCCCATAACTCTCCCAGCTGGTCTGCGCGATGCCGATCTCGGCGAGCACATCCTCCTGCAGGTTCGGCACGCCCAGCACCGCGTACACCTCGACGCCCGCTTCGAGCGCACTGACGATGGCGTCGTTGGTCGCTTCCGGGTCGTAGAACGGAGCGATTATCGCGTCGACGCCGCGAGCTACCTCCTCCTCGATGTACTGCGCTTGGAGCGAGAAATCACCTCCTGCGTAACGGTCGACAAAGTCGACACCGAGCAGTTCCGCTTCCTCCCGCATCACACTGACCGCGTAGGACCAGATGGCGTCGCTGGGCGCGGAGTCGCCGATGAAAGCGATGCTGACACGCTCGGTCGTTGCGGTGGCGGAACTCGACTCAGGGACGGGGGCGGAACTGCACCCGGTGACAGCGAGCGCAACCGCGACCGTAAGCGAGACGGCAGTGCCGCGGTAGATGTCCTTCGAATGCATTGCTCCTCCATTGGTGCTGCATTGGATGCTGATTTCGGGACGGGGTGAATCACGCCCGCGATTCACTATAACGTAATGATGTTTCGCGGCAAGTGCAAATCGTGGTTTCGACGCCACTGCGAGCATGCTCGCAACCGGGCCACCGGATGATGGTTCGCACGGCGCCTCCAGCCTCAGGGCGCAGCAGCGCAGCGGCTACTGGCCGCCTGAGAGATACCGGGCAGTCGCCGGCGACGTGCCGCGCTCTCGATGAGGGAAGTGCAGTACGTCGGCGCGCTAGGTGGGCTGAGCGTCTCGGAACTGACCGGTCGCCTCTACAGATTCCGGTATCGTGCGCTTCGACAGAGAGTCAACCAACAGCCGAACGAGCGCCGACGCTCACGCGATATCAGGAGCGCTGACGTGCTGCGGTGGCGCTGCAGAGTTCTGGCCGTACACGTTCTGGTAACGGTCGAACAGAGAATCGATCATGGGCTGCGCAAGAGGTATGGGAGTGCCGATCTGCCGGGCGAAGGCGACACTACGGGCCACGTCTTCCACCATGACGGCGGCTTTCACCGCGTCCCGCGCATCCTTCCCAATGGTGAACGGGCCGTGGTTCTGCATCAGCACGGCACGGGAACGATGTCCGCGGAGGGTCTGGACAATGCCTTGCCCGATGGAGTCATCACCGATGATCGACAGCGGGCCGATCGGGATGGCGCCGCCGAACTCATCGGCCATGGCCGTGGTAACGCACGGGATGGGCTCGCCCACGGCCGCCCAGGCCACTGCGTACGGCGAGTGGGTGTGAACGACCCCGCCGACCTCGGGCATGGAACGGTACACGTACGCGTGCGCTGCGGTATCACTGGATGGAGAAAGTTCAGAGCCGGGCGAGCCGTCGACGACAGTGCCGTCGAGGTGACAGAGGATCATGTTGATCGGAGCGAGATCCTCGTAAGACACTCCCGACGGTTTGATCACGAACAGATCTGCGCCGGGCACGCGACCGGAAACGTTCCCGCCGGTCCAGGTGACCAGCCCATATCGCACGAGCTCCGAGTGCAGTTCACTGACCTCGACACGGATCCGGTCGATCGTTTCCTGGTGGGCCGAGGTGAGATGTGTGGCGCTCATCAGGTGCTCCTTATGCAGGTCTCAGGTGAGGGATTCGATAGCAGCGCGCTCGACGGCTAGGCCGGAGCGGTACCGATCGAGGTAGCGTGCAAAGCCGGCCACGTCGGCGTGTTCGGGCGTGTAGGTGCCGGCGTTCGCTCCTGCGAAAACGCGATCGGTGAGGTAATCCGCGAGCCTTGTGTTTGCGTGGCGCAGGTAGGCAGCGAGGACCGCCATCCCCCACGGGCCGCCTTCGGACGCCGTTTCGGTCACGCTCACCGGAGCGCCCAGCGCCACGGCCAGGAACCGTTGCGCGACGCCGGCGGTGCGGAACATACCTCCGTGCGCGAACATCTGATCCAGTTCTGCTCCTTCGTCAGCCAGTACTTGCATTCCAAGCGCCAAGGTACCGAAGACTCCGTATAACTGGGCGCGCATCACGTTCGCCAGGGTGAAACGGCTGTCAGGCGTACGAACGAAAAGCGGGCGGCCCTCGGATAGCCCGACGATCGGCTCGCCGGCCAAGTGATTGTAGGCAAGCAACCCGCCTGCATCCGCCTCACCCTCGAGCGCCTCACGAAATAACGTCTCGTAGACGGCGTCGTTGTCGAGCGAAGCGCCGGATGCTGCAGCGAAGCGGGCGAACAGACTCACCCAGGCAGCGAGCTCGCTCGCGCCGTTGTTGCAGTGGACCATCGCGACCGGGTCTCCTGCCGGTGTCGCGACAAGGTCGATCTCGTGATGCACCTGCGCCAGCGGGCGCTGGAGCACCACCATGGCGAAGATGCTGGTGCCTGCACTGACATTTCCGGTGCGGGGTGCGACGGCGTTCGTTGCAACCATCCCTGTGCCTGCATCGCCTTCGGGTGGGCAGAACGCGATGCCGGGCTTCAGCTCTCCCGTCGGGTCGAGCAACGCCGCACCGTCAGCGGTGAGGTGACCCGCGGCTGCGCCGGCAGGCAACACCCTCGGCAACAGCTGCGCGAGAGGCGGGACATTTCGGCCTGCGACCAGGTCGTCGTACTGGCGCACCATGGTCGCGTCGTAATCCCGAGTGACGGGGTCTATTGGGACCATGCCGGACGCGTCCCCGACACCGATGACCTTTTGACCGGTGAGCTTCCAATGCACGTAACCGGCGAGGGTGGTGAAGAAGTCGAGCTGGCGGACGTGCGGCTCGGACTCGACCACGGCCTGATGCAGATGCGCGATGGACCAACGCAGCGGAATGTTTACTCCGAACGTCTCCGTCAGTTCTGCCGCTGCGGGAGCGGTGTTGGTGTTGCGCCAGGTGCGGAACGGCACCAGCAGTTCCCCCTCGACGTCGAAGGGAAGGTACCCGTGCATCATGCCTGAGACCCCGATGGCCTCGAAGGTTGCAGGTCGGACGCCGTAGCGCCGCTCGGCGTCACTGACGAGGTCGCGGTACGCGTCCTGCAGCCCTTCCCACACCGCGTCGACCGAGTAGGTCCAGAGGCGGTCAATGAGCTGGTTCTCCCATTCATGGCTTCCCACTGCGAGGACGATCGCAGGATTATCCGCGTCGATTAGGCATGCCTTGATCCGCGTTGACCCAAACTCGACTCCGAGCGCAGTGCGACCTGACGCTACCGCGTCGCGGGCGCTGGAGAGGGAATTTGTTTCGTCCATGTTCTGTCCTTACACATCATCGTCATTCGGATTCTGGATCGGCACGCGCCAGCGAGAGAAGGGACATGCGAGTGCGGTATGTACGGGTCTCACCGGGTGCGAGCGTGATCAGTTCGCCGGTCCGGACGGCTTCTGCTCGCCCGTCGTCTCGTGAGGTCGATGGTTCGATCCCCGGGACGTTGATTCCCGGGCTGGGGTTCCGCCATGCCAATAATAGGGGAAAGGTCCCCGTCGTCCATTCGACCGCGAGGGCAACGCCGCGGTAAGGAGCGGTAACGGTCAGCGAGCCGGTCAGTCCACTCCGCGCGTAGGTCACGCTCTCGTCGACGGCCCCCTCCGCGACATCCGTGCGCATCGCGTGGAGCGGGCCGGGCACCCCTCCTCCACGTATCCCGAACGTGACGGCATCCGTCGACACCGAGGATCCCGCATCAACAAGCGGGAATCCCAGGTTGATGTGGTGACGATACATATGCCCAGCATCGACGAATCCATCGTTGGTCACAACGTCGTGCACTTCGATAACCGGACGATCGCACTAGGCTCGGATGGTGCGAGTCAGTCGCAAAGTTGACCCGCCGAGCTCCGCTTCGACGGTTTCACCACTGATTTCGATCAGTGCTCCCGCAGCGTCTCCAGGCCAACGGCATGTTCCAAGTTGGGCCGGGCTACCGACGCGTCGACGCACGTCCTCCCCCATGGCTAGGGACGAGGAGGTGAGCATCAACCTGCTCCTCGAACCTCGGCGGCCGAACGGCGCCGAGCGCCGACGGCGACGGCAATGACGAGCACGGCACCCGTGAGGATGTACTGCCAGTAGGACGCAACCCCGAGCATGTTCAGCGACTTGGACAGAACTGCGAATAACATCGCGCCGATGATGGTTCCGAAGACGGTTCCTCGTCCACCACGAAGCGACGTTCCCCCGACGACGACGGCCGCGATGACACCCATCTCCATGCCGGTGGCCATGTTCGCTTCAGCGGACGAA
>JAODMM010000101.1 GCA_025465015.1 Cryobacterium sp. | reverse complement strand
ACGAGCATGCCCGTCACCCACAAGATAGATCGGTACACCGGCCACTTGTCGCCACGGCGTCGGAGACGGCGCACTCCAGCCAGGTAGAAGAAGATTCCGAAGGCACAGAACAGGGCCCATGCCACGTCGACATCCCACACCGTGAAGTACCGGGCGAAGGTGAGTTCTGGCGGGAGCGCTTCACCGGTAAGGATCTGCGCCGGCGTCGACTGCGGAACCTCCGAGGCTGCCAACTGCGCCACAGGCGTCGCCGTTCGTGCGAGGGCTGCCGCAACCCCAGCTGCCACCCCCATGAAGCCGAGTTCCGTCACGACCAGCGACCAGAACCACCTGCCCGGTCCCCTGTTGTCGCGTCGCATCCGCTCGATGAAGTAGCGCCGCTGCAGGACCCCAAAGCAGCCGAGAATGACCAGCGCAGCAACCTTGACCAGGACGAGGATGCCGTAGGGAGTGAGCAGGCGGTCAAAGGATCCGATGCGAATTTCGGCGCTGACGTAACCGGACGTTGCGACGACGACGAAGCTCACCAGGGCCAGCGAGGAGTACCTGTCGATCACTGTCATGATCCGGCCACCAGCGAGCTCGGTGCGCAGCACGATGATCGTGAGGAGTCCACCCAGCCATACCGCCGCGAAGGCGAGATGCAGGCCGAGGGCAGAGATCGAGGCATCATGCCCCTCGGCTCCTGCTGAATGCCCTTGCTGAGCCATGGGAACGAGGGCGGAGACTGCCAGCGCCGCCACCAAGACGAGCGCAGTGAGGTTTCGCACCGCGAAACACAACACGGTAA
The DNA here is from genome assembly GCA_025465015.1 of Cryobacterium sp. Classification (GTDB taxonomy): domain Bacteria; phylum Actinomycetota; class Actinomycetes; order Actinomycetales; family Microbacteriaceae; genus Cryobacterium. The sequence continues at coordinate 4,981 of JAODMM010000101.1, read as the reverse complement.
CGCAGGCGGCTATGAGGGTGGTGCCGAGCCACGCCTGGCCGATCTCGACCTGTGTGAAGAACTGCCCGAGCGTGGCGCTGAAGCGGTCGTCGAAGCTGAGCGGCACGTTCGTCACCTGCAAGAAGGCGAAAAAACCGCTGGCCGCAGATGCCACGGTGAAGGCCGCTGCGGATGCGGCGGCGAAGTCCAAAGCGACGTTGAACGCCGGCTCTCGTGCGCTGAGGGCGAAGCAGGCGAGGACGATCCCGCCGATGGTTCCGGCCGCGGCCAGATTGACCACCAGCTTTGCGATCGGCAACCCCCATCGCACCACCGGACCCGGATCGGCCAGCAGTTGGGGCGCCGTGCCCCCACCGTAGGAGAGGGCGACGGTGCTCGCGATCAGCGCAACCAGCAGGATCACTGCGGGGCCGACGATGCGAGCATAACGGTGCATCCGTCAAGCCTAACCGCGCCCACGGAGGCTCCCCGTCCGGCTTGTCACCGGTCGCAGACGCAACAGGGGCGCCGACCGAAGTCGACGCCCCTGTTCGAGAGCAGTGGAAGCTACTTTGCGGCGGCCTTGAGCTTGCTGCCGGCGGTCAGCTTGACGCGGTAGCCGGCGGCGATGCTGATCTCCTCGCCGGTCTGCGGGTTGCGGCCGGTGCGAGCGGAAGTCGCGGTGCGCTCGACGCCGAGCCAGCCCGGGATGGTCACCTTGCCGTCGTTTGCGACGGTCTCAGCGAGCGTGTTGAAGAAGGCGTTCAGGACGCCATCCACGGCGGCCTGGCTCTGGCCGGACGCCGCGGCAACTGCAGCAACGAGCTCGGTCTTGTTCAGCGACTTGTCAGCCATTGAGTGTCCTCCTCGGACCTTCGTCTGTAGAAACAGCTATGTGTGATGCGGGTGAAGCTCATCGAGCCACTCCGTTGGTCGGTGCGACCGGGTCGAATCTAGCAGAATTCCGCGGGATTGCCCGTATTTACGGCCCGCTATGACCGGTCGCGGCGCCGCGGCGCGGTATTTCGTGTTCCCGGAGATGCGGCAGGGGATGCGCCACCCGAAGGTCGCACATCCCCTGTCGAGACACTCGAGGCCTGTTACCAGCTCGACTTGGTGATGCCGGGCAGTTCGCCGCGATGTGCCATGTCGCGGAAGCGCACACGGGAAATACCGAACTTTGCGAGGTTACCGCGGGGGCGGCCGTCGACGGCGTCGCGATTGCGCACGCGCACCGGGGAGGCGTTACGGGGCAGCTTCTGCAGTCCGAGACGGGCAGCCTCGCGGCTCTCATCGGTGCCGTTCGGGTCCACGAGGGCCTTCTTCAGCTCGAGGCGCTTTGCGGCGTACCGCTCGACGATGACCTTGCGCTGCTCATTGCGCGCAATCTTGCTCTTCTTCGCCATATTTAGCGCTCCTCGCGGAAGTCAACGTGCTTGCGCACTACGGGATCGTACTTCTTCAGCACGAGACGGTCGGGGTTGTTGCGACGGTTCTTCTTGGTCACATACGTGTAAACGGTGCCAGCCGTCGAACGGAGCTTGATGATCGGACGTACGTCCTGCTGCTTGGCCATTAGATCTTCTCCCCACGAGCGAGCAGGTCCTTGACGACCGACTCGATGCCACGAGCGTCAATCACCTTGATGCCCTTTGCAGAAAGCTGCAGGGTGACATTGCGGCGAAGCGACGGTACGAAATACGTCTTCTTCTGCACGTTCGGGTCGAAACGACGCTTGGTGCGCCGGTGCGAGTGCGAAATGTTGTGACCGAAGCCGGGAACCGCTCCGGTCACCTGGCAGGTTGCTGCCATAGTTATCCTCCAATACCGAAGGGCGAATGCCCTTCCCAAGATCCCTTGTCGGCAGGCACACACCCGGCCCCTCTGGATTGACCGCAATGGTCGATTCTCAAGGAGGGAATGGGGGAACCCGCAATGCACGCACAGATATGCGCAGCAGCGTTAAACAATACGGGTTTGGGTTCTGGCTTGCAAGGCGGCCGTGCATGGTTCGCACAGGCCGAAGACATCCACGACGTGGGCTGCCCTGCTGAAACCGTGTTCGGCGGCTACGGATTTCGCCCACGTCTCCACCGCATCCGCCTCAATTTCGACGGTAAGGCCGCAGTTGCGGCAGATGAGGTGGTGGTGGTGGTCGTTCGTGCTGCACGCTCGGTAGAGGCTCTCCCCTTCCGGCGATTGCAGGGAGTCCGCCTCACCTTCCCCGGCCAGGTCGGACAGGGCGCGGTACACCGTTGCCAGTCCGATCGGGGACCCGGTTGTCCGCAATGCGGAGTGCAGTCCCTGGGCGCTCACGAAACCCTCGGCCCGGGCGAGGGCCGTACGCACGGCTTCGCGCTGCCATGTGTTCCGCTTCATGCCTTCCACCGTAATCTGCGCGTCGCGCGAACCCCTAGCGCACCCAGAAAGACCACTGCCGCCGTGAGGGAGATGGCCGGTCCGGCAGCAACGTCCAGCGCCAGGGAGAGGAACACTCCGATGATTCCGCAGGCGGCACCGATCACGGGGGCCGCGACGAGGATCTGCGTGGGCGTTCGAGCAATGAGTCGGGCCGCGGCGGCCGGGGCGGCGATCAAGGCGATGGCTAGGATGGCGCCGACGGCGGGCATTGCCGTGACCACCGTTCCGGCGATCAGGGCAAGCGTGAGCAATTCGATCGGCCATTCCCGATAACCGGCCCCACGGAATCCGCTCGGGTCGAATGTCGAGAAGAGGATCTCCTTCCCCATGCCCACGATGACCCCGAGCGCCACGAGCAACACGATTCCCGCCAGCACGATGTCGCCCGTCGACACGGTCAGGATCGATCCAACCAGGAACGACTCGACCTGGATGGGCAGGTTGGGATGCAGGGACTGGAGGAGAAGACCCAGAGCGAAGCCGGCGGCGAGCACGATCCCGGATGCCACCTGGCTCCCCTGTCGGTGAACGCGCTGGATCACCGACATGATTCCGACGATCACGGCGCTTGCACCGAACGCCCCGAGCGGCACGGCCACGCCGAGGATCGCGGCAGCTACCGCCCCGGGGAAGGTCGCATGGGTGAGCGCTTGAGCGAAGAACGTGCGGCGACGGAGCACGACGAGTGTGCCGACGAGCCCACTTAGGGCACCGATGATCACAGAAGCCAAGAGCGCCCTCTCGAGATAACTCATCAGCGTGTCGCCTCCTCATGGCTCGTCTGTTCCCTTCGCCGAGTGCCTCGAGCGGCATCACGACTGATCCGGGCACTGCGGAGCCGGTCCAGACCGAGCCTGCCAACCAGCACCACGGCGTATCCGGCCACGAGAGCAAGCACGACGGTGGCCCCGGTGGGCACGTCGAGCCCGGAACTCACGGACGCACCGTACGCCGCAGCGAGGCCGAGCCATGCGGCCAAAGCGGCGAACGCGGCCGCCAGGGGGAAGACAAGACGCAGGCGCACAGTGACCAGGCGCGCGACCGCGGCGGGAATGATGAGGACCGCGAGCACGAGAAGAGTTCCGACCGCACTGGATGCGGCGACCACGACGAGCGCGACGGCGCTGTTCAAGACAAGGTCGAGCACCAGAGACCGATGGCCGACCGCAGTGCTGCCCTCAGGGTCGAACGCCCGGAAGATCTGTTCCTTGAGCGTGGTTCCCACCATCACCAGTGCCAATCCGCACACCGCGACCGCCCCTGCAACATCCTCAGCGCTCACGGTGAGCAGGCGCCCGAAGAGAAGCTGCTCGAGTTGGCCGCCGAAGTCCTCCTGGGTTGACACGACGATGACGCCGATGCTGAACATGGCGGTGAGAACGATGGCGATGGCGGTGTCGGAGGTCACTGTGGTCCGCACCAGTAAGGTGAGCGCCACAGCCGCGAGGAGCGCTGCCAGCAGGGCACCCACCAAGGAGCCCTCCCTCCCTCCCCAAACGAAGCCGACGGCGATTCCCGGGAAGACCGCGTGAGTGAGGCCGTCACTGATGAATTCGAGGCCGCGCAGGTTCACCAGGACCCCGACGACTCCGGCGACGACGGCTAGCGCCAGCAGGATGATGAGCGCGCGAGCCATGAACGGGAGTGCGAAGGGGTCCAGAAACGGTCCGACAAGCACGCCGACCCCCGAGCTCGCGCCGGAAGAGACAAGGTTCATCTCAGTGGCCCTCGTGACCGGGAACGACCACGGTGTGCTGGTCCATCTCTACGCCGACCTCCCGGAACGCACGCTGCACGTTCTCCAGGGTGAGCACCTGATCACGCGGACCGAATGCCACCTGGGACCCGTTGAGCAGAAGTACCGAGTCGCACACGGCGCGAGCGAGTTCGAGGTCGTGCGTCGACACCAGCACGGCGACGCCCTCGCCCTTCAGCCGGTGCAGGGTTGAGATGAGAGCGTCCCGATTGGCCTGGTCCAAACCGTTGAACGGTTCATCGAGCAGGAGCAGCCGCGGCCCGGCGACGATCGCTCTGGCAAGTAATCCCCTACGCTGCTGCCCACCGGAGAGCTCACCGAACCGGGTTGCGGATCGATCCGCGAGCCCCACAGCGTCGAGTGCGTGCGCAACCGCCTCACGGTCGCGACGTCCGGGCATCCGCAGCCAGCCGAGCGCTCGGTACCGCCCCATCATTACAACCTGCCCGAGCGTGACCGGGAATTGCGGATCCAGATCGTCTCCCTGGGGCATGTAGCCGATCGATCCGGTCGGTGCCGGAGACCGTCCGAGCACGCGAAGTTCGCCGTCCATGCGCGGGATCAATCCCAGGATGCCTTTTAGCAGGGTCGATTTTCCGGCCCCGTTCGGCCCGATTAGGGCCAAGGCCTCCCCCGGAGCTACCGAGAAGCTGATTCCGGCGAGGGAAACGGTGTGCCCGTAGGAGAAGGATGCGCCCTGCAGCGCGAGCACATCGGTTCCGCCCGGGTTGGAGCCCGCGACCGTGCGGGCCGACGCGCTCATCCGGTTAAGTCCTCGCCGGTGTTCAGAGGACCCGGTTCGACTCCCCATGATTCGAGGACGAC
>JAODMM010000089.1 GCA_025465015.1 Cryobacterium sp. | reverse complement strand
CCCGCTGGGCTCGAGCACCCGATCTCGGCTGCGATCGCCCTCCCCTAAATAGCGCCCCTGGTCAGAGGGAAAAAACCCCCCGATGTGGTGGCAGCGGCAGGCGCCAGAATGCCGCTATGGTCAGCCTCGTGGGTAACTGAGTTTCCATCAAATTACTCGCAGGCGCAGACGACTGGCCCGAAAACCGGTCGTCGTGCACCAAGACCCGTTACTGAACCTGTAACCCGAAATGCAGGGAATGACCCGATGACCACGTCGTTGACGTGTCGACAATTTTGTCGACCCATGAGATCCAGCCCCACCCAGGCCGGAGCGATCGCTCGCCAGAGCGCCCGCCCGCAGACCCCGCTCCACGGCGGGGGTGCGCGATGAGCATTCTGAAGCCACGCCTGCCTCTTCCGCCGGCGCTTCCCCTCGGGAGGCGAACACCGCTGCGCCTCGTGAAGGGACCACCTCCACCCGATGCGGCACCCTTCGAGCTCGACACCCAACCGTCGGGCCGTGTCTGGGCGCGTCGGTACCGGGCGAAGCTCCTCGCAAGCGACGTGACCGTCCTCTCGATCGCCGTCGCCTCCTCCCCCCTGGCCGCGATCGGCGCAACACACCCGCCGGGAACCCCCGTAGGCGGGTACCTCGCTGTGTCACTCCTCGTCGTTGCCCTGTGGGCAGGAACACTGGTCGCCTTCCACACGCGCGACTCCCGTGTGGTCGGTGTCGGGGCGACAGAGTACAAGCAGGTGATCAACGCCACCGCGCTGACCTTCGGCATGCTCGCGATCGCATTCCATATCGCCCAGATCGACTTCGCCCGCGACTTCTTTCTCCTCGCGCTGCCCCTCGGGATCGCGGCATTGATCGTCGAGCGCTGGTTGTGGCGGAGGTGGCTTCTCCGGCAGAGGCGCTTCGGCCACTACCTCTCCCGTGTCATCGTCGTGGGAGAGCGCGAAGACGTCGAATACGTCGTCGGCCAGATCCATGAGAAATCAGGGGCCGCCTACTACGTCGTCGGCGCCGCGTTGGACAGCGACGAGCACGCATCCGTCGTCGTCGCGGGGTCCGACCGGGTGCCTGTCGTGGCCGACTACCGCCACATCGCCGGCGCCGTCTCACGGATGGGAGCCGACACGGTCATCGTCGCAGGCCAACCGCGCGGCGGGAGCGGGTTCATTCGCGGCTTGGCCTGGGACCTGGAGAACACCACGGCAGATCTCGTTCTCTCGAGCCGGCTGACGGATGTCGCAGGGCCGCGCATTCACTTCAGGCCAGTCGAAGGCCTCCCCCTCATCCATGTGGAGATCCCCCGATTCGAGGGCACCAAGCACGTCGTGAAGAGGACGTTCGACATGACCGTCTCGGCGGTGGCCCTCACCCTTCTGGCTCCGCTGCTCCTGCTCATCGGGGCATTCATCGCGCTCGACAGTTCCGGCGGAGTCCTCTTCACCCAGGAACGCTGCGGGCGGGGCGGGCGCACCTTCCGGATGGTGAAGTTCCGTTCCATGGTCCCGACTGCGGAGAGCGACCTCGCTGGCCTTATGGGACAAAACGAGGGATCTGGTGCGCTCTTCAAGATGCGCAACGACCCGCGGGTCACCCGGGTCGGGCGGGTGCTGCGTAAATACTCACTCGACGAACTGCCTCAGCTGTGGAACATCCTCGTGGGGGACATGAGCCTCGTCGGGCCGCGCCCGCCACTGCCTCGCGAGGTGGAGTCATACGAGACGCATGTGCACCGCCGCCTCTACATCAAACCCGGACTCACCGGAATGTGGCAGGTCAACGGACGCTCCGATCTCAGCTGGGAGGAGAGCGTGCGGCTCGACCTGTACTACGTCGAGAACTGGTCGTTGGCCGGCGACCTGATGATCATGTGGCGCACCATCAAAGCTATGGTGCAGCCGGTGGGGGCGTACTGATGGGCGCGCCGGGCACACCTCCGCGGACCGGCTACGCCGCCGGCGCCTTCGATCTCTTCCATGTCGGCCACCTGAATCTCCTCCGGCATGCCCGCGCGATGTGCGATCACCTTATCGCCGGTGTCGTCTCAGACGAGATGCTGCAGTTAACAAAAGGCCTCACCCCCGTCATCCCCCTTGCCGAGCGACTGGAAATCGTGCGGAGTGTGAAATTCGTCGATGAGGCGATCCCGGAAGTTCTCCCCGACAAGCTCGACACCTGGCGGTCCGTGCGCTTCGACATCTTCTTCAAGGGCGACGACTGGAAGGGGACCCCGAAGGGAGTGCGGCTGGAGCGCGAGTTCGCCGAACTCGGCGTTGAAGTCGTCTACTTCCCCTACACGGCGAGCACATCGAGCACCCAGCTGAGGAGAGCGCTGGCAGCGCTCGACCACGCCGGCTCCGGCGCGCGCATCGAGACCCCCCAGCGACAGCCTCTTCTAAGCGGAGCGAAAGCATGAGAACGGATGCTCGCGGCCATGGTCGCACGAGTAGAACGAGGCCGCGGGCGGCCGTGCTCGCCGCGGGTCTTCTCGCTGCGGGTCTCGCCGCGACTGTCGCCGCGACCCTCGCGACCGGAGGCCCGGCCTCGTGGTTGAACGCTGCCCCACCGACATCGAGTCCGGAAAGTACTGGCACCGGCGGGGACACCGGTCCTGGAAATGCCGACAACACGCACGACAACGCCGCGAGAAAATCAGCGACGAAGACACCGGAGCCGCTGCCCCCCGTGTCGCCCGTCCCCCTGTCGGTTCCGGCTCCCACTCCGAGCCCCCTCACCGACGAGGTGCACTCCATCCGGGCAGCAGACACTGCCATCGACTCCCTAGTCGCCGCCAACAACGAGATTCTCCAACGAGCTGATGGCGGCACGCAAGGGCTTCAGAACATCGCCGCCGGGTTCGTGTGGGGGGAACTGCAGGCGCTGGCAACGGAACGAGCCCAGCTCGGCTACAGGCAGGTCGGTGAGGCAACGATTCGAAGTGTGACAGCACGAGCTGTCGATCTCGAAGCGTCACCACCAACCGTCGTCCTTGACGTGTGCGTCGACGCAACAGGAGTCGACATCGTTGACGCGAACGGCCAGTCGCTCCGCGGTCTGCTCTATGACCCTGGCTCGCCCACCCTCAACGTTTACGGGGCCCAGTACCTCGATGGGCTCTGGAAGATCGCCACACACGAAATCCCCGACAGCGCACCCTGCGCCTGAGAAACAAGGATGATGATGAACGCCACCCCTTCGGCAGCGCACCCCGGTCTACGCCTGCCGCCCTTGAAACGGTCGATTCTCGGTTGGTTGGCGGCGACAGCCCTGGTGGCGCCCTTGCTGGCGCCGGTACCCTCGCCGGCTTCGGCCGCCGAGGCACTGCCCAACGGGCTCTCGTCACGCACAGCTGCAGGTTCATGTTGGGAGGCGAAGCAGAACTATCCCGCATCCGCGAACGGGGTGTACTGGATTCTCACCCCCGCGCTGCACGCGCCACAGCAGTTCTACTGCGACATGACAACGGATGGCGGAGGGTGGGTTCTCATCGCCCGCGGCCGTGAGGGCTGGAAGGGTCAGTACAACGGCTTAGGATCCGCGGTCACGCTGCGGAACATCGTGGATGGTACCGCCGCATTCAAGACGGCACAGCTGCCGGCGAAGACGGTGGACCAGCTGTTGAACGGCGGCCGAGTGGACGCGCTCGCCGACGGCATCCGGGTTCGCCGCGCGATGAACCAAGCTGGCTCCGAGAGCCAGGAGGTTCGCTTCACGATGCCCAAGCGTGACCGCTGGGTGTGGACCTTCGGCGCTGAGCACCCCGTGGGAACTTACAGCTTCAACGGCGTGGCCGGCACCGGGGGACAAACCCGAAGCTTCGGCGCTGACACCGCTCTGCACCGAGTCGACACCAATGCGGTGCAAGCCCAGGGTTACGTGGGCGGCATTGCCTACGGAGCCGGGGTGGTCGGGTCTTCAAGTGCCACCTCGTACCTGTGGTCAAGGACGAACGGCGCGGGTGGCGCGCTCCCCTTCAGCCAGATGTTCCTCCGGCCCAAACTGAAACTCGCTGAGCTGGACTTCCCTGCCATCCCCGACTCTGGCGCGCCCGCGATCGCTCAGAGGCCACTCCCGGAAAGTGACGCCGTCCGCACCGTCTGGGGCGTGTCGGGGCATGCCAACGGAATCGACAACGAGCTCAACACCGAAGTGGCGGCGTTCGGGCAGGTGGGCAGCACCGTCTATGTGGGCGGGAACTTCACGTTCGTGCAGCGCTCACTCGCCGCTACCGGCGCGGACAAGATCGAACAGTCCTACCTGGCTGCTTTCGACGTCAACACTGGCGACTGGATCTCCAGTTTCCGTCCCCAGCTGAACGGCCAAGTGAAAGCGCTGACCGCGCTGCCCGATGGCCGATTGGCCGTCGGTGGCGCGTTCAGCACCGCCAACGGCACGGCCCAGCGCAGCTTCGTGGTTCTCGACGCTACGAGCGGGGCAACCGCTGCCGGCTGGCAGCTCGGCATCGAGAACCGGGTCGCCGGTGGCGTCGCTCAGGTGCGCGGATTCTCCAAGAACGGTAACTGGCTCTACCTCTCGGGATCTTTCACGCATCTGGTGCGCACCGGGAGCCCAGCTGTCAGCGCGTGGAACGGCGCCCGGATCAACCTGCTGACCGGCGCTCCGGACGCCAACTGGAACCCCCAGCTGAATGGGACCAGCGTCGGAGTCGATGCCTCCGATTCCGGAGATCGCGCATACTTCTCCGGCTACTTCCGCCAAAGCGGTCAGGTCCCCACCGTGAGCGGGACAGCCCTCCAGTCGGCCTCCGGCGCGGCCGTGGTGCAACCGGTCTGGAAACCGCTGTTCAGCAAGAGCGGTGTGGATGCTGCAGGTAACGTCACCGGCAACACCTGGCAGCTCGGCATCGAGGAGATCAACGGCCGGGTCTGGCTGGGCGGCTCCGAGCACAGTCTCTTCAGTTACAACCGCGACACCTTCAGCCGCATGAGCGGCAGCATCACCCGGAACGGAGGCGACTTCCAGACGGTCGAAGCATCCGCTGACACCGTGTTCGCTGGATGCCACTGTGGCGATTGGGTCTACTCCAACGCGTTCACCTGGAGCAACGTCGGCACCGCCTGGACGCAGGCCGACAAGATAAACCTCCTCGGGGCGTGGGATGCCACAACGGGTGCCTACCTGCAAGAGTTCAGCCCGCTCGTGCAGGCGCGGAAGGGCTTCGGCGCCTGGGCCCTTTTCTCGGACTCCAACGGCACCCTCTGGGCCGGTGGTGACCTGCAGTATTCGGTCCGAGCCGGTGAGGTGAACCAATGGTCGGGCGGGTTCATGCGCTTCGCCCAACGGGACTCGGCGGCGCCGAGCACCCCGTCGAGCCTGACAGCGACCGCTGCGAATGCGACGACCGCGACCTTGTCCTGGCCTGCGGCGAAGGATGACCGGCCGGCCGTGAGGTATGAGCTGATCCGTGACAACAAGGTGATCGAGACGACCACCGCTCTCACCCTCGATGTGCCAGTCGAGGCGGTACCGGTCCGGTACTTCGTTCGAACGGTCGACACTGCGGGAAACCGGTCGGCGACGACGCGGGTTGCCGTTGTTACTCCTCCTTCGGCCACCGATCTCACCCTCATCGAGGCAGGTTCGGTGTGGAAGTGGCAGTTCGACTCCGCTCTCTGGGCGCCGGACTGGCGTGCCACCGGGTTCGATGACACATCCTGGTCATCGGGCGCGGCCACGCTCGGGTTCGGCACTGCGGGAGCGAAGACCGACATCTCAGTCGGGACGACCGCTCCGCGACCACTGAGCGCACAGTTCCGCCGCGACTTCGCCCTTGACGATCCCCGCGCGGTGACCGATGCGAAGGTCAGCGTCATCGCGAACGACGGCGTCGCGGTGCACGTCAATGGGACGGAGATCGGCCGGGCGAACCTCGGTACCGGAACCCTGACCCAGAACAGCACAGCATCGGCAGCGCCACGCTCCGCGTCCGCCGCCGCCGCGCCGGTCATCTTCACGGTGCCGAACGGTCTCCTGGTCGCCGGGAAGAACGTCATCTCCGCTTCCACCCACGCCAACTACCGCGCCACCCCTGACGTGAGCTTCGACCTGAGACTCACCGCGAAACGCACGGCCGCGCCTGCCGTGGCCGGCACTCAGTGAGTACGGAAAGGAGACGGAGATGACGGTCAACACCGACAGGGCCATCGGCCCGGTCAGAAGAGACAACGGTCCTCTGAGAGAGGCACGAAGCACGAAGGCCGCCGGAGGATATCGGTGGGCCGTCGCCCACCTAGCCACCCAACAGAAGCCCGGGGCCGGCGTGCCCGCGTACCTCCGGTGGGTGAATCGCGGCCTGGGGCGTCGCGCGGCCGCTGCCGCCTTCGTCCTGCGGCTCACGCCGAACCTCGTGACGGCGTTGAGTGCGATCCTCTCCCTGACCGCGTTGGTTCTCCTCGCAACGCTGCCAGCCTCACCCCTCTCAGCCGCCACGGCCACGGCGTTGCTCCTCGCTGGCTATGCGCTGGACTCCGCCGATGGACAGTTGGCCCGGTTGACGGGGAGGGGAAGCATCGCCGGTGAGTGGCTCGACCACGTCGTGGATGCCGCGAGGCTGCCACTGTTCCACCTGGCCGTTGCGGTGCATCTGTTCCGTGCCGGCGAGGAGCATTGGGTGGTCCTGGCGGCCATCGCGTTCCTCATCCTCTCCTCGGTGTGGTTCTTCGCCCAGACCCTCGCCGAGAAGCTCTCACCGTTGGCCCCTGTGGGCAGTGATGCCCCCGCGTGGGTGTCCTTCATCAAGCTGCCCTACGATGTCGGGCTCCTGTATGCGACCGTCGCCCTTCTGTCGTTCCGGCCCGCGTTCGTCACGGCATACCTCGCCGTGTTCGTCGTTACCGCGCTCGTTGCGATGCTCTCGCTCGCGCGGAAATACGCCTTCCTGCAGGCAGCCGGCATGACCACAGTCAGCGAGTTGAACGCAGACGAACTGACCATCGGCGGCCGCGACGACGACCCGGGGGCGTGAGCGGTGAGCATCCACACGCGAACCCCACCTCCCACCCCGACCCGGCTTCCCCCCACGAACCGACCTGCTCACCTGGCCGAGAGGTCGGTCGGTCCGGTCCGTTCTGACCTCCCCGCCTGGCCCATCCTCGCGCTCCTGTGGGGCATGCCCGCATGGTGGCTGCTCGGGCTGTTGCCCTTCAGCGGAGTCGTCATGGCGGTGCCGATGGTTGCGTTCCTGATCCACAGCGGACGCGCGGTGCTTGTGCCCGGGGCATTGCCCTGGGTCGCCTTCGTCGCCTGGATGCTGCCCTGCTCCCTCATGCTCGACTCGGTCGGGCGGCAGGTCGGCTTCGCGGTGCGTTTCTCAGAACTGGCCGCAGTCGCCGTGGCACTGGTCTACGTCACCAGCGCTCGGCAGTCCCTCAGCGTCAGACGTGTCCTATCCGGGCTGACCTTCACCTGGGCCTTCGTCATTGTGGGCGGGTACCTCGGGATGCTGTGGCCCGGTGTCACGCTCACGAACACGGTGGGCGCGCTGCTGCCACCGTCGATGCTGCAGAACCCTTACGTCGTCGACCTCGTCTTCCCGGCCTTCTCAGAGGTGCAGACACCGTACGGCGCGAGTGAACCCTTCATCAGACCCTCGGCACCGTACTCGTACACGAACGGGTGGGGGGCGGCGATTGCCATCCTCACCCCGGTTGTCATCGCAGCTGCTTCGGAGCGCCGCACCGCGAAGGCGGCGGTCTGGCTGATGGTGGGGCTCGTCGCTGCGATCCCCCCGGCGATAGCGACGACCAACCGCGGATTGTTCGTCGGGCTCATCGTCGCCGTGACCTATGTCCTGCTGCGCCTGGTAATGCGGGGCAAATGGTTGCCATTCCTCTGGGTGGGATCGCTCGGCGTCCTCCTCACGATTGTCCTCCTCCTCTCCGGTTTGATGGACGGGATCCTTGCCCGGCAGGAGACGGTCGACACGACGGAGGGGCGGGGGAACCTCTACGCCGAGACGTTCGAACGGACGCTGCTCTCTCCGGTGCTGGGCTACGGCGCCGCCCGACCGTCGTTCACCAGCGAGATCTCTGTGGGCACGCAGGGAATGGTGTGGAGCGTCATGTTCAGTTTCGGCTTCGTCGGGCTCCTGCTTTTCGCGCTCTTCCTGGTCGGCGGCCTCTTACGCACCTGGTCGGCGCCGAACACGCCGGCGTTGTGGCTCCACGCGGCTTTGGTCGCGGCGTGCGTCATGAGCCTCTTCTACGGATTGGACCGTCACATGCTCGCCATCTGCCTCGTACTGGGTGTCCTCCTACGGGAACGTCACGCGCGACGATCCTCGTTCTGGGTGCCACGGCTACGGCCGGAGGTGGTGCCCCGTGCAGCCTGAACGACTGGTGCGAAGCGGCTCCTACAGCCTGCTGGGGTCCGCGTTCGCCGCGTTCGCCGCGCTCGCCCTCACGGCACTTGTGAGCAACGGCATGGGCGCCCACGGAACGGGCGTCTTCTTCCAAGCGGTCGCGTTCTTCACGATCGCCAGCCAGATTGCGCGGCTCGGCACGAACAGCAGCATCGTGAAGATGACCTCGGAGCAACACGCATTCGGCCGGGTCGGCGAAACCTGGCGGACAGTCGTGATCGGCGTCGTCCCCGTTCTCGCCGTGTCAGTGATCGGGGCCTTACTGATCGATTCGCATGCGCACGAGCTGGCGCTGTGGCTCGGCTCACCGGGTGAGCGAGCGAACCTCGAACAGCTCCTCCGCGAGATGGCACCGTTCATCGCACCTGCCGCCGTGCTTGCGGTCCTCCACACTGCGACCCGGATGATGCGAGGAGTTCTGGCATTCACGGTGCTGCAGAGTGTTCTCCTCCCGCTCAGCCGGCTGGTCGTCGTGGCCATCGCCGTAACGATCGCGTGGGGCGCACTCGGGGCTATCCGGGTCTGGTTTGCCGTCATTCCGCTGTGGCTGGCCGTGACCGTCGCGATGCTCGCCCGCCCGCTCCTCCTTGACTGGCGGCAACGTCATCTCGCCCAAGAACCGATGCGCGTCGCTGCGCGCCGGTTCTGGGTCTTCTCCGGTTCACGAGCGGTCGGCGGTGCCTGTGAGACCGCGCTCGAATGGTCTGACGTGCTGATCGTCGCGGCCTTGGGCTCCCCGGCCGAAGCGGGAATCTATGCTGTCGCCACCCGCACCTTACGCGCCGGCCAGGTGGTGGACCGGGCAATGCGACTGGCTGTCAGCCCGACCATCTCTCAGATGCTCGCACTATCGCAGCTGGGCGCAGCCCGGAGCCTTCACACGTCGGTGACACGGGCGATGATCCTGTGCAACTGGCCCTACTACCTGATCCTGGCCACGATGGGACCGGCCGTGCTCAGCGTCTTCGGGCCGGGATTCGAGGACGCCTCGCCCGTGCTGGTCATCCTCGCCGCCGCCATGATGGTGTCATCAGCGGCAGGGATGCTGCAGAGCATCCTGCTTCAGGGCGGGAAGAGCTCCTGGCAGATGTACAACAAGGCGCTCGCCGTGGCCCTCAGTGTGGGCTTGAACCTCCTGCTCGTTCCGGTGCTCGGCATCCTCGGTGCCGCGATCACCTGGGCGGGCGTGATTCTCCTTGACACCGCACTCGCGTCCTGGCAGGTGCACCACAAGATGGGAGTCACACTGGCCCCCGGGGCGCTCGTCCTGGCGATGGCCGTGCCGTCGGCTGTGTTCGGCGGCGGCGGAGCCGTGCTGCGGCTGGGGTTCGGTTCCAGTCTCCCGGCGCTGCTCGTCGGAGTTGCCGGGCTCGCCTTGGTTTACGCGCTTGTGTTGTGGTTACTGCGCCAACGCCTGGGGATCGACGGACTATGGGCGGAGATCCCCGTCATCGGGCGGAGATCCCGAGTTCCGGCTCCGTTACCGGCGCGCGGCGAGGTCGAGCGACGTCCGGCTTAGGCGTCGGAGCCGGTCGACGGCACCCAATGGCGGGGGCACTTCGGCCAGAGCCACCGCCAAGTTCGCGACGCCGGGCGTCTCCTCCGACAGCGCTGCATATGTCTGCAGGGTGCCGGCCAGCGCGGCGTCAAGGGAGTGCCAGAGCTGCTCTTTCGTCGTGGCCCGGGTGATGGTGTTCAGTTCAGCTGCCCGTTCGGTGAAGAGAAGCTGGTGATTATCGACGACCTCGTCATCCACGGGAACCCTCGGAACGACGATGGGGATGCGCCGAAGCTGGCGCATGTCCATCACCCCGCCGGCGCCTCCCTGAAGCACGATTGCTTGGGCGAGGGCGCACAGTTCCAGAAGCGCGGCGTAGGGAAGGATGTCGTGGTTCTCGGCGCCGGGCAGCTCCCGGCTCGGTCCGTGCTGCATGATCACATGCACACCGTCGTTGGCCTTCACCCACGGCTCCATCCAGTCGACCAGACGATTGAACGGCAGGTGGTAGGTGCCGGCGCTGACCACTACCAGAGGTGCGCTCACAGCACGACGCCGATGTTGCGGGATCCCGGGTAGAACCCCGCCAGACTCTCCCACTGCACGAGGAAACGGTCGGTGAACGGGTACACGAGCCGACCGCTGAGCGACGGTGAGGAGATGCGGTCGACGGGTTCGAGGAAGGCTGTACGGGCCCCGACAGAGCGGGCCTGCACAAAGAACGGGAGGGCTATCGCCGCCCCGGTGCTGAACACGAGATCCGGCCGCACGGTTGCCAGGACGTGTCGGGCAAGCCCGAAGTTCCGGGCGAGGTTGGGCAGGTTCCGGACTGTCGGATAGTGCGCCTCGATCACCTCCTCACCCTGAAGGCGGGAGCGTGCATCCTCAGTCGGCAAGGTCACCCACGAGCGTTCATGGTTTCCCCACCAGGATCTCAACGCCAGGGCTTGGGTGAGATGCCCTCCCGACGAACACACGATGAGAACACGCACTGCGTCAGATGCCTTTCCCGAATCGCCGCACAATACGGATGATCCGATCAGCTGACACCAGGCGCAACGCAACCACCAGGGCAAGCCAGGCCTTGGGCTGCCGCGCATCGTGTCGGATGGAGCGTTTCGCCCACGCCGCGCCGTCCGCTCGCTGCCCACTGGCCGCGAGCGCGAACGCGATTTGGGACTCGATCCGTCCGATATGCCGGGGGTTCAGGGCGAATTGCGGATGCTTGACCAACAGATACTGCAACGCCTCGGCGTACACCGCCCACTGCCCGAAGAAGAACGACTGCCCCTGCCACGTAACCTGCACGAGGGCCTGATTGACGACCGCCACCGGGGTGATCGCCGACGTGCGGAGGAGGAGATCGTAGTCTTCGCCATAACTGCGAGGCAGGTCTTCATCGACCAGGCCCAGCTCTCCGAGCAGGGCGTTCGTGCGGAATACGAAGCTACTGGAGTGGAGCCCGACAAGGTGCTTCCGGAGGAGGTCCTGGTGGGTCACGGTGTCCGCCGGCACGAGCCGCTCGTGCGTGCCTTTTCCGTCGTCGATCATCATGGCGGTTCCCACCAGGATGGACTCGGGCTTCTCCTCGAAGACCACCATCTGCCGCTCGAGCTTGGCGTCAAGCCAGTGGTCGTCATCATCGAGGAAGGCTACGAACCCATGGCTGGCGGCAAGGATGCCGGTGTTCCGGGCCCCGGCCAGGCCGCGGCTCCGATGGTTCACAAGAGACCGAATGCTGCGGTTGGCGGCAAGCTCGACGTCCGGCAGGACGGGGTCGCAGGCATCGAACACGACGATGACCTCGATGTCGCCGGCGTAATCCTGGGCGAGGATGCTTTGCACAGCTCGCTTCATGAGTTCCGGACGGTTGTGCGTGGGAACTATCGCCGTGACGGGTGGTCTGCTCACGTTGCCTCCGTCGGCACGGTGTCCAAGGTCGGGATGGTGCGCGTGCTAGCGCAGTCTAACCGCGACTCTTCGCCGTAATCCCGCCCTCATTGGGGGGACAGCGGGACGTCGCTGAGCACGACCCGAACCTTGCCGCGGTCGTGCCGGATCTCCTCGACGAGTTCCACCGTCACCGGAACGACCCGCCCCACGAGGGCGGCCAGCTCGTCCGCAGCGCGGGTGATGACAGCCACCGCATCCGCACCGGAGCCCCGCACGCACCGCAGGGTGATGCTGTGGTCCGCGTGCTGGTGAATTTGAAACTGGCGCACCGCATGAGGTTGGGCGTTGAAAAGACCCGTGAGCCCGCCGGAGATTCGTTGCCCGCTCGGAAGCCGCAACACGTCGGAGATCCGACCCTGGATCGGGGCGAGCCGCGGGAACGGGAGGGCGCAGGTGCATCCGCCCTCCAGAACCGATGTTCGGTCTCCGAGCCGGTACCGGACGAGCGGGAAGACGCGGTTGCAGAGGTCGGTCACGACAACATCCCCTACCGCGCCCGGCGGCATCACGCGGTCACCGTCGTCAACGGTCTCAACGACCCGGAGGTCGGAAAGCACGTGCAGGCCGCCCTGCGCCGCGCACTGGGCGGCGATCCAGGGCACTTCGGCGGATCGGTACTGGTCGTACACGGGCGCCTGGAAGACCTCCCCGATGAACTGGCGCTGCGAGGGTGTGATCGGGGCGGCGGTGACACCGACGGCGAGCGGCGGCGTGATGGGGAGTCCGGAGCGACGGAGGAAGGCGGCGTACTCGTAGACGCCGCCGACGTACCCGTTGACCAGCTCCGGATGGTGCCGGTTCCATTGCCGGGTGAAGTCGGTCATCGACTCGTGCGTCAACTCGCGGGCGTCGAGGAAGACCTGCGCGGTGGGCCACCACTCGATGCGCTCGCGTAGCCTCGCTCGCGGTGATCTGCGCTCGCGCTGAATGAACGCCTTGTTCGAGGACGCGTGCACCCCCCACCATCGGTACACCCGCCACCACATCGCCGCGGTCGGAGCGCGCCTGTCGTGCAGGAGGGTGAGCGGTTCCCCGGTGCTCCCCCCGGTGGAGGACGGCAGGCGCTCCTCCATGGGAACACCCGGCACAACGAAGTCATCATGCGCCCGCCGGAGGTCGCTCTTCGACACGACCGGCAGGCTCTCGAACGCCTCCGGGTCGTCAAGGTCGGCACCGGTGAGGCCCGCCGCTGAGTAGAGATCGTGATAGAACCGGGTGTTTCGGAAAGCGAACCGGGCCATGTCCATGGCGCGAGTTCTCTGCAGGCCGGCCAGCTCATCCGGTGCCATTGCTTCACTCGCACGCAGGCTCGCATCGTCGCGCGAAAGCCTCGGCACGACCATCGCCGCCTTGGCCGCAAGGGAGAGACGCGCGAGGGAACCCACAGCCGGCACCCCCCCTTCGAGTCAGAACCGAATGATAACTCACTTTTTCGCTACCATAATGCCGAGCCACGCCGTGGTCTGAGGAAAGATGGGGGGCCGGATGATCAGAGTCGCCGTCGTGGGAATCGGAAAGATGGGAGTTTCCCACCTTTCCATCGTGAGAGCCCACCCTGACATCGAGGTCGTTGCCATCTGCGATTCCGCAGGCTACGTCCTGGATGTGCTGTCCAAATACACCGGCCTGGAGACCTTCACGGACTTCAAACGGATGCTCGACACCCGGGACCTGGACGCCGTCCTGATCGCCACGCCCACCGCATCCCATGTCCCGCTCGTGCGGGAGGCACTGCACCGCGGGCTGCACGTCTTCTGCGAGAAGCCGCTGTCGATGTCCTCCGGGGAGTCGCTCGAGCTTGCCGACCTGGCCCGCGCGAGCAATGCCGTCACCCAGGTCGGATACCACAACCGCTTCGTCGGTGCCTTCCAGGAAGTGAAACGGCTCCTCGAGGCGGAGACGGTCGGCCAGGTCACCCATGTGCTTGCCGAGTCGTATGGACCGGTCGTGCTCCGCACAAAAGGCAACACGTGGCGCAGCAAGCGGGAAACGGGCGGTGGCTGCCTGTTCGACTACGCGGCGCATCCGCTGGATCTCCTGACCTGGTACTTCGGCGCGCCGGTCTCGGTCGGCGGCACCGTGCTCGGCAGCATCTTCTCCCCCGAAACCGACGATGAGGTGTACAGCACCCTCCGCTACCCGAGCCGGGTGAGCGCTCAACTGTCGGTGAACTGGTCAGACGAGTCGCACCGCAAGATGACGACGAAGATGACCATCTGGGGCACGAAGGGCAAAATCGTTGCCGACCGTCAGGAATGCCAGGTTTATCTGCGCGACACCGCAACCCTCCCCGAGGGCTACCGGCACGGATGGAACGTGCGTTACACGACGGAGCTGACGCAGCCGGTTTGGTTCTACCTCCGCGGCGAGGAATACAGCGCCCAGATCGACTACTTCGTCCGGTCGATCCAGGCGGCGGCCAACGGGTCGCCGCGCGACCAGCAGAACAGTTTCGCCAGCGCCGCAGTCACTGACCGAGTGATCGAGATGCTCACGGCTGCCGCTGCCGCGGGTGACGCAACGGAGAGTGCCGCACCCGCCCCGACCGCCGCCCCGCGTCGCACCCTCTTCGCCCGGCGCCTTGCACTGACCACTCGCTAACACTCGAATCGACCAAGGGGAGACAAGACGTGGATCGCTTGTTGTTTGGAGACAACCAGTTCTTCGGTGTGAACCACATGTCGGAGGAGAAAGCCCGTGCGCAGGCGATCCGGTTCGAGGACACGTCCGCAATCATCGACGTGCTCGATATCGCCTACGCGGAGGGTGTTCGCACCTTCATGTGCACCACTCACGAGCGCATCGCGGAGGTCTGTGACCATGTGCGATCCAACGGCGACCGGTATCCCGGCTTCACGTTCTTCCCGTGCATGCCGTACGCGCACAAGTACGCCAACGCTGTATCTGAATACGGGATGCTGGGCGCGCTGCGGGAGTTCGTTCCCGACGAGGGTTTCATCAACGCAGCGATGCGCGGCAGCCGTGCCCTTGCCACCAAAGACATCGAAGGCCTGGTCACTCTCCTAATCGACGCGGAGATGAAGATGTTCCGCGACCTTTCGACCCCCGTCATCTTCCTGCAGAACGTCGTCGTCGACCTTCTGCTGGGGCTCGGTTTCGATGAGGCGTTCCGCATTTTCGCCGACCACGTGCGTCACCGCTACGGGGCAGAGCCGGGATTCATCACCATGAACCTCCCGTCGCTGCTTGACAGCCTTGACCGTGCGGGCATAGCAAACCCCATCGTGTGCTCGAACTTCAACAAGCTCGCCTTCCGCGTGTCCGGGGGGATCGACGCGTACAGCCGGGCACTTGCCGAGCGGCAGTTCCGTCCCATCGCCATGTCTGTCTTCGCCTCAGGTGCCATCCCTGCTCGTGAGGCGCTGGAATGGGTTCACGAGCAGCCGGCCATCGAGTCGATCGTCTTCGGCGCCTCCAGTGCTGCGAACATCCGCAGCACGGTGGGACTCGTCAAGGAGATTTGGGACGAGGCATCCGTACCTGTTCTCGCCTAGCGGTTAGAAAGGCGCCGCGAGGCGCCCGCCTGAGTGAGCGCGAACGTGCGGAAACGGCATCTGCAGGAGGAGCGAGTTTTCCTTCTCGTGCCTAGGCAGACGCTGCGATGAGTCGTTCCCGCTCCGTCCGCGGGGTTCGCGGGCTCCTCAGGCGAGCACGCACCAGCGCTGAGAACGCGCCGACAAGGACGCCCAGGAATAATCCAGCCGCCAGGAAGACGGTGATCGAGGGCTTGGTCGAGTCTTGGGGAGCTGCGGCAGGACTGACGAGTGAGCCGGAGTAGAACGTAGCCGACGCCAGCGTGGCCTGCCGTTCCTGCAGCGCCTGCATCTGCATCGCCAGAGTGCTTCGTGCAGGGCTGTTCTCACCGACACCCGCCAACTGCCCGCTGAGGTCGTCGATCCGCGCAGCCAGGTTGTCCGTGGCTTCCGTGACGACGCGCTGCGCGTTCGCGACTCGCTGGTCGCTGTACGCCGTGGCGATGGCGTTGGCGCTCTCGGCCGCTCCCACCGGCGAACCGGACGTGAACGTGAAGTTCAGGATCTGCGAGCCCTTGGGAACACTCACCGTCACGGCGTCGGACAGGTCGGCGACCGTGGTGCCGGGGAGGTCTCGGGCGGCGATGGCCAGGACTTCGGTGGACGTGGCCACGACGCGTTCAGTGTCCATGTTGACCGAGCCGCTCGAACCGCCCTGCTGTATTGCAGTGATCGGCTCCACCGTCAGGACCGCCGTGGCCTGGTAGCGCTGCGGCCAGGCGTAGTTGGCTGCCAGAGCGACGCCGAGGAACAGCACGGCGACCGCCACGAGGAGCCGCCATTCCCGTCCGATGCCTCGGTAGAGATCTTCAAACAACAAGGTGTTGCTCACAAAACGTCCTGTCGGTTGTGGAATGTCGCTACAGCATAGGGCTAAATGAGTGATTGTCACGATCCCTCGAGAGCCCCCCATCCGGGCGTCACCGCGCACAGCACTGTCCGTCCAGACGGCGTCCAGTCAGGCTTTCGGACGCGAGTCCGAGCGAGACGTCACACCCGGAGAGTCCCGGCTGCCCGGCTGGCGTCAGAGCTCAGAGTCGTTGGGTGCGAAGGTGTCGCAGGACGCGGCGCCCTGCTCGAAGCCTGTGGTGAACCAGCGCTCCCTCTGTTCACTCGAACCGTGGGTCCAGCCCTCCGGATTTACCTGACCCTGGGTCGCCTGCTGGATCCGATCGTCTCCTACAGCGGATGCCGCGCTCAGGGCGTCCCTCACCTGCGCAGCAGTGATCGCCTGAAGAAAGGGCGTCCCGCTGGCGTCGCGGGTCGTTGACGCCTCCCCCGCCCACGCGCCGGCGAAACAGTCGGCCTGCAGCTCAACCCTGACCGCGTTGGACCCTGATCCGGACTGTCCGTCCTGGGATCTCTCGAGGATTCCGGTGAGGTTCTGGATGTGGTGGCCCCATTCGTGCGCGACGACGTACATCTCGGCAAGCGGCCCGCCGGAAGAGCCGAACCGGGTGCGGAGCTCGTCGAAGAAGTCCGTGTCGACGTAGATGGTCTGGTCGGGCGGGCAGTAGAACGGGCCGGTGGCGCTCGACGCTGACCCGCACCCGGTCCCGACGCTGCTTGAGAAGAGCGCGAGGTCCCGCGGGGACTGGTACGTTCCGCCGAGGGTCGCAAGCTCGGCCGCCCAGTAGGCCTCGAGGGATGCCGCGGCACCCTTCATGCGACATTCCACGTTGGCGTTCGCGTCCGCCCCTGTCTGGCAGTGCTCGAGACTGGAGACACTTCCGGAGTCAGGCTGAGGCGCACCACCGCCGGCGAGGCCGGTGAGATCGACCCCCAGAAGCTGCGACAACACGAACAGGGCGACGACGCCCAGTCCACCGCCACCGACGGCGATCCCCGTGTTTCGGCCGCGCCTGCTGACCCGACCACCGCTGATGTTCGAATTGTCATTGAACGTCATAGCAACGACGCTACCGTGTGAAGCGGTCGGTCAGCGCGAGGGTCGCGTCGAGGCTGCCGCTCTCATCGTTTAGCCGCCCCGAATCCGCAGTCTCGGTCTCGGTCTCGGTCTCGGTCTCGCGGCGCAGGCTCGGACTCGCGGCGCAGTCTCGGACTCGCGGCGCGTACAGGTGTCCGCGGCACGCCCTCCACGGCGTGCCCGGTTCCCGTGCACGTGCCGCGAGCTACAAGGTGGCGGATGGGCAGGACACCGGCAGCCCCGCTACCGCTTCGTGGTGGACTTCTCCGCGACGGGTGCGGTTCCGCTGGCTCGGAGGTTCCGGTTGTAGTCGCGGGCCTCGTTTTGGCGCTCCCGCTCGATGCCGGTAGCGATCGGTGCCCTCAAGTGCTCGGGGCTGTAGCCGAACGCGGTCACGAGGTCGAGCGCGTGCGGGCGGATCCTGGCGTTGAGCCGGTCGATATACGCAGTCACCGCCTGAGCCCGCTGCGCGGACAACCTCCCATGGATCAGATACCAGGCGAGGTGCTTCTCCACGAGCCCGAGCCCGAAGAGGTCGCGGAGCCAGGTCAGCACCTGCCTGGTTCCGGCATCCGCCGTTGCGTCGAGGGCCCGCGTGAAAGCTTCCCACTGCAGCAGTTCCGCGTGCGCGCGCGCCGCCTCGATCAATTCGTTCTGCTGGGAGTTGAACAGGTCAGCGGCCTGCTTCGTGGGCAACTTCGTCGCCGGGCGGAGTTTCGCCGCGACCTCTGCGATCATCGTCTCGACTCGGTCGGTGAGAAGAGCACGCTGCACGTCCGGGTGACGCAGCGCCCCCACGGACCGGGCCGTGGAACGGAAGTCGACCACTGTCTGGGCGAGAGAGCGCAGCCCCGAGCCGTGGTACGCGCGATCCCGTGCCTGCCTCACCGCGGAGCGCGCGAGCACGCCGAAACCGGCTTTCGCGAAAGACCTGCTGTAGTCCGTGAGCAGTCGTTTGGCGACAAGCTGCAGCAGGACGTTGTTGTCGCCTTCGAACGTGGCGTAGATGTCGAGGTCGGCACGCAACCCCACGAGGCGGTTGGCAGCCATGAATCCGGCGCCGCCGCACGCCTCACGGGCTTCCTGCAGCGTGTCGAGCGCGTGCCAGGTCGACAGCGGCTTAAGGGCCGCCGCGAGTGTCTCCAGGTCCTGCCTGTCTTCGTCAGTGTCAGCAGCGCCACTGAAGACCGCATCGAACTTGACCAGGAATTCGTCGTGGGCGAACGTGTGCGCGTACGTTGTGGCGAGCCTTGGCAGGAGGCGGCGCTGGTGGCGCTGGTAGTCGAGGATGACCTCCTCGTCGGAATCGCTTCCGGCGGTGAACTGCCGGCGCTCACTCCCGTACCTGATCGCGATGGTCAAGGCGAGGGCGGATGCCGCTGTGGCGGCTCCGTCGAGGGACACCCGCCCCTGCACCAAGGTGCCAAGCATCGTGAAGAAGCGTCTTCCCGGGCTCGCGATGGGGCTGGAGTAGGTGCCGTCCGCGGCGACGTCGCCGTAGCGATTCAGCAGGTTGGTGCGCGGGACCCGGACGTTCGTGAAGTGCAAGCGGCCGTTGTCGATGCCATTGAGCCCGCCCTTCAGCCCGTCATCCTCCCCACCGATTCCTGGCAGCAAGGCGCCATCGGCCCCCCTGATCGGCACGTAGAACGCGTGCACGCCGTGGCTGACGCCCTGGGAGATGAGTTGAGCGAACACGACGGCAGCGACGCCGTCTTTCGCCGCGTTACCGAGGTAGTCCTTGCACGCTGCGCGGAACGGCGTGTGGAGGACGAACTCTCCGGCTTCGGTGTCGTAGGTCGCCGTCGTGCCGATGCGTGCGACATCCGAGCCGTGACCGATCTCAGTCATGGCGAACGCTCCGGGCACCCTCAGGTCCATGATGGGAGGAAGAAGTTCGTCGTGGTGCTTCGCAGTTCCGAGGTGCAGCACCGCGGCACCGAAGAGGCCCCATTGCACGCCCGACTTGATCTGGAGACTCGGGTCGGCGGTGACCAGTTCCTCGAAGCCGGCAATGTTTCCCCCGTGGTCGTCGAAGCCGCCGAGGGTTCTCGGAAAAGCCCGATGCACTTGGCCTTCTGCGGCGAGGATCTTCAGCTGCCCGAAGACGCGGGTGCGGTGCTCGTCCATCGAGAGCCCCTCGATGCGCTGCATCTCGGGTCGAGCAGTGAGTTCGCGGGCGGCAAGCCGGGCTTCCGCCCAGGTGCCCAGCAACTGTCGGCTGAGCGCTCCGACATTCACGACCGGAGCATCGGGGGCGTCGGCACTTCCGATCGGCCCCATATCCGCGGCTGTGTCGACATCGGCTTCGGCGACAGCGTCCGTCACCTCGGTGGAGAAGAGCTGGGCTGTGTCAACCATCGTCGGTCCTTACTCGTCGGCAACTGTCTCCGGGCTAGAGCAGAGAGGCTCGGTGAGAACTGCTGCGCGTGCCACGTTAAGCCGCTCCAGTCGGCGAGGAGAAACCGTGCGTGTAGCCGCCACAAAGCAGATGCCGCAGGCGCCTCCCGCCCTGTAGGTTTCGTCAACAGATCCACCAGGACGCCGCTCGTCCCCGACTCGCCCGGTAACGTCAACTCATGACCCGCTACGTCGCCCTGCTCCGAGGTGTCAACGTCGGCGGAATCACACTGAAGATGGCCGACCTCGCCGAAGTCTTCACGACAATGGGCCTCGGCAACGTCAAGACCGTCCTGGCCAGCGGCAACGTGCTCTTCGACTCACCGCAAGCCGCTTCCGAATTGAAGCCGGCGCTCGAGAACGCCCTGAGTGAGCGGTTCGGCTACGAGGCTTGGGTACACGTCGTCGAACTCGACGTGATCGAGGGCATCATCCTGGACTTCCCGTTCGACGCCGACCGTGAGGGGTGGCAGCCGTATGTCGTCTTTGTCTCCGTCGACTCAGATGCGAGTGACTTAACCGAGATCGAAGAGGCCCTCGACCCCGCCGCGGAGTGCATCCGGCAGGGCAAGGGAGTGATCTACTGGACGGTCCAGCGAGGCAACAGCCTCTCCAGTGACTTCGCCAGGCAGGTCGCGAAGGCACGCCACAAGTCGTTCACGACAACACGGAACCTCCGCACCCTGAAGAAGCTGCTGAGTTGAGCGGCTGAGTTGAGCGGCTGAGCGTCAATCGGCGCGGGCCACCACATCGATGATCGCTTCCCCGTAGGCTTCGAGTTTTTTTGCGCCGATTCCGCTGATGCCATCCAGCGCTGCGAGGGTCGTCGGTCGGGCAGCGGCCACCGCGATGAGGGTGGCATCGCCGAACACCACGTAAGCGGGCACTCCCTGCTCCCGAGCCTGTGCCGATCGCCACGCTCGCAGGGCTTCGAAGAGCTCCTCCTGCACCGAGGTCAACGGTGCTCTCCCAGCGCCCACCCGGGGACCGCCGGCGGGGCGGCGGCTTGGCCGCACCGGTCGGTCGGCCTCCCGCCGCAGCTGGACGCTGCGGGTGCCGGCCAGGACTTCAGCGGCGGCTTCCGTCAGGACAAGAATGCCGTACTCACCTGACGTGGCGAGCAGTCCCTGCGCGAGCAACTGCCGGATCACGCCCCGCCACTGCTGCTCGCTGAGGTCCGCGCCGATCCCCCAGGTGGCCAACTGGTCGTGGCCGTACTGGACCGTGCGAGGTGTCACCTTCCCGCGGAGGATATCGATCAGCTGGCCGGCACCGAACCGCTGGTTACGTTCTCGGGCGAGGCGCACGACCGTGGAGAGGAGCTTCTGAGCAGGGACCGTTCCCTCCCAGGATTCCGGTGGCTCCAGGCACGTGTCGCAGTTGCCGCAGGGGCCGCTCGGCTGCCCAAAATAGGCGAGCAGATTCATCCGCCGGCATTGCACCGTCTCGCACAGGGCGAGCATGGCGTCGAGGTGCGCGGAAAGTTTGCGCCGGTGGGCTAGGTCGCCCTGTGACGTGTCGATCATGCGCCTCTGTTGCACCACGTCCTGCAGCCCGTAGGCGAGCCAGGCAGTGGAGGGCGCACCGTCCCGACCGGCGCGCCCCGTCTCCTGGTAGTAGCCCTCGACGCTCTTGGGCAGGTCGATGTGCGCGACGAACCTGACGTCGGGCTTGTCGATCCCCATGCCGAAGGCGATGGTGGCGACGATGATGACCCCCTCTTCGCGAAGAAACCTGGCCTGGTTCCGCGCACGGGTCGCGGCGTCGAGACCTGCATGGTAGGCAAGCGCGTTGAGTCCGTTCGCTTGCAGGAACGCCGCTGTCTGCTCGACCGTCTTCCGGCTGAGGGCGTAGACGATTCCCGCGTCGTCGGGATGCTCGGATCGGATGAAGGAGAGCAGTTGCTTGCGCACCTCCGTTTTGGACACGATGCCGTAGCGGATGTTCGGCCGGTCGAAGCTCGCGACGAAATGGCGCGCACTGCCCAGCTGCAGCCGGGTGGTCAGCTCACGGTGTGTGGCATCCGTCGCAGTGGCTGTCAATGCGATTCGGGGAACGCCCGGCCAGCGGTCGGCGAGTTCCGACAGCGCCAGGTAGTCGGGGCGAAAGTCGTGCCCCCACTGCGAGACACAGTGCGCCTCGTCGATCGCGAAGAGAGCGATCGTTCCGCGGGCGAGGAAGCGTTTGGTCGCTTCTGAAGCCAGGCGCTCCGGTGCGACGTAAAGAAGGTCGAGCTCCCCGTTCAGGTAGTCGCGTTCGACCCGACTGCGGGTGAGCGCATCCTGCGTGGAATTGAGAAAGGCGGCTCGGACCCCCACCGCGGTGAGAGCGTCGACCTGGTCTTGCATCAGGGCGATCAGGGGGGAGATGACGATGCCTGTGCCTTCTCGCACGAGGGAAGGAATTTGATAGCACAAGCTCTTGCCGCCGCCCGTGGGCATGAGGACGACGGCATCTCCCCCCCCGACGAGATGATCGATGATTGCGGACTGCTCGCCACGGAAGGAGTCGTAGCCGAAAACTGTTCGCAGGGCGTCGTGTGGTGAGGCGAACACGCGACGCGAAGCCGGCGATGTGGAGGCGCGACCGAGGTCCACGGGCGGGGACACGGCAGGTACCGTGAGTAACGCTGCGCCGCGGGTCGCCGGGCGTGCGGTGTCAGGATAGGACGGTTCGAATTCGTCGGGGGGAACAAGCTGGTCGATGTCCCAGAATTCGTCGTCTTCGGCTGTCCAACTCACCTCGCGAGTGTACCGAGCGCCCCTGACCATCACCCGGCACCCCCAGTGCGGGTGACCTTTCTTCATCGGACCATCTTCGCGGTACTGGGGCCTGCCCGACCCCGCGCACAAGGAGTGGACGCAGCCGCTGGACTACCAGGTCGACTACGTGAAAATCTGGAACTACAGCGCCGGACGGCGCGATGATTGCTCGTCGCGCTCATAGCGAATGAAGCGGTAGTCGAACCCGGTGCGTGAGCGGTGCCACCCCTGCTCCGGATCGCTGTGCACGACATGCCACCGGGCGTCAACGGCTGGCGCGAACGTGTCCCCCTCGACCTCCGCCCGGATCCGTGTGATCTCGAGGACATCGGCCCGGTCCATCGCCAGGGCGAATACCTCTGCCCCGCCGATCACCCATACCGGGAGGTCGCCGGCCAATTCCAGAGCCTCCTCGAAGGAATGAGCCACCCGGGTACCGCCTGCGCTCCACTCCCGTTGCCTCGTGAGGACGATGTTCCTCCGGCCGGGCAGTGGCTGGAACCGGTCAGGAATCGAATACCAGGTCTTACGCCCCATGATCACTGCGCCTCCCATGGTGAGGCTGGTGAAGTGGGCCAAGTCTTCGGGGATGTGCCAGGGAAGAACTCCCCGGTTTCCGATGACCTGGCCCTCGTCCTCCGCCCAGAGCAGCGTGATGTTCATTCGGCAGGTGGGGCGGGCTTCCGCCGCACCAGGAGGAGGGTGCCTGCGCCAGCGAGAAGCACCGCGCCGAGGGCGCCACCGATCCAGGCGAGGTCGGACCATGCGGCAGAGACCGGGGCTCCGTCCTGCCCGCCTGGTGCGGATGTCGCTGGAGCGGGAGCCGCCACCGCGGCGCCGCACGTCCCGGGAGCTGTCGTTCCCTGGGCCAACGACTGCCCGTTCGCCGGTTGCCAGGTGAACGTGAAGTCACCCGAGACGGGATGCCCGTCGGTCGAGACGACCTGCCAGGTGACTGTGTAGACCCCCGGGTCGCCGAGCTGAGCCCGGGTCATCGCCACCGCACCCTCGACACTCACACAACCGTCGCCATAGTAAAGGGATGCACCGTCCGGTCCAGCGACCTGCATCGCACTGCTCGCCGAGCCGAGGTTGAGGATGGTGTCGCTCATCGTGATGGAGAAACTCTCCGGCTGTTCGGTGACCACTGCACCGGTGGCTGGAGAATTCACGATGGCCTCGTCGTGGGCCGCCGCGGGCGCGACCGCCCCTCCCCACATTGTGGCTACCAGCACGGCGATCGCGGCAAGCCCGTGCCAGCGCCGGGTTGCAACGCGAGTCATGACCCTGTCGCTGACGTCGCCCGGCGAGCAGCCACTCCAAGAACGACACCCACAACCCCGACCGCCAAGCCGCCGACACCGAGAAGCCGAGCGAGGATGTCGCCACCGGATGACGCGGCGCCGGCAGCGTCCTGGCCGGCAGCGGCAGCGGCAGCGGCGGAAACGTCACCGGCGCCATTGTGGTCATGTGCACCGGTTGTCGCCTCCGTTACCGTGAGTGTCGGGGCTGGATGTTCCGGCTCGCTGCCGTCATCGACCGCAGTCTGATTCCAGGCGTTCTCGCCCTCCACGCACGTCTGGAGGATGGGGAATGCAAGCGTTGTCCCTGCTGCGTCCTCGGGAAGCCGGACGTTCAGCGCGAAGGTGTCCCGGATGCCATCGGGGAGGGGCTCCTTCGCCGTGTAGACGACAGCGGTGACACCGGAGGACTCCGCGCCTTCATTTTCCTCCTCCGGACCCGCTCCGGCTCCGCGGGGAACGACAGCTACGGCCCAGTTGGGATTCGCCGTGGGTTCAACACTTGCCACATTCTCGGGAATGGAGATCGCGACGGATGTGGTGGCAGAACCGGCGCATCCGTGCCCAATGGCGAAGGTGACGACAGTGGCCGACCCTGCCGGCGCGGACGAGGGGCCGACCGATACGTGTGCGCTCGCGGACAAGGGTGCGGCGAGCGCGAGCAGGGCTCCGGCGGCGAGGGCCGTCGATGCGAGAGCGAGATTCTTAATAGGCATGGGGTTCCTCAATAGTGTGTGGCCGCGTGCTCATCGGGAGCGAGCCGCCTGCTCGCACGGAATGCTGCGAGCGGCGGGGTTACGGCGTCGGCTGTGCCGAGGGTTAGTTGGATCGGTGGGTGGTTGACGGACGCGCAGTTGCGTCAGACGAAATTCCACGAGACCGGCGGCCCGCGATGCCGCATGGAGGAGATGATCCTGCGGAGGTCATGAGGAACGGCCCACTGGCCCGCGGGTACCCTGTACGGCTGCGACCGCGACGCTGACACCCGGACCATAGGGTCGAACAAACGGAGCACCGCAAGGCGAGCCGCGGTGAGGATCGCACCGTAGGCGGTGTCGCCATACCGGATCGCTGCGATGGTGACAAGGGCGGCGACAAGGTGGGACACGAGCATCACGGCGCCGTGGCTGGTGGCCGAGTGCATCGGGGTGACCGGATCGGACAGGGTCACCGTCACTTGCCCGTGGATGGGTCCGGCGGAGTGGACGGCCGATGCCAGTCGACCACCAGGGGCGCCGAGGGAGAAGAGCCCATGGAAGATCATCTGGCTGGCGAGAACCGCGCAGGCGATCCGCCAGAGCGACGGCACCCGACCGGTCAAGCCGATACTGATGATTCCAGCGAAGGCCAGTGAGACCACCACGGCGAGCGCCCCCGGAGCTTCGGCGCCGGCCAGCGCG
>JAODMM010000232.1 GCA_025465015.1 Cryobacterium sp. | reverse complement strand
GGGCGGCGGTCTGTCCTCGTGCCCGTGGACCCCAGTGACCCGTGCCGGCTAACAGCTGTCGAGGAACTGGCGACGCGGAACGGCCGGGTCTGTCAGATCGACCACGACGGATGCCGCGCTTCGCGGGTTCGACTCCGCCCGGTAGAGCACATCTTCCTCAAGCTGCCCGTACTCGAGGTGGCCAGCGCCATCCGCGTTCCGGGTCGCACCCTCCAGCCACACGCTGTACGACCACAGGCCTCGCAGCTCAGGGCGATTGACGAATTCGCCGTCAACGACGAGCGTGGCGTCCGGCGGAGCGGTCAGCCAGTTCGGCTCAATCCAGGAATCGCGGTCGGGATCGAAATGGCGGGTGACGAATCCCGTACTGCCCCCCATCCGGAACGGTTCGATGAGCACCCTCCTCAATGCCGAGTAGTCATAATCAAATCGATAGTGGCGTTGGGGCGAGGGACCTCCGAAGACCTCCTGCTCGTGGCGCGAGCGCTGGAAGTAGCGAAGAGACGCTCGAAAGGAGGGCTGCCCGCGCTCGTCCAGAACCCGGGCGAGGTCGTCGGCGAACGCCTCGCGTACGGGGTCAGGTGCGCCATCCACTGCAATCGTCGTGCGACCTCTGGAATAGTTGTGCAGGATCTCGGTTGCCAGAGCACGGAGGAACTCAACCCGGGGCGTGGACACGAGCTTCATGAATTCGAGCCTAGGTTAGACACGATGAACAGCACAGCCCTCACCATGCAGGTACACCTGCCTGTCGTCGAGCTTCCCTCCCGTCACGCTCCGGATCCCGTGCCCCGATCGGAAGAATCCATCGCGGCGATGATTTCCGCCTGGTTCCGCGCACATGCCCGGGACCTGCCGTGGCGGCGGGAGGGCTTCACCGCCTGGGGCACGTTGGTGAGCGAGTTCATGTTGCAGCAGACGCCTGTCCGCCGTGTCATCCCAAGGCTCGAGGAGTGGCTGCGGCGATGGCCGACACCGGAAGCGCTGGCGAAGGAGCCATCCAGTGAGGCAGTGCGGGCATGGGCGAACCTCGGCTACCCCCGGCGCGCCCTGTGGCTGCACGCCGCCGCGGTGGAGATAACCGTGCGGCACGCAGGCGTTGTCCCCGAGGACCTCGACGACCTCCTGGCGCTCACCGGAGTGGGCGACTACACAGCCCGGGCCGTCGCCGCCTTCGCGTACGGGCACCGGCACCCGGTGGTCGACACGAACACCCGGCGGGTCATTGCGAGGTCCGTCGGAGGGCAGGCCGAGGCTGCACCGCCGAGCCGTGCTCGCGACCTCACCGCAATGTCGGAACTCCTACCTGCCGGACTCGGCGACGCTCGGGCATTCAACGCGGCCATCATGGAACTCGGCGCCGTCGTGTGCACGGCGAGAACACCTCGTTGCGCAGAATGCCCGATTCGAGACGAATGCGCCTGGCGCAAGGCCGGCTACCCCGTCTACAGTGGGCCCCGCAAAGCGGTCCAGAAGAAGTACCCGGGTAGTGACCGGCAGGTTCGCGGCATGATCATGGCCGAGCTGCGGTCGACG
Organism: Cryobacterium sp.; assembly: GCA_025465015.1. Taxonomy (GTDB): domain Bacteria; phylum Actinomycetota; class Actinomycetes; order Actinomycetales; family Microbacteriaceae; genus Cryobacterium. The sequence continues at coordinate 18,894 of JAODMM010000232.1, read as the reverse complement.
CGCCGGCCGATCACCGATGCCGAGTTGGTAGGGCTCTGGCCTGACAACACCCAACGCACGCGCGCTATCGCCGGGCTCATGTCCGACGGCTTGGCCGTACGCGACCGTGACGGCGGCTACACCCTCCCCAGCTGAAGGCCGGCAGATCAACCGGCAGTCGGACCCAGGGCCGCGCCTTCGGCTGCCAGCATCCGAAGCGCTTCGAGTGTTGTGGCCCGCACAACCTCCGTCGGGTCCCCGTCGAACCGGAACTCCTCGCTGCGCACTCCGGTCCGCGAGCTCACGGCGATGAACACGGTGCCCGCGGGTTTGCCTTCCTCCGGATCGGGACCGCCGACGCCGGTGACCGCGACGGCAAGATCGGCCGACGTGAGCCGGGCGACACCGGATGCCATCTGTCGTGCGCAGGAATCCGTCACCACGGGGCCTGGCGCAACAGCCAGCACGTCGAACTTCACCTTCTTGGCGTAGGCGACCACTCCTCCGGCGAACCACTCCGACGACGCCTCCGACGCGCCCAGGTGGCTGGCGATCGCCCCACTGGTCAGTGATTCCGCGACAGCTACGGTATGCCCTGAGCTTCGGGCCGTGCGCGAGATGGCCGCCGCCACCTCCATGGACTCGTCATTCAACTCTGCAGGGTCTGGCATGCCTCCATTGTGCCCCGGTTGTCGTTGAGGTCGACTGCGCATGCCGTGGAGTTGTTACTTGCCTGCACCCTCATCCGCGCCGTCACGTTCAACGTGGACGTCATCGTCGACGTCGACGTCGAGATCGATGTCCTCCTCGAAGTCACGTGGTTTGACGTACGGGTCTTCATCCCCGGCATACTGAGCCGTGCGGGCGAGTTCACCCACCTCGGTGTCGCGCTCCCGCGCCTCCTGCAGCAGTCCCTCGATGTGGGCCGCGTTCTCCGGGATGGCGTCGAGGATGAACTCGATCGACGGGGTGAGCCTGGCCGTGATGTTCCGACCGACCTCGCTCCGCAGCATCCCGGTAGCCGCTTTCAGAGCGGCGGCACTGTCGTTGCGCTCCTCTTCCGAGCCGTAGACGGTGTAAAAAATCGAAGCATGCTGGAGGTCACCGGTGACCTTCACATCGGTAATGGTGACGAAGCCTAGCCTTGGGTCGCGGATGCCGCGCTCCAGACGCTTAGCCACGATGACCTTGATGCGATCGGCCATCTTCCGTGCGCGTGCCGGATCTGCCATGTGCCCTCTCCCTACGTCTGCGGTGATTCCGCCGCATTTATGCCTGTACCCCTCCACCAACGAAGCGACGTCTGTCGTGCGCAACAGCTGGTGGAGCGGGGATCCCCCTGACGAGGGATTGGGGTAGTGGGTCTCCGCTTTCTTCCCTTACAAGGGGGATCCTGCGGAGACCCGCTACCGAACGCGAAGGTTAGCCTCGCGGCTTTTCCTTCATCTCGATCGTCTCGATCTCATCACCGATCTGGATGTCGTTGAACTTACCCAGGCCGATGCCGGCTTCGAAGTCCGTACGGACCTCGGTGGCGTCATCCTTGAACCGGCGCAGCGATTCGATGGCCAGGTTGTCCCCCACGACGATGCCGTCGCGGATAACGCGGGCCTTGGCATTCCTCGTGATCGTTCCCGAACGCACGATGACACCGGCGATGTTGCCGAACTTCGAGGAACGGAACACCTCGCGGATCTCGGCGACACCACTCTGCACCTCTTCGTACTCAGGCTTGAGCATTCCGGTGAGGGAATTCTCGATGTCCTCGAGTGCCGAGTAGATGACTGAGTAGAACCGGACGTCCACACCTTCACGGGCGGCACGCTCGCGAGCCTTCGTGTCGGGGCGAACGTTGAACCCGATGATGATGGCGTTGTCGACGGTGGCGAGGTTGACGTCGCTCTCCGTGACTGCACCGACACCACGGTGGATGATCCGCAGCTGTACCGACTCATCGACATCGATCTTGAGCAGAGATTCCTCGAGCGCCTCAACAGCACCGGAGACGTCACCCTTGATGATGAGGTTGAGCGACTCGACCTTGCCCTCTTCGAGCGCACGGGTGAAGTCCTCGAGGCTGATCCGCTTGCGGGCCTTAGCCAGCAGGGCGTTGCGCTCGGCGGCTTCGCGCTTCTCGGCGATCTGCCGCGCGGTACGGTCCTCCTCGATGACGAGGAAGGTGTCACCCGCCCGCGGAACGCTGGAGAGACCTTGCACCTGAACCGGACGAGACGGGAAGGCCTCAAGCACGGCAAGGCCGTTCTCGTCGGCCATGGCGCGGACCCGACCGTAAGCCGTTCCGGCGACAATGGCGTCTCCGACCCGCAGCGTTCCCGACTGGATGAGCACGGTTGCGACCGCACCGCGACCCTTGTCGAGCTTGGCCTCGATCGCTACACCGCGTGCGTCCTTATTCGGGTTCGCGCGCATGTCGAGGCCGGCGTCAGCCGTCAGCAGCACAGCGTCCAGAAGATCCTGGATGCCGATGTTGTTGCGGGCCGACACATCGACGAACATGACGTCTCCGCCGTACTCCTCGGCGACGAGGCCGAACTCGGTGAGCTGCTGTCGCACCTTCTGCGGGTTGGCATCGGGCTTGTCGATCTTGTTCACCGCGACAACGATCGGGACGTTGGCTGCCTGGGCGTGGTTGAGCGCCTCAATCGTCTGCGGCATGATGCCGTCGTCCGCTGCAACCACGAGGATGGCGATGTCGGTCACCTGGGCACCTCGGGCACGCATGGCGGTGTACGCCTCGTGGCCCGGTGTGTCGATGAAGGTGATTGCGCGTTCGATGCCCTCGTGCTCGGCGACGACCTGGTATGCGCCGATGTGCTGGGTGATGCCACCTGCTTCACCTTCGACGACCTTCGAGTTGCGAATGGCGTCCAGCAGCCTGGTTTTTCCATGGTCGACGTGACCCATGACGGTGACCACGGGTGGGCGCGCTTCGAGCTCTTCGTCGGTCTCTTCGGCGAGTTCCTCGTCGAGGTCGATGTCGAAGCCGAGAAGCAGTTCACGGTCTTCGTCTTCAGGCGAGACCATCTGGATTTTGTATCCGAGTTCTTCACCGAGGATGCCGAAGGTAGCCTCATCCAGCGACTCCGTCGCCGTGGCCATCTCACCGAGGTGGAACAGAACGGTGACGAGGTTTCCGGGACTCGCGTCGATCTTGTCGGCGAAGTCGGTGATCGATGCACCCCGGCGCAGACGGACAACGGTGCCGCCATCGCCGCGGGGAACGCTCACGCCACCCAGCGACGGGGCCTCGCGCAGTTCGAATTCCTGCCTCTTCGTACGCTTTGACTTGCGAGCCTTGCTCTTGCCGCCACCGCGACCGAAGGCACCAGCGGTGCCACCACCGGGTCCACGGCCACGACCGCCGCCGCCACCGCCACCCGCTGGGCGGGGTGCGCCGAAACCGGGAGTGGCGCCGGGAGCACCAGCGGGGCGCGGGAAGCCAGGACGGGCTCCGCCACCCTGCGCCGCGCCACCTGGACGCTGGAAACCGCCAGGCCGCTGGCCGAAGCCGTTCGGCCGCTGGCCCTGGCCGGGTCCGCCCGGGCGGGGTGCACCGGGACGCGGGGCGGCCGGACGGGGGATGTTGCTGGGGGTGGGGCGCTGGCCCATGCCCTGCGCGCTGGCGAACGGGTTGTTCCCCGGACGCGGCTGCACGGGACGCTGACCCATGCCCTGGTTGCTGGCGAACGGGTTGTTGCCCGGACGGGCGGCACCCGGACGAGGGATTCCGGCGCCCGGCTTGACTGGTTCGGTCGGCGTGCCTTCAGGCTTGGCGGCCGGAGCTTCTGCCGCGGGTGCCTTATCTGCAGCCGCCGCCTTCTCGGCTGCCTGGGCCTGGCGCTCAGCCACCGTCAGCGGCGCGGCCGGTGCCGGTGCGGCAGGGGTCGCGGGAACGTCGGGTACAACCGTCGTCTCGACGGGCTCTGCCACCCGAGGTCCGGGGCGAGCACCGGGCTTAGCGGGAGTGGGTCGGGATGCTCCGGGCTTCACCGGCGTGGGGGCGGCCGATGCCGCCTGTACTCCAGTACCGGACGGTGTCGCCGCGGGGGCGCCGTCCGCTTGGAGGGCAGCACGAAGACGTCGCGCCACCGGAGGTTCGATACTGGAAGACGGTCCCTTAACGAACTCGCCCATTTCTTTCAATTTTGCAAGGGCTACCTTGCTGTCGACACTGAACTCGCTAGCGATTTCGTGTACGCGTGGTTTTGCAGCCACAATTCTCCTGTTCCGGGCCTGCACCCGGAAAGGGGCAGACCGTTAGTAACGGACGGGTCTCATTTCGAGCCGCTCATTAGTTATCCATTAGCCAATTCAGCCTGTTCTCTAGTTGTTTCGCGTCCAGGGCCTGCGTCACGCGGAGTGCACGCCCGAAAGCGCGTCGTCGCACTGCGCCTTGGAAGCACGAGGTGGAAGGATGCAGCCACGCACCTCGCCCGGGCAGTGTGGCGGTTTCATCCACCACGAGTTCTGATTCCCGGGCTACAACCCTCAGAAGTGAGGACCGCGGAGCGCGCGAACGGCATCCTATGCACGTTCTAACGCTTTCCATGGTACCCCTTATTCCGCATCCTCCAGAATGCTGTCGGGCTGGATGTCGATCTTCGCGCCGGTCAGTTTCGCCGCAAGCCGGGCATTCTGGCCCTCCTTGCCGATGGCGAGGGAAAGCTGATAATCGGGCACGAGCGCCCGAACCGCCTTCACGGACTCGTCGATGACGTATGCGCTCGTGACCCTGGCGGGGGATAGCGCGCTGGCCACAAAGGTTGCGAGGTCGTCCGAATAGTCGACGATGTCGATCTTCTCGTTGTTCAACTCGGCAGTGACAGCCCGCACACGCTGACCCAGCTCGCCGATGCATGCGCCCTTGGCGTTGACTCCGGGCTCGGTCGCGCGAACGGCGATCTTTGTACGGTGGCCGGCTTCACGAGCCAGCGACACGATCTCAACGACGCCGCCGGCAATTTCAGGCACCTCAAGGGCAAACAGCTTGCGCACCAGCGAAGGGTGTGTGCGGGAAACGGTGATCTGCGGGCCCTTCATGCCCTTGCTCACGCTGGTGACATACACACGGATGCGGGACCCGTGAACGTAGCTCTCGCCGGGCACCTGCTCCTCAGGGGGCAGGATCGCCTCGATGCTGCCGAGGTCGACGTGGATCATCCGGGGGTTCGGCCCCTGCTGGATGATGCCGGCGACGATGTCACCCTCGCGACTGCGGAACTCTCCGAGCACCGCGTCGTCAGCCAGGTCGCGCAGTCGCTGGTTGATGACCTGCTTGGCTGCGAATGCGGCGATGCGACCGAAATCGTGGGGGTCATCGACGGCCTCGCCGATAATGTTGCCCTCTTCGTCGTGCTCAGGCACGTAAATGGAGACGTGGCCCGTCTTCCGATCAAGCTCAACCCGAGCGCCGGGCTCTTCGACGATGGCCTGCTTCATGTGCTCGCCAGGGTGGATGTGCTTGAGGTATGCGGTCAGGATCGCCTGCTCGATTATCTGAGCCAACTCCTCGAAGGGAATCTCTTTCTCGCGCTCCATCAGCCGCAACATACTGAGGTCGATGTCCATGGCCGGCCTCCTCTATTCAGATTCTGCCGCTCGGAACTGCCGAGCGGGCTCAGCCTTCTACGGTACCTGACTCCGGCGCTCTCCGTCACGCCTCTCCAGCGTCCCGATGGGGCGACGAGGATACGCCGTCGGTACGCACAAGCAAGCGGCCCAGGTTGCGGTATGGAGCGTGGAGGGCCGACCCTGGCCGGAAGCGTGAACTGTTTTAGTGCGCTGGAAGTTCAGGGCGCAGCTCGGCCGACTGCAGGGTATGAAGCCCTACCCGAGGCGCTCGGCGATGTCGGTAATGGCGATCTGCTCGCGCTCACCGGTGCGTCGGTCCCACAGCTCTGCGATCCCGTCGACTGCGCCGCGCCCGACGATGACGATGCGCGGGATCCCGATCAGCTCCGCGTCACCGAATTTCACGCCCGGTGACACCTTGGCCCGGTCGTCATAAAGAACGTCACGACCGACGGACTCAAGGGCCTTCACGACCAATTCAGATGTCTCGAAGACGAGCGGGTCGCGCCCCGTGGCAATGACGTGCACATCGAACGGCGCTACACCCGCCGGCCAGATGAGGCCCTTCTCGTCGTTATTGAGTTCCGCGATGATCGCCAGGATCCGGGTGACCCCGATTCCGTACGAGCCCATCGTCACGGTGACGAGCTTGCCGTTCTCGTCGAGCACTTTCAGCCCCAACGCCTCCGCGTACTTGCGGCCTAGCTGGAACACATGCCCGATCTCCATCCCACGTGCCAGTTCGACCGGGCCGGACCCATCGGGGGCTGGATCGCCGGCGAGAACCTCCGCTGCTTCCACTGTGCCATCCGATTCGAAATCCCTCCCCGCGACGAGGCCGAATACGTGGCGGCCATGCTCGTTAGCCCCGGTGATCCACTCGGTGCCACCGACGACGCGAGGGTCGACCAGGTAACGGATCCCCGTGCTCGAGGCCTCCCCGAGGACAGCTCCGGCGCTCGCCCAGGGGCCGATGTAGCCCCTGACGAGACCCGGGTGCGCGGCGAAATCGCTCTCGTTCGCGGCTTCAACCTCTGCGGGGGTGAACGCGACCTCCACCCGCTTCAGGTCGACTTCGCGGTTACCGGGGAGCCCTATGACGACCAGCTCCCGGGTGCCGTCCGGCTGGGTGAGTGCGAGAACGACGTTCTTCAAGGTGTCCGCGGCTGTCCACTCCCGGCCATCGGGCCGAGGGTGAGCGGCGTTGGCGCGGTTGACGAGTGTCTGAATGGTGGGGGTGTCAGGGGTGTCGAAGACCTCGGCTGAGGGCAGCCCGTCCCATCCCTGCGCTGCCGGAGCGAGGGTGCGGAATGCCTCGACATTGGCCGCATAGCCGCCTGCGGAGCGCACGAAGGTGTCTTCGCCGACCGGCGTGGGGTGCAGGAACTCCTCACTTTTCGATCCGCCCATCGCCCCGGCATCGGCCTGCACGATGACGTACTCGAGGCCGAGGCGGGTGAAGATCCGCTCGTAAGCGTCGCGTTGTGCCTGGTAGCTGACGTCCAAGCCGGCATCGGTGTGGTCGAACGAGTAGGCGTCCTTCATCGTGAACTCGCGTCCGCGCAGGAGGCCGGCCCGAGGGCGTGCCTCGTCGCGGTATTTGTCCTGGATCTGGTAGATCGACAACGGGAGGTCTTTGTAACTGTTGCAGAGGTCCTTCACGAGAAGGGTGAACACTTCCTCATGCGTCGGGGCCAGGAGGAGGTCCGAGCCCTTACGGTCCTTCAGACGGAACAGGCTGTCGCCGTACTCCTCCCACCGGCCTGTGACCTCGTACGGCTCCCGCGGCAGGAGAGCCGGAAAGTGGACCTCGTGGGCACCTGCCGCCGACATCTCCTCGCGCACCACCGCTTCAATTTTCCCCTTGACGCGAAGGCCCAGGGGAAGCCAGGCGAAGATCCCGGGTGCCTGTCGGCGGATGTATCCTGCCCGCACGAGGAGGCGGTGACTGGTGACCTCAGCATCGGAGGGGTCTTCGCGGAGGGTTCGGAGGAAGTAGTTCGAAAGGCGAGTCGGCACGGATCTACTTTAGAGCTCGTGCGCTGGGCCTGGGTTCGTGCCGTCGTAGGCTCGCGAGGGGCGAACGCTTAACAGGAAATGAATCCACATGGGGACCGGCAGGTCGGACGGTACTTTTAGGTGGCGCCCACTGTCACGACGGGTTCCCCGACGCTAGTGTCACTTACCGGCATCTCTGCCGCCAGGCGATTGGCCTCGGCGATGAGCGTCGCGACGATCTCCGACTCAGGGACTGTCTTGATGACTTCGCCTTTCACGAAGATCTGACCCTTGCCATTGCCGGACGCCACGCCCAGGTCGGCCTCGCGAGCTTCTCCTGGCCCGTTGACGACACAGCCCATGACAGCGACGCGCAGGGGCACACTCATCCCCTCGAGCCCGTCGGTGACATCGTTGGCGAGCTTGTACACGTCCACCTGGGCACGGCCGCAGCTCGGGCAGGAGACAATTTCGAGCTTGCGCTCACGGAGGTTCAACGACTGCAGGATCTGCAGGCCGACTTTGACCTCCTCAGCGGGTGGCGCGGACAGGGATACGCGGATTGTGTCGCCGATTCCCTCCGAGAGGAGGATCCCGAACGCCGTGGCGCTCTTAATCGTTCCTTGGAACGAGGGTCCGGCTTCGGTGACCCCCAAGTGCAACGGCCAATCACCGCGTTCGGCGAGCAGCCGGTAGGCCTTGACCATCACGATGGGGTCGTTGTGCTTGACCGAGATTTTGAAGTCGTGGAAATCGTGCTCCTCGAACAGGCTCGCCTCCCAAACCGCACTCTCCACGAGGGCCTCCGGGGTTGCCTTGCCGTACTTCTGCAGCAGGCGGGGGTCGAGCGAGCCCGCGTTGACGCCGATCCGGATGCTGACATCCGCCGCCTTCGCCCGGCGAGCGATCTCCCCGATCTGGTCGTCGAACTTGCGGATGTTGCCCGGGTTCACACGCACCGCGGCGCAGCCGGCATCGATCGCGGCATAGACGTAGTTGGGCTGGAAGTGGATGTCGGCGATGACGGGGATCTGGCTCTTTTTCGCGATGATCGGGAGAGCCTCGGCGTCGTCGCGGCTCGGAACGGCGACACGGACGATGTCGCAACCGGACGCCGTGAGCTCGGCGATCTGCTGCAGGGTCGCGTTGATGTTCGGTGTGGGCGTCGTCGTCATGGACTGGACACTGACCTGAGCATCACCGCCGACGAGGACCTTGCCTACCTTGATCTGACGGGATTTGCGCCGGGGAGCGAGTACCTCGGGTACCTTCGGCATCCCCAAATTGATTGCTGCCACACGGCCAAGCTTACGCGGCGTGCGCGAGGAGCTTCCCAGCGGAGCTTGCGCTGTTGGCCGGAGGTCTACGACGGAGCACGATGTCCGTAGCCTTGACCGGACGACTCGGCGGGCAGGAAAGACGGAAACGAAGGGGTTTCATCAGCGCGCTAGCCCTGTGGTTTGGGGCCAGATGCGTCCAAGCCGGTTTCCGACCCGGAACCCGGAAAGGGGCCCGGCTATGATGAGCTGCCCGCGGCGCCGATGACGACCCCGGGTCATCCGCGCCATCTGCTCACCGCCGGACGCCCTGCACGGGGATCCTCGCCTCGACTCGGAACCCGCCGTCTTCCATGCCTTCGGCGCGGAGGCTCCCGCCTAGGACCTCCGCCCGTTCCCGCATACCCAGGAGTCCCGCCCCCGGCAGCGGCGAGACGGGCTGTGTTGCACCGTGGTCGGTGACAGCGAGCAGGTATTTCCCTCGGTCAGCACCCAAATACACGGATGCCGCGACGTCGCCCGCGTGACGAAGAACATTGGTGAGCGCCTCTTGGCAGATCCGGTACAGGGCCAGCTGCACGGGGGTTGGGACGGCGGACTCGGCGTCGAGGGTATTGACGAAGTCCACGCGCATTCCTTGCGCGCGGAAGGCGTCGATCAGGGTGGGCATACCGGTGAGGTCGGGTTCAGCTGCTAACGGCTCGCTCTCCTCCCCCTCGTCAGAGCGGAGGATCCCGAGGACCATCCGCACCTCTTCTAATGCCTGATTGCTCGTACTCTTGATGCTCGCCAACGCCGCGGCCGCTTTGTCGGGCTGGAGGTCGAGGTGATGGAGGCCGACACCGGCTTGCACGTTGATCTGTGACAACGAATGCGCGAGCACATCGTGGAGTTCCCGGGCGATCCTCACCCGCTCCCGCTGCTCGGTCGACATGCGCCGGGCGTCGAGCGAACGTCGAAAATCGAGGAAACGCTCGCGGCGGGCACGGATCGCCTCCCCCATCCCCATGGCGGCAGCGAGCGCCAAGGTGGTGAACGCGACTCGGAGCGGATGGATGCCCACCCCGAGGGTTCCGGCGAGTGAGATCACAAGCAGCCATGCGGCCGCGACGCTCACATAGACCCAGAGCCTCGCACCGCGGATGATACCCAGCACGATGGCGAACGCCAGGGCCACGTAGGGCGTGGCGATGTCAGGCCGCAGCAGTGGCAACGCCCCCGCACAGGCCGCCGTGATGACTACGGCCGGCCCAGGAAACCTGCGGGCGCCAATCAGCGCGAGGGGCCCGGCGAGCGCCAGCAGGATCGCGAGAGCCGCGTCGGGCCCCGCGGAGTCCGAGGCGACAAACGAGACGGACGGGACCTGCACGAGGAACGAGACGACCACCGGTAACCACAGCCGCACCGCGGCGGGCATGCGGGTCCCGGGCAAGCGGACACTGTGATCCCAGGCGGCATCCGGGGACCAGGGAGATGGCATGCTCTGATGCTACTTGTAGCGAGGACCGTCGGCGTCCGCCCCCGCGAGCCGTGCCCACTCCGCCGGTGGCCCGCTCGCGGAGCGGCGGAGTACCACCGGGGACCGGTCAGCCGAAGAGCGAGATCGGCTTGACGATGTCAGCGTAGATGAGCAACAGGCTCATGCCGCCGAGGACGATCACGACGGCGAAGGTCAGGGGCATCAATTTCGCCGTGTCAACCGGGCCCGGCTCGCGACGCCTGAACAGCCTTGCGAAGGCGCGGCGGATACCTTCCCATAGGGCGCCAGCCACGTGCCCGCCGTCCAGCGGCAGGAGCGGGACGAGGTTGAACACGAAGAGTGCGATATTGAGTGAGGCGAGCAGGCCCAGCATGCTGGCCACTTTGCTCGCGACGGGGATGGTGTCGATGCTCGCGATCTCGCCGGCGACCCTGCCCACGCCCACCACGCTGATTGGACCGTTGGGGTCGCGCTCGCCCGGGCCGAATGCGGCATTTGCCACGTCGACGAGGCGCTGGGGCAGATTCACAATCAAGTGCACCACACCGCCGATGTTCTCGCCAACCATGGGCAGGACAGCGGTTGCCGGCTGCTGCACGAGTTCACCGGCAGGCCCGATGCCCACGAAGCCGACCTCCTGAGTGACCGGGTCGCCCGCGGCGTCCGTCTTCACCTGGCCCTTGTCATCGACCACGTGGCGCTCGGTGAGTTTCGGGGTGATGGCCAGAGTGCGCTCTGCACCGTCGCGTTCCACGACGACGCGGAGTACCGTTCCGGGAGACTCGCGGATCACCTCTGTCGACTGCGCCCAGCGTGTGATGGCGACTCCGTCGATGCTCACCAGGCGGTCACCCGGCTGCAACCCGGCTGCCGCTCCGGGAGCTTCCTCGTCGCCGGGCGCGCAGGTTTGGCGATCGCTCGTGGCGGGCAGGACGCAGGCGGAGACGCTGCCCACTGTCGTGCTCGCCTGCGCTGTGCCGAAACCCATCAGCAGGATGGCGAAGAGCACGATGGCGACCAGGAGGTTCATGACCGGTCCACCGAGCATGATGATGATGCGCTTGTATACGGGCAGCCGGTAGAAGGCACGGCGTTCCTCGCCGGCACCGATGGTATCGGCGCTGGCGGAGCGGGCATCCTGCACCAGAGTGTTGAAGAACCCGGTGCTCGCGTTCCGTCCGGCTCCGCCCACGGAAGCTGGCGGGAACATACCGATCATGGAGATGTAGCCGCCGAGCGGGATGGCTTTCACGCCGTACTCTGTCTCGCCTCGGCGCTTTGACCACAAGGTCGGGCCGAACCCGATCATGTACTGGGTCACTTTGACGCCGAAGGCCTTCGCGGGAACCAGGTGTCCGACCTCGTGCAGGCCGATCGACAGGGCAAGACCGACCACCACGACGGCGACACCCAGGACAAACAGCAGCACGGATTCCACAGCCCCAGAGTACCGGGGAGAAGCTGCGAGCCCGCTGGTCGTACCGGGTACTCTGTGGTTTGCTTAACGCTAAGAACTCACCCGAGGAGATCTCCCTGACCGAGACGCATACTGTTGGCCCGATCGGCACACTTCTGGCCGACCGGTTCCGGGTCGAGCGCCTGATCGGGAACGGCGGCATGGCAGCCGTTTACGAGGCGAGCGACGTCGTGCTGGGCCGCACGGTCGCTTTGAAGCTTTTCAGGACGGATGCCGCCGAACCCGAACGTCAAAGCGGTGAGGTCACCGTTCTTGCAAGCCTCAATCACTTCGCGCTGGTGACGCTGTTCGACGCCGGCACGGCGACGATTGATGGCGTGCCCGTGGCGTATATCGTCATGGAGTACGTCGACGGGCACGACCTGCGCAGCCGGATCGCGGCCGGCCCGATGCCTCCCGTCGAAGTGGCGCAGATGGGTGCCGACCTGGCCGAAGCCCTGCATTATGTGCACACGCGGGGCATCATTCACCGCGACATCAAGCCAGCCAACGTGCTGCTTGGTCCTGCACCGTTCCCCGGCCGAGCACCCCAGGCGAAACTGGCCGACTTCGGGATCGCCCGCCTGCTCGATGGCACCCGGCTCACCGCGACCGGCAATCTCCTCGGCACGGCCAGCTATCTGAGCCCCGAACAAGCACTCGGCACCGCCTTGGGCCCGCCCACTGACATTTATTCCCTGGGGCTGGTCCTTCTCGAATGCCTCACGGGTGTACGCGTGTATCCGGGAAGCGCCGTGGAATCGGCGATGGCGAGGCTGCAGCGGCAGCCGGAGATTCCCGCGGAGCTGGGCCCGGCATGGGCCGAGGTGCTCTGTCTGATGACCAGCCGCGACCCCGCTGATCGCCCGGATGCGGGGACCACCGCGATGCGGCTTCGACTCTTGGCCGGTGACCCTCATCTCGGCACACCAGCAGCATTCCTCGCGACGGAACGACCCGAGGTCACGGCTGTGACCGCGGTGCTGCCGCCCGCTGCCCCGACAACATCGACGCAGGTTGCCCCTGTTGCACAAGCCCTGCCCACGGCGGCGACACCGGCAGTCCCCGCCGCAGCAACCGCTCGTACCGCCAGCTCGGATCTGGCCTCCGAGGCCGCCCCTCGGAACTCCCGGCGCTGGGCCGTGGTCGCTCTCGCCGTTGTCGCGGCCGCGTTGGCAGCCGTGCTTGCCCTCGTCTTCTTTATCTCTCAGCCCGCAGCCCCGGGCGATCCCGCTCCCAGCTACCCCGCCGTGGACGGGAGCCTGGGCGAGCACCTCAAGCAACTTCAGGAGAGCGTGGCCCCATGAGCCGGCAGCGGCGCAATGCATCGGCCACCCTGGCCGGGGTGGCGTTCGTGGCTGCGACACTCGCCGGTTGTTCAGGTCCGGCTCCTGATTTGCAGGCCAGCACGGCCAACCAGTTGCAGGCTGGCGTGATGGCCGTCACGACTGCCGCCGCCGGGGCCGATTTCGTCGGCGCCCAAGCAGCGTTGGCCAAGCTCCAGGCCGACCTGCTCGCCGCCGCAGCAGCCGACAAGGTCACCGGTTCCCGGTCGGTGAAAATTCAGGCCGCGATCGATCAGGTCGCAGCCGACCTCACCGCCGCTATCGCGGCGGTGGCGCCCCCGCCGGAACCTGCCCCGGTTGACACCGGAGACCCCGAACCGGCTCCGGAGCCGGACCCCTCCTCAGAACCGCCCCCCGAGCCCGAGCCCGCGCCGGTGCCCGCACCGGAGCCCGCACCGGCAGATCCTCTGCCCACGCCGGAACCGGTCCCCACACCCGACCCGGCACCGCAACCCACTTCGGATCCTGCCCCCGATCCGGGCCCGACCCTCGCGCCGGCGCCGGAGGTAAGCACGGGTACCGCCAACGGTGATCAAGGGAACACAAAGGTGAAGGAGCCCAAGAAGTCGAAGGGCTGACGATTCGAAGGGCGGCGGAAAGGTCGAAGGGGCTGAGAGAACGTCCCGGCTGAGCGACTTAAGCCGCTATCATCCGTTCCGCAGCAGCCCGCGCCCAAGCTTCTGCGGCAGCCAGGGATTCCAGAGTGAGGGGTGCGTCCTGCTCGTGAAGGTCAACCACGCGCCGGATGATGTCAACAATCCCGAGGAACCCGACGCGTCCCTGGTGGAACGCGGCGACGGCATGCTCATTGGCTGCGTTGAAAACCGCCGGATAGGTTCCGCCTGCGCGGCCGACGTACTTCGCAAGCTCGACCGCGGGGAAGGCCTCGGAGTCCAGCGGTTCGAAGGTCCAGGACTGGGCGTGGGTCCAGTCGATCGGCGCTCCCACGCCGCCCACCCGGTTCGGCCAGTGGAGTCCTAGGGAGATTGGCAGGCGCATGTCAGGCGGGGATGCCTGCGCAATGGTCGATCCGTCGACGAATTCCACCATCGAATGGACGACGGACTGGGGATGCACGACCACGTCGATCCGGTCGTACGCGACGTCGAAGAGCAGGTGGGCTTCGATCACCTCAAGTCCCTTGTTCACGAGCGTGGCGGAATTCGTGGTGACAACTAACCCCATGTCCCAGGTCGGGTGAGCGAGCGCCTGAGCGGGTGTAGCCGTTGCCAGCGCGTCGCGGCTCATCCCCCGGAACGGACCACCGGATGCTGTGAGCACCAGCCTGCCGACCTCCCCCGCGGTACCGGCCCGGAGCGCCTGCGCGATAGCGGAGTGTTCAGAGTCAACGGGCACTATCTGACCGGGCGCGGCGAGCGACTTCACGAGGTCGCCGCCCACAATGAGTGACTCCTTGTTCGCCAGTGCAAGGGTGCGCCCTGCGGCGAGCGCCGCCAGGGTGGGACCAAGGCCCACCGAGCCCGTGATGCCGTTGAGGACGACGTCGGCATCGACGTCTCGCACGAGCTGCGCCGCCTCAGCCGCACCTAAGGCGGTGTGTTCCACGTGGAATTCAGTGGCCTGAGTTTCCAGCATCTGGCGATTCGTGCCTGCACCCAGACCTACCACCTCGAACCGGTCGGGGTTGGCTTTGACGACCTCAAGGGCCTGGGTCCCTATGGATCCTGTCGATCCGAGGATGAGAACTCTTCGCACGGTCCCATGCTAGGCGGACCGCCCGTTCAGCCCATACCCGCAGCGGCATGAAGCCGCAGGTAGGGTCGAGGTGTGACAGCTGGAACCGAATCGGACCCGATCCCCGAACGCGCCAAGCGGCCCGGATTCGTCTATTTCCTCGGCTACGGCATCATGGCTCCCATCGCGCGCCTCGTCTTCCGCCCACACATCACCGGGCGGGAGAATATTCCCAAGACGGGCCGAGTCATTCTCGCCAGCAACCATCTCTCGTTCATCGACAGCCTTGTCATCCCCCTCACCGCGCCACGGCGAGTGCAATTTCTCGCCAAGTCCACCTACTTCACAGGCACCGGCATCAAGGGATGGATCTCCCGGACGTTCTTCACGTCGATCGGGGCCGTGGGGGTGGAACGCGGAGCCGGGCAGGCAGCGCAGGACGCCCTCGACGCGGGCCGCGTCATCCTGGAGTCCGACAGCGCCTTCGCCATCTACCCCGAAGGCACCCGATCACTCGACGGGCGCCTATACCGGGGACGCACGGGGGTGGCCTGGCTCGCCCTCACAACGGGGGCGCGGGTGGTTCCCGTCGGGCTCATCGGCACCCAGGAGATCCAACCGGTCGGGGCGAAGTTCCCCCGCATTCGCAGGGTCACCGTCGCCTTCGGAGAACCCATCGACGTGAGCGTGCACGGCAGCCCTGACTCAGGGAAGGCCCGGCGTCTGGCGACGGATGAGATCATGTCGGGCATTCACGCGTTGTCCGGCCAGGAACTGGCGGGTATCTACAATGAGGCCCCGCCAACGGGCACCCTTCAGAAGTTCGCCGACAAGGTGTTCCCTCGAGAGCGATTCTAGGGATCCGTCAGATCCATCCGCTCCGACACCGAGTCCAGGCGGTCTTCGTCCGCTGGTTCCTCGGTCAGGCCCCCTCGACAAGGATCACCGGTTGGTGATCGACCGGGAAATTGACGGACGCAGCGATGAAGCAGGCAGCGGCAGCCTCAGCATGCAGAGACTGGGCACGTTTGCTCTGTGCCGGATCGGCGATGGTCACCCGGGGACGCAGGACGGCACCGGTGAAGCGGCCACTCTCACCGCTTTGTTCCATCGTGCCGGTCGCCTCGTCGGCGTACGCGGTCACGGTGACGCCATGGCGCGCCGCCACGTGGAGGTAGGAGAGCATATGGCACTGACTGAGAGCTGCCAGGAGGAGCTCCTCAGGGTTCCAACGGTCTGCGTCGCCATGGAAGGTCGGATCAGAGGACCCATCGATGGTGGATTTACCTTCAGCGCGCACCGTGTGATCCCGCCCATAGGAACGATACGTGCTGGTTCCGGTGCCCCGGTTCCCCGTCCAGGTGACTCCGACTGAATACTCGTGCACAGCTTTCATGACACCTCTCGTGAGCTTGCGACCTGACGAACACGATTCTTGCAGGAAATCACCGCGACTCGCCGACGTGAAGGCCGGTAAACTCGTGTCATCATGACTGACACCCTCACCGCTTCCGCGTCCCCCGCCCAGTCCCCGGCACCCGTCTACACCGTTCCGCAGGAACGCCGGGTTGTGACCGCGATCCCCGGGCCCAAGTCTGAAGAACTCCAGCACCGACGCCTCGCCAGCGTCTCTGCGGGCGTCAGTTCCACCCTTCCCGTTTACATCACCAAAGCGAACGGTGCGATTCTCGTCGACGTTGACGGTAATCAGTTCATCGACCTCGGTGCGGGCATCGGCGTCACCACCATCGGACACACCGACTCAAGCGTCGTCGAGGCTGCGGCTGGCCAGGTGAAGGACTTCATCCACACACTCTTCACCATCACTCCCTACGAGGAGTACGTGCGAGTTGCCGAACTTCTCGCCGAGCACACCCCCGGCGACTTTCCCAAGAAGTCCGTGCTGATCAACTCCGGCGCCGAAGCCGTGGAGAACGGCGTCAAGATCGCCCGCAAGTACACCGGCCGCCGGGCTGTCGCGGTCCTCGACCACGCGTACCACGGCCGCACCAATCTCACGATGGCGATGAATTACAAGGCCATGCCGTACGCGACCGGGTACGGACCTCTCGCCGGGGACGTTTACCACGCGCCGAGCTCCTACCCCTACCACGATGGGCTCAGCGGCGCAGAAGCGGCCGATCGCACCATCACCTACCTGGAGAAAGTGGTGGGCGCGACGGACCTCGCGTGCCTGGTCGTTGAGCCCATTCAGGGCGAGGGCGGATTCATGGTCCCTGCCGACGGCTACCTGCCGGCGCTTCAGGAGTGGTGCACCGCGAACGGCGTCGTAATGATCGCCGACGAGATCCAGAGCGGCATGGCCCGCACCGGCGCGTACTACGCCAGTGAGCACTTCGGCTGGATTCCCGACCTCGTCCTCACCGCGAAGGGCATCGCAGGTGGCCTTCCGCTTGCCGCTGTCACCGGCCGCGCTGACATCATGGATGCCTCCCAGCCCGGCGGGCTCGGCGGCACCTTCGGCGGCAACCCCGTCGCCTGCGCTGCAGCAATCGCCGTCTTCGAGTCGATTGAGCGCAACAACCTTCTCGCCGAGGGCAAGCGCATCGAAGCCGCCCTCACCTCTTCCTTGGAGCAGCTGAAGACGAAATATGACATCATCGGCGACATCCGTGGGCGCGGTGCCATGATCGCCATCGAACTCGTGCAGCCCGGCACAGGAGACACCACCAAGGAGCCCAACCAGGCGGCGGTCACTGCCATCGCCAAGTTCGCGGCGAAGAACGGCGTTCTTCTGCTCACGGCTGGCACCTACGGCAACGTACTGCGGTTCCTACCCAGCCTGGCCGTCAGTGACGAGCTCATCGTCGACGCCATGTCGGTCATCGACGACGCCCTCGCGTCTCTCTAGACGGTGTCGGGAACGAACGCGACGGGCACCATCGCCGTCGCGGATGCGGTGGAGTTGGCCGTCATCGAGCGAAGTGGTTTCGTCGAGTCTCGGCACGCCGGCTCGGCGGTCGTCCTCACGGGTGAAGGAGAGGTGCTGCGCTCCCTCGGTGATGTCGCATCGCCGATCTTCCCCCGCTCCTGCATGAAACCGTTCCAGGCGGTGGCGGTGATGGCCAGTGGGGTCGCTTTGAGGGGCGAGGATGCGGCAATTGCCACTGCGAGCCACAGCGGCACGGCTCGGCATGCCACCCTGGTTCGTGGCTTACTCTCTCGGGCCGGGATACCCGAATCTGCGCTCGCTTGCCCGTCGGCTTGGCCGGACGACCGGCCGACCAGGGACGCTCTCGTGCGCCAGGGCGCCCAGGATGACCGGGTCTACATGAATTGCTCCGGCAAGCACGCCGCGATGCTTGTTGCCTGCAAGCAGAACGGGTGGCCCCTGGAGGGGTACCTCGACCCCGGGCATCCGTTGCAGCGACGCATCCTCGACGTCGTCGAGCGGTTCACCGGGGAGCGGCCCTCCGCAACGGGTGTCGACGGATGCGGCGCGCCCGTGCATGCTCTCTCCCTCACTGCCCTCGCCCGCGGAATCGCCCGCATCGCGACATCGCGCTCCAATTCCCCGTTCGCCATCTACCGAGAGGCAGGCTTCCTCGGGGAAGCGATTCGCGAGAACGGTTGGGTCATCGCCGGGCCCGGCCAGCCGGACACAATCGTCATCGAACGTCTCGGCTTGTTCGTGAAGAGCGGCGCAGAGGGGGTCGTCGTGGCCTCAGCTGACAACGGCACGACGGTCGCCCTGAAGATCCTGGACGGTAACCTGCGGGCAGGAATGGTCGTCGCACTGAACTTGCTGAGCGATGCGGGCGCTCTCTCCCGGGGAGACGTGGAGTTGGTACTACCCGACCTCGGTCTTACCGTCGTCGGAGGCCGACGTCCGGTGGGCGAGATCCGGGCGAGCTACCGCTAACCGATCCTCGCGAGCCGATTCCTTCTGGCGGCCTGCGATAGCTGCGCACTGACCACGATCACGAGCGCGAGGACGAACACGGCCGAGGCGATGACATTGGCCTCAGCGGGGATTCCACGTGCCGCGGAGATGTAGATGTACTTCGGGAACGTCATCACCGCGCCGGAGTTGAAGTTCGTGATGATGAA
>JAODMM010000215.1 GCA_025465015.1 Cryobacterium sp. | reverse complement strand
AGATGGCGGACCAGTGGAACGAGGCCGGCTATGCCCTGGTGTTGGTGGATGCGCGCGGCAGTGGCGCGTCGTCCGGCCAGCGCCCGGTGGAGTGGTCTGACGCCGAGGTGGCCGATCTGGGCGAGGTCACCGAGTGGATCACGGCGCAACCGTGGTCGGACGGCGCTGTCGGCGCTGTCGGCATCTCGTACAGTGGCAACTCGGCCGAGCTGAGCGCCGTCCCGGCGCACCCGGCACTCCGGGCGGTCGCGCCGCTGTACAGCGACTTCGACCCGCAGTTCTTCCTCGCCATGCCGGGCGGCGCCCTCAATCGCGGCTTCGTGGAAACATGGAACGCGGGGAACCAGGCAATGGACGCCAACGACGTGTGCGCGCTCCAGGATGTCAACGGCCTGGCATGCTGGTGGCTCAAGCTGGCGGTCCCCGGTGTGAAGGCTGTGGATGCCGATCCCGGCGGCGAGCTCCTCCGAGACGCGGTCGAAGGCCACGAGACCCTCAACCTCGTCTCCGCCTTGGAGAACGCAACCTACCGGGACGACCCGGTGAGCGGGGACGTCACCATCGGGGACATCAGCCCCTACGGTCGGCTCGAGACCATCGAGGCCGCCGACACGCCGATGCTGGTGCGCGCAGGCTGGCTGGACGCAGCGACCGCCGACGGGGCGTTGAGCCGCTACATGACCAGCGACATGCCGCAGGAACTCGTCATCGGCGCGTGGAATCACGGCGGCGAAGACGACGTCGACCCATTTCAGCCCCGCTTCACATTCCCGAACCCGACCTTCGATGACCAGTTCGCCGACCTGGTGGACTTCTTCGATCGGCACCTGGGCGCGGAGCCAAAATCCGACCCGGAGCCGAACTCTATCCGGTATTACACAATGAACGAGGGGCAATGGCGAACGACCCCCACCTGGCCGCCAGCCGAAATGGGGGTGCAACGTTGGTATCTAGGCGCCGACCAGGCGCTTACCGATTCCCCGCCCGTAACGGCGGGAGAGGACGACTACGCCGTCGAACCGTCGACGTCGAGCGGCGAGGCCACCCGGTGGCAAACGAACTACACCGGCGACGACGTCTACTACCCGGATCGCGCCGAAGAGGACGCCGGCCTCCTGACCTACACCGGGGCTCCGCTCAAGGCCGATCTGCGTATCACGGGAACGCCGGTGGTCTCGCTTCACCTCTCCTCCACCCACGCTGACGGGGCGCTCCACATCTACCTCGAGGACGTCGCACCCGACGGCCGCGTGACCTATCTGACCGAGGGCATCCTGCGACTCATTCACAACGTGTCAGAGGAGGCTACTCTGCCCTACCAGCATCCCGGGCCACCTCGGTCCTTCCTTCGCGCCGATGCGGAACCGCTCACACCCGGCGAGCTGACTCAGGTCGACATGCCGCTGTACGCCACGTCGGTGCAACTCGAGGCCGGGCATAGGCTGCGCATCGCCATTGCCGGCAGCGACGCATCGACATTTGCCCGATACCCCGAGACCGGAGCCGAGGTCCTGACCGTCGTCCACTCGCCAGCCAGCCCCTCCTTCCTGGAGCTTCCGGTTGGCACCGACTGAAACTGTGACCAGGACAGTCGAGCCCCGTTCTGCCCCTCCCCACACACACAACTTCAACCTGCGCACAGGTATCCTGCTGGTACTCCTTCCCGGGGTCGTGCGGGCACCTCGGGCTGCTGACGCGAGTCTGGCTGACTTGCCGTCAGCAAGAGCCGGAGGCGGGTGGTTGACGATGGCGGTCGCGTGAATCGTCAACTTCGTGTCCCCGAACTTCGACGCGCGAACCGTGTGTATCCCGGGACAGCGGCGAGTCGTACACGTTGGTAGGAGCATCGGCGCAGCGCCTGGGCTGCACGCCGCTCGGATCGCACCCAGTTAGCTAGTCGTCGTTCACCCGGTAGGAAGGCGTCGGCCGGCAGGCGGTTGTTCTCTCGGGGCCATCGGCCTTCGCGAGTGATGAACGCTTCCAGGTCAAGGAGGCTGTGAACCCAGCGGATGACGCGATCCTGGCTGTCGCAGGTCCGCGACTTGGAATCGCTCGCGCCGACTTCGGTCAGGTAGACCTTCACTGAACGGCGTTGGACGTGGGTCGGGGTGGCGGGGTCGCGTGCAGCTAGTCGTTCGTACTCGGTGTGAAGCAGCTCCAGCGGGGTCGGCGTCTGCATCATGCCATGCGCGGCGGAGGCGCGCCGCGATGGAACGCACTGCGTTCTGGCACGGGAACAACAGAGCTGCCCGAGCCGCTACCGTGACTTCACCAGCTAGATCAGTCATCCGGTCGAGGGAATGGAGGATCCATGACGAACGAGAGAACCTCGAAGCGGGCAGGCCGATCGGCGCCAGCTTCAGCACCCAGAGGTCTTCAGCCCACTGGGTGCTGGAGTCTCGCCTCCAACTCTGGAGGTCACCTTCGATGAGTACGAGCTCGACCTCGAGGAACGAAGCTGAGATAGTACATTTCGCCGGTAGCCAGCATGGTGCTGATGTCCCTTGCGAGCTCCGGTGTGACGTGGTCGATGGGCGCGGAGCGAGAATTGGGTTCGCCCCCACGGCAGCTATCCGTCCGCTCAAGAGTCTTGCTCCGCGCCGAGAGGCGGAATCCGACGGCGGGCTTTCCTGCCTGCTAGAAGGAGGCTTTAGTACGTGGTCCACACCATCGGAATATTCGGCGGCCCGCGAGCCCTACTGACTCACCTGCCCAGCGTCCCGTGATCATCATGGCCCGCTGGAGGATATATGCGTTTCGAGGACCAGTACTTGCCAAGGTAGGAGCCTCCATGGGTCTTCACGGAGCAGCCCGTGATAGTTGTCCAGGACCACCTCAGCGGCCGACAATGTGACCGCGTCAATCTCACCACGAAGGTCCAACTCAGAATCCGAGACGTTCGCCAAGACAAGCAACTGGCGCTCATCCATCGAGCGGAGGAACGCCCAAAGAGCGGGGTGATCGGCGGCGAGCATCTCAAAGGCGCCCTGCGAAATCAGCCTGTCACGGTGTCGAAGCTCGATTAGGGTTCGGTACCACTCGAAGACCGATCCGTGGCGACCGACCTGGTCTTGGGCGTTGATACGCGCTGTGTTGGGGTTCACGCGGATCCACGGAGCTCCGTCTGAGAACCCGCCTCCTGCATCCCCAGACCACTGCATTGGAGTCCGAGCGTTGTCTCGGCCTATTGCTCGGATGGCCGCCAACGCTTCCGCTGGATCCATCCCTTCCGTCATTGCCTGTTTGAAGAAGTTCAGTGACTCGATGTCTCGTACATCGTCGATCGATCGAATGTCGGCGTTGGTCATTCCAAGCTCCTCGCCCTGGAATATGAAGGGGGTGCCGCGTTGCATATGCAGCACAGTTGCGAGAAGCTTTGCCGAGAGTTCCCGGAAGCGGCCGTCGTCGCCGAAGCGGCTGACGACGCGGGGCTGATCGTGATTGTTCCAGTACAAGCTCGACCAGCCGCGTTCTGCAAGTCCGTCCTGCCACCGCGCGAAAGACGCTTTGAGCGCCGGGAGGTCAATGCCGCGGCGTCCCCATTTACCCGACGGGCCATGGTCTAAATCGACGTGCTCGAACTGAAAAATCATGTTCAGTTCCCGTCGAGCAGGATCGGTGAAACGCTGAGCTTGTTCGATGGAGACGCCGGGCATCTCGCCGACGGTCAGGAAGCGATCTGATCGACCTTCGAACACCATTTGGTGCATTTCGCGGAGAAACTCGTGGATTCGAGGGCCTGGAGCGTAGAAGGGCGCCCCATCACCGTAGGTGGTTCCCGCATGTACCTCTGCATCGGGAAGGCGCTGGTCCTTTGAGATGAAGTTGATGACATCCATGCGAAAACCATCAATGCCTCGATCAAGCCACCACCTCATCATCTCGTAGATCGCGCTGCGCACCTCTGGGTTCTCCCAGTTGAGGTCCGGCTGTTTCCGTGAGAAGAGATGGAGGAAATACTCGCCCGAGAGTGTATCCAGTTCCCATGCCGACCCCGAGAAGAACGACTTCCAATTGTTCGGCTCAGCCCCTCGCTGGCCAGCCGTTGCGCCGACCCGCGGCGGCCGCCAGTGGTACCAGTCGCGTTTCGGACTGTCTAAA
>JAODMM010000200.1 GCA_025465015.1 Cryobacterium sp. | reverse complement strand
ACGTCCAGGAGGGAGCGATAACTGTCGAGGTCGACGGGCAGACTCACCAACTGGGCACCGGTGATGCCCTGACATTCGTGGGCGACACCGTCCATGCCTATGCGAACCCGAACAATGAGCCTGCCAGGTTCACACTCACGGTCTTCGAGCCGAGGGTTGAGACGGCACAGATGACGGAGAACCTCTGATGCCTGAATTCATGGCTCCCGATACCTTCCTTGCCGCCTGCAACGTGGAACCGGCAGTGTTCGAGCTGCGCCCGGACTATCGCGCAATGCTCCTCGTCGTCGATGGATTCACGCCGGTGGCGGGAACACAGATCGGCAGGGGAGCGGCTGACCACCTGGTTGCAGCAGCTGAGGCGCATGCCCGAGCGCTGCTTGCGAAGTCAACGGTGGATCAGTTGCCGCACGTCGCCGCCTGGCGAGAGGCGTATCGCGCGTTCGGGGCGAAGCCGCACCGCACCCGCAATAGCCTGGAAGCACTCACACGCCGAGCCGAAAACGGGTTGCCGCGCGTCAACGCACTCACTGACACGTACAACGCGATCTCGGTGTTGCACCAGATTCCTTTCGGAGGCGAAAACTTCCACGCCTATCAGGGGCCAGCCCGTCTCCTGCGCGCGACTGGCGACGAGGACTTCGATACGGTCGCGAACGGCGAGACGGCGCTCGAGCACCCGGAGCGCGGTGAGGTGGTGTGGAGTGATGATGCCGGGGTGACATGCCGTCGGTGGAATTGGCGACAAGGCCGCCGTACCGGGCTGACCACAACCACCCGGTCGGCGTTCTTCATCCTCGACGCCCTGGCTCCGGTGACCGACGGCGCCCTCGCTATCGCGGCGGATACGCTGGCGGACGCACTCGGCCGGCTCAGCGGCGATGTGACCGTCACCCGTCGGCTGATCGGCGCGCCATGATCGGCCAGCGCCCTGCCACCGGGATCCCGCCGTGGTCGCTCGCTGTCGCTGCCATGCTGCTGATCCAACTCTCGAACGCACTCTCGGTCACCGTGATCCAGCAGGTGGGACCCGCCGGCACAGCCTGGTTGAGGATGTGCTTCGGCGCGGTGCTCCTCTGGCTCATCGCCAGGCCCCGCGTCCGGTCGATCCGCCGGAAGGATCTGCCCATCCTGTTGGTACTCGGACTGGTTACCGGCTTCATGACCACGTTCTTCCTCACCGCCGTTGAACGCATTCCGCTTGGTACTGCTGTGGCTATCGAGTTCCTGGGCCCGCTCGCCGTGGCCGGAATCGCGAGTAAGCGGCGCAGCGCGCTCGTATGGCCGTTGCTCGCGCTCCTTGGGGTGGTCATGCTCACCGAGCCCTGGCACGGGGAGATCGACCTGATCGGAGCCGGCTTCGCTCTTGCCGCGGGAGCCTGCTGGGCCCTGTACAACGTGTTGACGCAAGTGGTCGGAGACCGCTTCTCAGGGATCAGCGGGCTCTCCCTGACGATCCCGATCGCTGCTGTATTGACCACTGCTGTCGGCCTGCCGCAAGTTCTCGCTGGTAACGCTGCCTGGTGGGTGCTGCTCCTGGCGGCCGGGATTGCTCTCGTCACTCCTGTGATCTCGTTCGGGCTCGAGATGCTTGCCCTGCGCCGGATGACCCACACGGCGTTCGGAACACTGCTCTCCATTGAGCCTGCCTTCGGGGTGCTCATCGGGCTACTCGTGCTGAGCCAGTCACCCACGATCATCCAGCTGGTGGGCATCGCATTCGTCGTGCTCGCTGGAGTGGCCGCACAGCGGGGTGGTAGTCGCACCGAGCGCACAGCCAGACCAGCAGAGTCGACCCCACAAACGGATGGCATGACCGACATCCCGAGTTCTACTACTGGACCGACATGACGCTGCACGCGGATGAGCTGGCTGCCGCTAGTTGCTGCGTGAATCGTCGAGCAGGCCGCGATCGAACGTGGATTCAGCCGATGCTATCGACCGGGTCAGTCGAACTTTGGGCAGCCACTCGTTCGAACTCGGCAGCGGACTGTTCGGTCACCGGATCGACCATCATTGCTAGGAGGACGGGTACATCGGCGGTGATATGTCCGACTCCGTTGAGAGCGAGGGTGGCCGCCGCATTGGGGGAGCGAACGCTGGCCACGAGGACTTTCGTGCGAGTCGACGCAAGTACTTTTGTCATGTTCGAGACCTTGGCGAGACCGTCTTCACCTGAGTCGACTAGTCGCCCGAAGTACGGGGCAATGTATTCGACCCCAATCGCTGAAGCGTAGGTCGCTTGGGCGAGACTGTAGACCGCAGTGAGCAGAACAGGAACGTCGCGCCGCTGAAGTTCCCGAGCCACCCGAAAGCCGTCGGGTGTGGCGGGAACTTTTACGACGATCCGGTCACCGAAGTCTGCTATGCGAAAGGAGTCGGCGAGCAAGTCCTCTCGCGATCCGCCGGTCGCCTGCATGAAGATCTCGTCCGCCCCGGCGGCGCTGAACTCGTCGTAGAGTCGCGCCAGGTCGTTGCGGGTCACTCCGTCGCGAGCGATGATCGACGGGTTGGTTGTCACGCCCCGGATGAGGCCATCGAGCAGCAAAGGCACCACTGTCTCGACGTTGGCGCTGTCTGCATAGAGTTTCACGATGTTCTCCAGTTGCAATCGGTCAGGGACTAGTCATGGAACGAGGGCTGGGCAGCACGGATCAGCTGCCCAGCGCCGACTCTTCGAGGGTTCCCTCCGCTCCAGGGCCCTCCTGCACCTGATGGCCGGCGAGAGGCAGGATACGCGTGTGTACCGCGTCAATGATGTCGGCGGGAGTGACGAAATAGTCCCACTCGAGTTCCGCGGGCGGAGCAATCCAGTTGCGTGCGCCAAGGACCACGACGGGGGCATCGAGCTCATCGAATGCCTCCGTCGAGACGGTGGCCGCGACTGTATTGAGCCAGCTGCCGCGGAGATTCGCGTCGGAGACGCAGACGAGGCGACCGGTTTTGCGAACCGATTCCAGCAGTAGCTCGTATTCGAACGGCACGAGCGAGCGGGCGTCTATCACCTCTGCCGTCAGTCCAAACTTCTCTTCGAGTTGGCTCGCCGCGTCCAATGCCCGGTAGAGCGCAGCTCCGACGCTGAGGATCGTGAGATCGGCGCCTGCTCGCACAACGTTCGGCTGCCCGATCGGTGTCGTGTAGTAGTCAACGGGAACTCCGTCGGGGAACACCGTCTCAACGGTGTCGTAGAGGCGCTGACTCTCGAAAAACACGACCGGGTCGTTACCTGAGAGGGCAGAGGCGAGGAGGCCTTTTGCGTCGTGAGCGGTCGCAGGGAAGACGACTTTGAGGCCGGGTACGCCCGCAACCATGGAACTCCAGTCCTGAGAGTGCTGGGCCCCATATTTGGCGCCGACGGAGATGCGCAGCACCATGGGGATGCTCGACAGACCGCCAGACATCGGCTGCCATTTGGCCATCTGGTTGAAGATCTCGTCGCCTGCCCGACCGATGAAGTCGGCGTACATCAGCTCGACCATGGGGCGGCCACCCGAAAGTGCGAAACCGACGCCGGCGCCGACGATGACGGCCTCGGAGATGGGTGAGTTGAAGAGTCGGTGGCGGGGCAGCAGCTCGGTGAGACCGCGGTAGACGCCGAAGGGTCCTCCCCAGTCGCGGTTTTCCTCGCCCCACATTGCCAGTCGGTTATCGGCAACGGCGTGGGTCACGATGGTTTCGAAGAGGGCATCGCGGAAGGTAATCGCCTTGGCTCCGGAGAGCGGCTTGCTTCCGGGACCGTCGGAGAGGCCGGACCGTGATTTGCGGGCGAGCGACTGCAGATGTTGAAGCTCTGATGCTGGCACGGTGGTTTCGCCAGCCGGAGCATCGGCCAGGTCGATCGATGTGTTGTTGAAGGTGAGTTCGGCCATCACCTTCGCGTCGCGGCGTAGCGAAAGCCGTGGCGATACGGATGAGTCGATAGCGACTTCGAGGGAAGCCTGCACGCGTTCCTCGGCCCACTGTTTCAATTCTGATTGGCGGACGGAGGGAACGACTCCGCCGTCTACGAGGCGAGCGAAGTAGGTGTCGATCGGGTCCACGGAGGCCCACAAGTCCACCTCGTCCTTGGTCCGGTATGACGATGCGTCCGAAGGTGAGTGCCCCGATTGGCGGTATGTCTGACAATCGATGAGCACCGGGCCGTCGCCGGATTCGAGGTGTCGTCGGGCTGCGGTCATCGCTTCGATCACGGCGAGCGGATTGTTGCCGTCGATTGTTTGCGCGTGCATGTTGTTCGCGTTGATGCCGGCACCGATGCGTGCCAGGCGGTCGTACGCCATGGTCTCGCCGATGGTCTGGCCACCCATTCCGTAGAAGTTGTTGACGATGAAGAACACGACTGGCAGGCCGCCGCGGTGCTTCTCATCCATCAGAGTGTCAAGCTGTGCCATGCTGGCGAAGTTGAAGGACTCCCACACCGGGCCGGTGCCAGTGGACGCGTCTCCGATCGAGGCAACCACTATGCCGGGCTTAGCCTGAAGGCGGTTGTAGAGGGCTGCGCCGGTGGCGAGCGGCCCTGACCCGCCGACGATGGCGTTGTTCGGGTAAATGCCGAGCGGCGGGAAGAAGGCATGCATGCTGCCGCCGAGCCCGCGGTTGAAGCCGGTGCGTCGGCCGAACGTTTCAGCGGTCATGCCGTACAGCAGGTAGTTGATGGCTTGCTGCTCGAAATCGTCGTCGGCGAGGCGGTTTTTGACGACATTCCAGATTGCGCCGTCAGACCAGCTGGTGAAAGCTTCGGTCAGCACGTGTTCCTCAGAGGAATGGATGGCTGAAAGTCCCTTGGCGATGACCTCGCCGTGACTGCGGTGGCTGCCGAAGACTTTGTCGATCGACGTCAGGGTGAACGCCTGGCCGACAGCGGCCGCCTCTTGGCCGATCGATAGGTGGGCGGGGCCGGCGTGTACGTACGAGGTGCCGAGATAGGCACCGTCTCGTTTGATTGCCTGCAGCATGAGCTCGAACTCGCGCACCAGGATCATGTCGCGGCCAATGCGTTGCAAGGCGTCGTCGCCATGAAGTTTGCGTTCGCTGGCGAGATTCGGCTGGTAGGTGTTGACGGCGATCGACTCGAAGGTGAGTTGTGACCGGCTGCGCGCGGAGGTCGGATCGATGAGCAGTTCTTTAGCCATGTAAGTCGTGTCCTTCAGTTGAGAGGAGCGGAGGAAGAGAAGGTCGAATCGTTCAGAGTGCTGAGAGGACGTCCACGGTCTCGATTGCTTGGGCGATGTCCGCCATCAGGGCGGCAGCGGCAGCACCATCAATCGCGCGATGATCGAAGGTAAGGGACAGCGGCAGCAGGCTAGGTGCCTCGGGGTGCGTCTGGTGTGCGGCCCCAACCCCGAGGATGCAGGTTTGCGGGGTGTTCAACACCGGCGTGAACCAGTGCACACCGAGGCTTCCGAGGTTGGATACGGTGAAGGTTCCGCCCTCCATTTCCGGGGTGGTGAGCTTTCCTGAACGCGACTTCTCGATCAGGTCCTTCGCGGCAGAAGCAAGCTGGCTGATGGAAAGTGCCTCGGCCGCCGGTATGACCGGCACCAAGAGCGCTTGGCCGGTGTCTACGGCAAAACCGAGGTGGACTGTTCGGTACTGCCGGATGCCATCCCAGTCGAAAATGGAGTTGGCTTCGGGATGCTTGACCACCGCACGTGCGGTTGCGAAGAGAAGGAGGTCGTTCACGCCGATCTTGGGGAGATTTTGTGTCGCAGTGACCGTTCTGAGCCGTTTCACGTAGGCGAGCAGAGCCGTGGCGTCGGCGTAGCGGGTCAGTGTGACCTGGGCGGTTCCGCTGAGCGATGCATGCATGCGTTGCGCGGTAACTTTGCGTGCACCACGCACGGGAACGATCTCGAAATCAACTTCGGGAGCCCCAGCCCCGGAGAGGGGCGCTGGGGTAGCTTCCGGGCCGGCAGGGCCGGGCGCTGTCGATATCAGCTTCATCGCGGCAAGCACATCGGGGATGATGATCCGGCCGTCAGGCCCAGAGGCAGTGAGATTCGCCAGGCTTATCCCATTGCGATCCGCCAGGATGCGAGCGCGGGGGGAAACTTTGATCCGGCCCTTGAGGGTCGCCGCGACCTCGGCTGAATGCGACCCGCTCGGCGAGGAGCTGGCCGCCGCCGCATCCGTAGTTGTGACGGAGGGCGTGGCCGTCGCCGGAGCCGTCGCGCCGGGGTCGTCTCTATCGGCAGCCGGGCCCGCGTCATCGTCGACCTCACCGGCAACGCCGAGGATCGCAAGAACTTCGTGCTCGGGAACTTCGTCGCCAGGGCCGAAGAATATTTTCAAGACCTGGCCGCCGGACGGCGCCTCGACTTCGAGGGTGGCCTTCGCCGTCTCGAGGATCACCAGTACGTCACCGGCGCTGACCTGCGCGCCTACGGCGACGTTCCACTCGACGATGACTGCGTCTTCGCCAGCGTTCCCGGTGGTTGGAACTCGAACGTCGATCGACATTGTTCTCCGCTCATAAGTGAATGGTAAGCTCAAACGAGCACACGGCCACAGTACACTGGCTCTCGGGTTGCGTCAAAGGACCAGTGCCCGAATAACCAGATGTCTCAGCGAAAGGATGGGCGATGACCGACCAGGTGAATCGCGAACGCCCCGACGTTTCGTTGGAGGCCGCGATCGTGGCGCGCCGCTACTACGTCGACGAGAAGCAGAAGAACGAGATTGCCGAGGAGCTTGGACTCTCGCGTTTCAAGGTTGCTCGACTACTCGATGAAGCCAAGGCCAGCGGGATCGTCCGGATCTACGTCGACATGCCCGCCGACATCGACTTATCAATAGGCGAAGAACTCGCGCGAGCTTTCGGCATCCGCCGTGCCATCGTGGTGCGCGCTATCCCGCAGGCCCCGGATGCTACCGCCGGCCTCATCGGCGATGCAGCCGCCCAATACCTTTCAGGAGTCCTCAGCGCAAACGATATTCTCGGTATCTCCTGGGGTTTCAGCCTCACCTCTGTGGTCGATGCAATCCGTTCGCTTGCACCCGCCGACGTCGTGCAGATGGTCGGAGGAGTGCGGACGGCTGAGATGGACGTGAGCGGCGTCGAACTCGTACGGCGGTTGTCCCGTAAGACGGGAGGGCGGGCGTTTCCCCTGCACGCTCCGTTGTTGGTCCGCACCGCTTCGATGGCCGAGGAACTGCGTCGCGAACCGAGTCTCGCCGAAAGCATCGATCGATTCGACCGGCTGTCGGTTGCTCTTGTGGGCATAGGTTCATGGCAACCGCCGCAGTCTTCGCTCTATGGCGAGTTCACGGAGCAAGAGCGGAGCGAACTGATTGCACAGGGCGCGATCGCCGACATGTGTACTTTTGTCTTCGACGGTGATGGGAACACACTCGATTCCTCAGCTCTTTCCCGTGCCGTCGGGATCACAGTCCAAGAGATCCGCCGCGTGCCCGAAGTGATTGCGGTCGCTGGTGGGCAGCAGAAAACTGCGGCCATCGATGCTGTCCTTCGCAGCGGCCTTATTTCCACGCTTGTAACGGACTCTCAGACGGCGCTCGCGTTGATCGCGCGGACGGCCTAGTTGCCTTTCCACTTCAATCCGAGAGCCTGCCGTGTCGATTCGAATTCACCCCAGCATTTTGGCCGCAGACTTCACCAAACTCGGTGACGAATTGCAACGAGTCACCGACGCCGACTACATCCACGTCGACGTGATGGATTACCACTTCGTGCCGAATCTGTCGTTCGGACTTCCCGTCGTGGAACGCCTCGTGTCCGCAAGCCCGTTGCCGCTAGACGTTCATCTGATGATTGATGACCCGGAACGGTGGGCGTCTGATTATGCGGAAGCAGGGGCCAACTCGGTCACATTTCACGCCGAAGCGACCGATCGGCCGGTCGAGGTGGCACGCAGTATTCGGAGCCGGGGAGCCCAAGCGGGCATCGCGATCAAACCAAGTACCGACATCGGACCGTACCTAGAGTTGCTCGATGAGGTCGATCTAATCCTGGTAATGACCGTCGAACCCGGCTTCGGCGGGCAGAAGTTCCTCGAGTCGACGATGCCGAAACTGCGGCGCCTGCGACAAGTCGTCGATCTTTCGGGACTGGAACTGCGAGTGCAAGTCGATGGTGGCATCAACGAGGACACGATCGTCATGGCTGCTGAGGCTGGAGCAGACACCTTCGTCGCCGGCTCCAGCATCTTCAACGCTCAGAACGCCACGGAACAGATCGCATTGCTGAGGGCGAGAGCCGCTTCCCACGTCCACCACTGAGAACAACGGCTGAGGAGGACGAGTCCCTTCCCGTAATTTCACATTGTGCGAAGCAGTTCGGCCATCGAGTTGTCGGTCACCAGTGTCGTTCCGAGACCTGCGTTGATGACAGCGCGGACAGCTTCAGCCTTTGTCTCGCCGCCGGCGATGAGTATCAACTCGGGGATACGCCGCAGCACCTGAATTCCGGTTGCCATCGAGCGGTCCTGCAAATCGGGGAGCACCGTACCATCGTGAAGGATCAAGGTTGACAACAGCTCGGCGGCCACTCCTTTCGCTGCAAGTTCGTCGCGCTCGTGCACCGGCAGACTGGCCATCATTTGGGAGTCTGGTGGCGCCCAGCTTCCCACGGCGACCGCTGCGACGGTGATCGAGTCGAACAGCTTCATAGCCGCCGCCACGCCTGGCTGGCTGGCAAGGCTCCTGGCGGTCTGTGCGTCTTGAACGATAAGCGGAACGAATAACGGATAGGCCTGGCCGCCGCCCACTTCGCTGATCTTCCGTACGAGCTCCAGCGAATTTTCGTTCACCGAACCCACCATGCCACCCATCTGCACCACAAGGCACCGCGCAATTTCGGTCAGCTCCAGGGACATCGCGCTCAGCGTCCGCCCCCACCCAATCCCGAGCACGTCCGTTTCAGTTACCAAGTCGCTGAGCACCGCGGCCGCACCGCGTCCGACCGCTTGGCGGATGCCGACGGGCGTGCGTTCCTCGTTCGGAACGTCGATGACGACCACGCGGCGCAAATCGAACCGTTTGCGCAGAATCTCAGAGAGTTCGCTGTTGAACGAGTTCGGCGTCGCGATCTCGAAACGGATGATGCCTTCCCGCACGCTTTGTTCGAGTAGGCGCGCGATCTTGAAGCGGGACAGGCCCATTCCGTTCGCGATCTCCGATTTCGTGTTGCCGTCGACGTAGTACCGCCGGGCGACCGTTGCGGCGAGTATCGCTGAGCCAGCGGAAAGTTCGGGAGACATTTGCAGCCCATCATTCGATTGAGGATTGTGCCGGCCGCTCACGGGAGGGCTGCCGCTGCTATAGATACAGCTACCCTACCGCAGTTCGCGCTCATTTGAGCGGGTGCCTTGACAGTTGTGCAGCGACAGTCTCACACTGAGTGCGTACACACACCGTCGTGCGAAGAGGAACCAAATGAACGACTCCATCCAAACCGCGATCATCGAAGCGGGACGCGAGCAGATTCGGGCAGAGGCGGAAGCTCTGCACGACGTCCTCGACCAACTCGATGAGCGCTTCGTGAAAGTCGCCTCGCTACTGCACGGCATGACCGGCAAGGTCGTCATGACAGGATCCGGCACAAGCGGGTTCATCGGCCGCCGGTCTGCGCACCTGTTCTCGGTTTCCGGTACGCCTGCCTTCTTCCTCAGCCCTGGCGACGGCCTTCACGGGTCTATGGGGGCAGTCGAGGCTGACGATGTGATGATCGCCCTATCAAAGGGAGGAGCGTCGTCTGAGATCAACGAACTCGTCTCCCGTGTCCAGAGCGTCGGGACAACCGTGGTCGCCATAACCGCAAACGGCGCGTCTCCTCTTGGGCAGATCGCCGACATCACGATTGAACTTCGGAACTACCCCGCTGCCGACCCGGGGAATCTCCTCGCGATGGGGTCCACCCTGGCGCACAGCACCTGGCTTGACGCTCTCGCCATGGTGCTCATGCGAGCGCGGGCAGTCAGTTGGGAGCGCGTGCACTTCACCCACCCAGGCGGTGCCGTCGGTCTGCTGGCAAGCCTTCCCGGGCAGCTTGATGGTCTTGAAATTCCGGCCTACGTCGACGAGAGACCGAGCCGCGCTGTAGCGTCAGCTGGCAGCCAGATCGCTTGATCGTGCCTGTCGTCGCCGGGGTTGACTCGTCAACACAATCCACAACTGTCGCTCTGCGCGACGCCGACACCGGAGCCACCCTTGGCTCCGGCCGAGCTCCGCACACCCCGACATACCCGCCGGTAAGTGAACAACAGCCCGAAGAATGGTGGGCCGCCACAGTCATCGCCTTCGCCCAGGCTCGCGAGGCCGCTGGTGTCGCCGCTGACGACATCGTGGCAATAAGTATCGCCGCACAATGCCATGGCCTTGTGCCCCTCGACGCTCGAGGCATGGTCATCCGGCCCGCCAAGCTTTGGAACGACACCACAGCCGCCTCGGAAATTACCGCACTCACCGCCCAGATCGGCAGGGACGCCTGGACCGACCGCATAGGAACATTGCCTCCGCCCTCCTTTACTATCGGCAAACTGGCGTGGCTGAAAGCCCACGAGCCAGACAACTTTGCCGCGCTCGCGACAGTGCTACTGCCACACGACTACCTCACCTGGCGGCTGACCGGCCGGGCCGTCACCGACCGCTCCGACGCGAGCGGAACCGGCTACTACGGCGCGCCTGAGGGGCGATACATCAACGAGTTCCTTGAATTGATCGACGCCGACAAGAACTGGGCTGCCATGCTTCCCGAAGTGCTCGGTCCGTCCGAACAAGCTGGCGTGGTCAGCCTCGCCGTCGCCGATGAACTCGGGATACGTCCTGGCGCAGTGGTCGGTGCGGGCGCGGGAGATCAGCACGCTAGTGCTGTTGGCCTTGGTCTCGTTCCGGGCGACCTAGCGTATGTACTCGGAACCTCAGGAGTCGTATTCACCACCAGCAGCTTCCCCGTCTTTGACCACACCGGCATAGTGAACTCGGTCGCCGACGCGGCCGGCGGTTATCTGCCGCTCATCTGCACGCTCAATGCGGCCAAGGTTACCGATACCGTCGCCCGGCTGCTCGGCGTTGATCACAAAGAACTCGAGCGCCTGGCCCTCGCCGCCCCACGCGCGGCAGACCGGCCAGTCCTCGTCGCCTATCTCGACGGGGAACGCACGCCCAACCGTCCGGCTGCTCGTGGCATTCTGGCCGGCATCAGCAGTGAGACCAGTCGCGAGGCTCTTGCCCTCGCCGCCTTCGAAGGCGTTCTTCTGGGTATGGAGAGCGGCCAGCGTCGAATGGAAGAGATGGGCCTTCAACTCGAAGGCCGATTGCTCGTTACGGGCGGCGGCGCCGGGAACGCTGCCTACCGCCAGATACTCGCTGATGTGACGGGGCGGAGCGTTGAAGCTACGGACGCCACCGACGCGGTGGCCGGCGGTGCTGCCGTCCAGGCAGCGGCCGTGCTGGGGGGACTGGAGATTACTGCAGTACGCGACCAATGGGCTCCGACCTCGCGAGTAGTGGCTGATCCCTCGAATCATGACTACACCCAGCT
>JAODMM010000190.1 GCA_025465015.1 Cryobacterium sp. | reverse complement strand
TTCGCGCCCGCAATATCATCACGACGGGCACAGCGAGCACAGAGGTATGGATCACGCCGGAATGGGGCATGGGGCGAGGGGGCACGCGGGCCACGGGGATCACGAAGGCCAGTTCCGTCGCCTCTTTTGGATCATGCTCGTGCTGGCAGTACCTGTCGTCGCATTCTCGAGCATGTTTGCCATGCTTCTCGGCTACGAACTCTCCGATGCCGCCTGGGTGAACTGGATCTCACCGGTGCTCGGCACCGTCATGTTCTTCTGGGGCGGTTGGCCCTTCCTTACTGGAGCTGTCTCTGAGGCTCGGTCGCGCGCACCAGGAATGATGCTGTTGATCGGACTGGCCATCACAGTCGCCTTTGTCGCCTCCCTCGGCGCGAGCTTGGGGCTCCTCGATCACCAGCTCGACTTCTGGTGGGAACTCGCGCTATTGATCGTCATCATGCTGCTCGGTCACTGGATCGAGATGCGCTCGCTCGCTCAGACGACGTCGGCGCTGGACTCACTTGCCGCGTTGCTGCCGGATGAGGCTGAGGTTGTCGACGGCGAGGAGACTCGCAAGATTGCCCCCGCGGACTTGCAGGTCGGCGACGTAGTTGTTGTGCGTCCGGGCGGCCGCGTCCCGGCTGACGGTCGCATCGTGTCCGGCTCCGCGAGCATGGATGAGTCGATGATCACAGGCGAGTCCAAGACCGTCATGCGAAGCGAAAGCGCGACCGTCGTGGCTGGCACTATTGCTACGGACTCGTCGATTCGCGTCGAGATCACCGCGGTGGGCGAAAACACCGCGCTGGCGGGTATTCAGCGCTTAGTCAGCGAGGCACAAAATTCGTCCTCACGGGCACAGCGCATCGCCGACCGGGCTGCTGCCTATCTGTTCTGGTTCGCGCTCGGTGCCGGTGTCATTACTGCCATTGTGTGGAGTCTCGTTGGTCTCCCCGATGATGCGGTCATTCGAACGGTCACGGTGCTCGTCATTGCCTGCCCACACGCGCTCGGCCTCGCCATTCCTCTCGTTGTCTCGATCGCCACCGAGCGAGCTGCCCGTGGCGGCGTACTCATCAAGGACCGCCTCGCACTTGAGAGCATGCGCACCGTCGATACGATCCTGTTTGACAAGACGGGCACGCTCACGAAGGGTGAGCCGACAGTAACTGCAGTAGAAGTCGCTGACGGTCTCACCGAAGATCAGGTCGTGGCGCTCGCCGCCGCCGCCGAGTCAGACTCGGAACACCCGTTAGCCCGGGCCATTATGGAGTCTGCACGAGACCGAGGCCTTACCGTGCCGGAGGCGAGCGACTTCACCTCGTCCCCGGCAGTCGGTGTGACCGGGCTGGTCGAGGGCAAAAAGGTTCGCGTTGGAGGCCCCCATCTCCTCGTTGAGGAGGGTGGGACGGAGCTAGCTGTTGCGGACGAGTGGCGCAAGGAGGGAGCAATCATCCTTCACGTCGTTTCGGACGGAGTAGTGATTGGAGCGCTGCGCCTTGCAGATGCCATTCGAGAGGAGTCTCGCCAGGCGGTCGATGCCCTGCACGCGCTCGGGCGCAAGGTCGTCATGATCACCGGTGATGCGGAGGCAGTCGCCCAGACGGTCGCCGCTGAACTGGGCATAGATCGAGTTTTTGCGGGCGTTCGCCCCGAAGACAAGTCCGCGAAAGTTCAGGAACTCCAGGCTGAAGGTCGGAAAGTGGCGATGGTCGGAGATGGAGTCAATGACGCCCCGGCGCTCGCCCAGGCAGACGTCGGGATCGCGATCGGTGCGGGCACCGACGTTGCAATCGCTTCCGCTGGTGTGATCTTGGCCAGCTCCGATCCGCGCTCAGTGCTCTCCGTGATCCAGCTGTCGAAGGCGTCGTATGGAAAGATGAAGCAGAACCTGTGGTGGGCGGCTGGCTACAACGTGCTCTCTGTGCCTCTTGCCGCCGGAGTGCTCGCACCCATCGGATTTGTCTTGCCGATGTCTGTTGGCGCGGTACTAATGTCGCTCTCCACAATCGTCGTTGCTCTCAACGCTCAGTGGCTTCGTCGACTCGACCTGCGGCCCGAGTCCAGCGCGAGAGAGATTCTTGGTTCGGCGAAGCTCGTTGAAGCAACCAATGCAATCGCACACCTAGTGCGCACTTAGAACGAGCGGAGGCGTAGGGCATGCCCCCCTACGCCTCGACTTGTGTCAAGCCGAGAGCTAATTGCCCCACGCGACTGGAAGGAGGAACCAGACTGGCCGCTCTCGAGGCCGCGTCCGTGGAGGACGCCTCTTCGCTGTTCCTCGAGCAAATGATCATGCACCACACCGGAGCAATCGGCGAGGCGCAGCAAGAGCCGGACAACGGCGAGAACGCTGACGCGCGCGAGTTGGCCTCGCCCCGAGCCGCTGGCGGTCGCACTCCACATCCGCCCGTTGAGCGACTCCTGTGAGCATCGTCCGGTGTTGGTTCCCCGGCTTGTGCAAG
Source organism: Cryobacterium sp. (assembly GCA_025465015.1). Taxonomy (GTDB): domain Bacteria; phylum Actinomycetota; class Actinomycetes; order Actinomycetales; family Microbacteriaceae; genus Cryobacterium. The sequence goes on along the minus strand of JAODMM010000190.1, from coordinate 15,463 downwards.
AGGGGGTCAGCCGATTCGCGCCGGAGAACGGTTCCGGCCGGATCCGTGAGAGAGCAGCAGCAGTCCGGCGTCTTCGAATTGCTGAGTGGTGGCCAATGCGACGCGGCTGTCGGTGATGACACCGGCGAGATCGGTCAAGCTGCACACAGTACGCAGCGCCTTCTTGCCGATCTTCTCGCTACCGACCACGGCGAATGAGCGTGTGGAATGGGCGATCATGATTTGCTTCACGGCCGAGTCTTCGACTGAGTAGTCGGTCATTCCAGCGTCGATGCTGACACCGCTCGCGCCGATGAACGCGATGTCGGCATGGAATCGTCCCGCCTGTGCTTCTGCGTCGGGGCCCGACGTCGTGAACTCACCCGCCCGCAATGTGCCGCCGAGGACTTCTATGCGAATCTCATCACGATCGCCGAGCATGAACGCGACGTGAAGGCTGTTCGTTATCACGGTTCCATGGAAGCTGCGGGGTAGCGCTTCCGCGATCGCTTCCACGGTTGTCCCCACGTCGAGAAACAGCGCGTCGGCGGGCTGAATGAGCTCGACCGCCGCTGCAGCAATCTCTCGCTTCTCAGCGCGCCGGAACGCCGTTCGACTGGCCCGATCTGGTTCTGATGACCCGACGATCTCCTGGATCGCGCCTCCATGCACGCGACGCAACAGCCCAGACTGCTCGAGCATCATCAGGTCCCGCCGTATGGTCTCTCCGGATACATCTAGCGCCTCGGCGATGTCGGCCGGAACGATGAATTCGGATGTACCGACCAGCTCGACGATGCGCTGACGTCTGACGGCGGGCGGCTGTTTTGTCCGTGCCATGCGATATCTCCGATGCTGAAACTGTGGAGCCAATTATGCCCGAGCAACGAGCAATTCTGTGGTTGTCCGCATGACGCGCTGCTGCAGTTTTCACGGAGACGTCGGCGCTTCCGTAATCGATGCTTGACCGCAGAGTTTGTTTTGGTTGACATACTCAGGCCGGCAGCCACATACTTTCCTCAACTATCCACAAAAAGCCTCAATCTCGTTTCCGCGTTTGCCTTCAGTCATGCGCGTCGCAGAATCACCTCCAGACCCACTCGGTACGCCACATCAAAAAAAGGAGATCCGCAGATGACTGCATTGTCGAACGCCCCAGCCGAGCCGACGGACGGCAGCCCCGCCGAGTTCGGTTACAAACAAGAGTTGAAGCGCGGCACCGGGCGCTTCGCCTCGTTCGCAGTCGCCTTCGCGTTCGTCTCCATCGCGACCGGCATCTTCACCACCTACGGATCGGTGCTGAACAGCTCCGGCCCTGCTGGCATCTGGACGTGGCCGATCGTCATCGTCGGTCAACTGATGGTCGCGTTCATCTTCGGCTCCCTCGCCGCGCGTATCCCTGTGACCGGATACGCCTACCAATGGATGTCGCGCTTAGCGAACCCCGTGCTCGGATGGATCATGGGCTGGATCTCGTTTATGTTCCTCTCGATTGTGGTGGTGGCAGTCGACTACACGATCGCGGCGACAGTTCTCCCCGTGCTCCTCGGTTACGAGGGCAACCCCGGAAACGCGTGGCTCATCACAGCGGTTGTCATCGTGTTGCAGGGCCTGCTGGTCGCGTTCTCGACCAAGTGGACGGAGCGCGTCAACAACTTCGCCGTCTCCGCCGAGCTCATCGGCATGGTGCTGTTGGTCGTGCTGCTCTTCATCGTCGGATTCGTGGCCAAGGAGCTGAACGTCGGGAATCTGTTCTCCACCGGCGCCATCGCGACAGAGGGCTACTTCAGTCTCGGCACCATCACAGAGGTCGGCCCATGGATCATGGGCACGCTGCTTGGCGCGTTCACCATCGTGGGCTTTGAGTCAGCCGCGAACCTGGCCGAAGAGACCAAGGAACCCGCCCGCGTCGTTCCCCGTGCGATGTGGCAGGCCGTGCTGGCATCTGGCATCCTCGGATTCCTATTTCTCATCGTGATCACGCTCGCCGCCGGCGACCCGGTTGAGCTCGCCGCCTCAGGGACTCCCGTTGCCGATGTCATCAACCGGGTTCTCGGCCCCGTTGTTGGAACGGCACTCTTAGTGCTCGTCGTCATCGCGATCTTCGCTTGTGGGCTGGTTATCCTGATGAGCGGTGTGCGCCTCGTGTGGGCCATGGCCCGTGATGATCGCTTCCCTGGTCACCACGTACTCAAGAAGGTGTCACCGCAGTACGGCACTCCGACCGCAGCCTCCGTCTTCATGGTGCTGATCGCGCAGGCCATCCTCGCGGCGTTCGCGCTCCAGACTGACGCCCTCTTCAGTCTCTTTGGCGCAGCAACCCTGCTGCCCGCGATCATCTATGCCGCCACAGTTCTCCTCTACATCGTCAAGCGCAAGAATCTGCCACCGAGCAAGGGCTTCACCCTCGGCGCGTTCGAGATCCCCGTGATGGTCCTAGCATCAATCTGGCTGGTGTTCGAGCTACTGATCTTCCGCGATTCCTCCTTCGCAACCGCTTGGGTATATGTGGCGGTAATGGTGGTCCTCGGCGGCGTCTATCTGGTGTACCTGTTGATTCGCCGCGGCGGCACTGAGGGAATCGCAATGCCCGACCTTCACTCCATCGACAACGAACTCGACGATGATGCAAGAGCACGAAAAGGCAACGCGTGACAACCGTTCTCGCAATCGACCAAGGGACTTCCGGCACCAAGGCCGTCGTCGTCTCCCCGGAGGGCGCCGTTCTCGGGTTGGCCGAAGTTGCGGTGCGACCGCATTATTTTGACGGTGGTGCGGTCGAGCAGGACCCGCTGGCGCTGTTCGACAGCATCGTGGAAGCAGGCCGTGCGGCCGTCGCCCAGGCCGGAGCGTTCATCGACATCGTCACTCTCGCCAATCAAGGCGAGACCGTGCTCGCGTGGGACCCAGCCACCGGCGAACCGCTGTCGAACATGATCGTCTGGCAGGACCGTCGCTCCGAGAGTATCTGCGCAGAGCTTGCCGAACACAAGCAGGACATTGCAGAACGCAGCGGACTCGTTCTCGATCCCTACTTCTCTGCGCCGAAGCAGGCGTGGCTTCGCCGGAATGTCACCACCGACGGGGTAGTGACGACCTCTGACACTTGGCTCCTTCATCAGTTGACCGGTGAATTCGTTACGGACGTGTCGACCGCGAGCCGATCCCTGGTTACCAACCTCGACTCCACCGGCTGGGACTTGGACCTCCTCAACCTCTTTGGACTCGGCGACGAGAGGCTGCCGACGATCCTGCCGTCCGACGCCTTGGCCGGATCAACCCGAGTGTTCGGCGGAAGCATGCCCGTTGGCGGGCTTATCGTCGATCAGCAGGCGGCGTTGCTCGCTGAGTCCTGCCTGGCGCCGGGCGAGGCCAAGTGCACCTTCGGAACGGGCGCGTTCCTTCTTGCCAACACCGGGAACACCCCAGTGCGGTCCAAATCAGGGCTTGCGTCGTCCGTCGCCTGGAACACCGCAAGCCAGACGACGTACTGTTTCGACGGTCAGGTCTACACCGCGGCATCCGCAATCCGATGGATGCAGCAACTCGGTTTCATCGACACTGCCGCGGACCTGGATAGCGTCGCGGCGGACGACTCCGCCGGTGTCTTCAGCGTTCCCGCCCTCGCGGGGCTGGGCGCACCCTGGTGGCGGCCCGACGCGAAGGCGACAGTCACCGGCATGACCCTCTCGACCGGCCCTGAACACCTCGTCCTCGCTGTGCTTCAAGGCATCGCCGCGCAAGTCGCAGAACTCGGTCAACTCGTCTCTGACGACATGGGCCAGCCGCTCAGACGTCTTCGCGTCGACGGCGGCCTGACACAAAGCACAGTGCTTATGCAGGCCGTCGCCGACCTCATGCAGATCGAGATCGACGTCTACCCCTCACAGCACGCCACACCGCTCGGTGGCGTCGCGCTCGCACGAATCACGATCGACCCAGCACTTTCCCTGTCTGACGCAGTGATTCCGTGGCAGCCGAATCTCGTCTACGAACCCCAGTGGTCACCGGATCGCGCGAGCGAGTTCCGCGCCCACTGGCGGAGCATCGCCGAAACAACCTACACATCAGAACCATCGCAACAACAGATCCACTAGGAGTAGCAATGTCCTCCCCAGCAAACACGGCGTCTGTTGCCATCATCGGTGGTGGCGTCGTCGGCGCCGCCATCTTCCACACCCTTACTCATCGCGGCGTCGACGTCGTGCTCCTCGAGGCGGACTCCGACCTCGCCTACGCTGCCAGCGGCACGAACTCAGGGATCCTTCACACCGGGTTCGACTCAACCCCGGGGGAACTGGAAACACAGCTGATCCTTCGCTCCGCGGTTATCCGCCCGGCCGTGTTCAGGTCCCTCGGCGTTCCGGTGTCCCATACCGGCGCTGAACTGGTCCCTCACAGTGCGGAGGATCATGAGACGATCCGTTCGCTCGCAGACAACGCTTCCGCCAACGGGGTCGAGGTGCGTATCCGCGAGTCCGATGGTGCGCTCCTCGTGACCGGCGAATCCGTCACCGACCCAGTAGCTTTCACCCTCGGACTGGCGAAGGCGGCCCTAGTCGCGGGCGGCCGCCTCGAATTAAACGCAAGGGTGAGCGCCATCGACGATAACGAAAATGGTCTCACTCTCCACCTAGCCGACGGTCGCACTTTCGCCGCTTTGGTAGTTATCAATGCCGCTGGGCTTCACGCCGACGACATCGCTCGCATGGTCGGCGATGACTCCTTCGAGATCTACCCCCGAAAGGGTGAGTTTTTCGTCTATAAGCTGCCCCAAGGTCGGTCCCTGAACCACATCGTGTTGCCGGTACCAACAAAGCGTACGAAGGGTGTGCTCGTTTTCCCCACCCTCGACGGCCACGTCGTCGCCGGACCTACCGCGATCGACCTGCTCGACAAGGACGACTGGACCGTGCGCCCTGACGCCCACACTGAGATCCTGGAGAAAGCCGCCGCACAATTTCCCGCACTGGCGGGACTGAGGCCGGTCGCGAGCTATGCAGGTCTTCGCCCGGCCGGCCGCGACTGCAATTACGTGATCGGATCCTCCGCCACCACCGAACGGCTGATCAACGTTGCCGCTATCCGTTCCACCGGATTGTCGGCATCTCTTGGTATTGGTGCCTACGTCGCGGACCTGCTTCCCGGGCTCGGCATCGAGCTCGGCGAACAGCTCGCACCCACCCCGGTCGAGCCCGTCGTGCCGCGGCTTCCGTGGTGGCAACGCACGTTGCAGCACGCCGTTAAGGTCTGACTCTCCTCCATGGCTCCCATATAAAACCACTGTGAGTGCCGGCGACCCCGCCAACGTCCCGTCAAGTTCGCTGCACGAGCCTGCCTGAGGGTCGGCTTATCGGCATCGCGGCGCTTGAGCATGAGGGCGGTCTGCGTAGCCTCTACCTCGGGCCCCACCTTCCCGGTGACCGCTAAGACTTCGTTCGCTGCTCCGCGGCGGGCTGCCAGACGCGGAGTTACGTACCGCATCTCAGTGCGGTGCTGCTGCTGCGTCCTCAAGGGCCGCCCGGAATGCGGCAACGGCGGGATGCCTGGTGCCGGAGCGTCGCACCGAGGTGAAGATCGTGCGTCGTGGCGTTTCCGGCAACTCCAGTAGGCGGCACGTGGTCTCGCTGTCGGTCCACACCAGGTCCGGCATCAGCGCCACTGCATTGCCGGAGGCGATGAGACGGATTTGGGCCTGCAGGTCCGGAGTCTGGTAGCGGACGTCCGGCTCGAACCCCGCCTGTCTGCACAGTTGCTCAGCGAAGTGACGGGACGCGGCCCCCACGGGCTCCATCACCCAGGGAAGGTCCCTGGCGTCGGCGATGCTCCCGACGGGGCCGATCTCGCGGTCGACAGGGGGCAGCGCGAGGCGGATGGCGTCGGTCGTCAGGTCCCGTTTGTCCAGGTCCGGATGATGCGGAGCCGAATGCGCCGGGTAGTGCTCTGCTACCACCATGTCGAAGTCACGAGCCCAGGTTTCGTAGAGTGCCGTCTCAGGCTCGCGCTGCACCATCTCGACGCGTACCTCGGGGAAATCACGCCGCATGGAGGTCAGTGCCCCGGGCATGAGCGCCAGTGCGGCTGACTGGAACACAGCGACCCGGACGGTGCCCGACACGGTCGTGAGTGATGCGCTCAGATCTGCCTCCGCTTGCTCCAACGTGTCGAGGATCGATGCTGTGTGCTTTACGAGGATCTCCGCCTGCGGCGTCAGCTGCACTCTCCGGCCGACCTTCCGAAGCAACTCCACGCCGGTTTCCTGCTCCAGCAGCGTCAGCTGCTGCGAGACAGACGACGGGCTGAAGTTGAGAGCTGTCGCCACTTCGCTCAGAGTGCCCCTCATCTTCAGCTCGCGAAGCAGGCGCAGGCGACGCACGTCAAGCATCATCGGACGAAAGCATCGGATTTCCTTACTAATACTGTTTGACTTCGATCACTTTATCTAAACCTACTCGTTACTCATACTGGACGGGTGAGTAAAGAAATGAAATCGAGGCCCCGATGACGCCCCCCTCGCAGCAGACAACTGAAAGCAGCCGCCAGCTCGCGGACGACGCCGTGAAAGTCGTCCGACGCTGGCTTACCCAGGCGTCGACGATCCCGTCGAACGCTTCCGCGCGTCAGCTCGCGGGCGTGCTCAAAGACCCGAACGGTTTGGAATTCACGGTCGGTTTCGTCGACGGCGTGGTGCGTCCGGAAGACCTGGCAGTGGCCGGGCGGAACCTCGCCACCATCGCGCCCAAAGTGCCGGCGTTCCTTCCCTGGTACATGAAGGCAGCGGTCCGCTGCGGTGGGGTGGCAGCGCCGCACTTCCCGGGCATTGTCGTTCCGATTTCTCGGCGAGTTCTCCGTCACATGGTGGGCCACCTTGTCGTTGATGCCACCGACGCCAAGCTGGGACGGGCCATCGCGAAGATCCGGACCGAGGGCATCCGGCTGAACGTCAATCTCCTGGGCGAAGCAGTGCTCGGCGAGAAGGAAGCCACACGTCGCCTCAATGGTACTCACGAGCTCCTGAACCGACCCGACGTCGACTACGTTTCGATCAAGGTGTCCTCCACCGTCAGCCCGCACTCAGCCTGGGCCTTCGACGAAGCCGTCGAGCACGTGGTGACCAGCCTCACGCCGTTGTTCCGGCGGGCAGTATCATTTCCGACACCTAAGTTCATCAACCTCGACATGGAGGAATACAAGGACCTCGACCTGACGATCGCGGTTTTCACCGCGATCCTCGACCAGCAGGAGTTCAGGAACCTCGAGGCCGGTATCGTCCTCCAGGCTTACCTTCCGGACGCCCTCTCGGCGATGATCCGTCTCCAGGAGTGGTCGGCCGCCCGCCGTGCCGCAGGCGGGGCAGCCATCAAGGTACGGATCGTCAAGGGCGCCAACCTCCCCATGGAGCAAGTGGAAGCGTCGCTGCACGACTGGCCGCTTGCAACGTGGGCCACGAAGCAGGAATCCGACACCAACTACAAGCGGGTCCTGAACTATGCGCTGCACCCGGACCGCATCGACAACATCCGAGTCGGCGTCGCAGGTCACAACCTATTCGACATCGCCTACGCGTGGCTGCTCGCCAGGCAGCGCGGCGTCGACCGGGGAATCGAGTTCGAGATGCTCCTCGGCATGGCGCAGGGACAAGCCGAGGCTGTCCGCCGCGACGTCGGCGAACTTCTCCTGTACACCCCCGTCGTGCAGCCACAAGAATTCGATGTCGCCATTGCATACCTGATCCGGCGCCTTGAGGAAGGCGCGAGCCAGGACAACTTCATGTCGGCTGTGTTCGAGCTGAGCGAGAACGAGACATTGTTCGAGCGGGAGAAGCAGCGGTTCCTGGCATCTCTCACGGAACTCGACGAGGAGATTCCCACTCCAAACCGGCGCCAGGACCGCAGGATGCTGAGCGTTGCGGCTCCTGTCGACCAATTCATTAACACCCCCGACACTGACCCTTCGTTGCCCGCGAATCGCGTCTGGGGGCGCGAGATTCTCGACCGGGTCGGATCCTCCCGACTGGGCAACGCCACCGTGGCCGCGGCTACGGTACGAGAGTCAGCCGCACTCGAAAGCATCGTCGAAGCTGCCGCCGCCGCGGGTGCCGAGTGGGGATCCTTGACCGGCGCTGAGCGCGCTCTCGTCCTGCACCGGGCCGGTGACGCATTAGCTGCCAATCGTGCGAGTCTGATGGAGGTCATGGCGGCTGAGACAGGCAAGACGCTTGACCAGTCCGACCCCGAGGTGTCCGAGGCCATCGACTTCGCCCATTACTACGCCGAGCGTGCCCGTGACCTCGACACCGTCGACGGTGCATCGTTCGTGCCGGCGCGGGTGACCGTTGTGACGCCGCCGTGGAACTTCCCGGTCGCGATCCCGGCCGGATCGACCTTGGCCGCGCTCGCTGCGGGCTCTGCAGTCGTCATCAAGCCGGCGAAGCAGGCATGCCGGAGCGGTGCGGTCATGGTCGAGGCTCTGTGGGAGGCTGGCATCCCCCGCGATGTCCTGAAGTTAGTCCAGCTCGCCGAGCGTTCGCTCGGTCAGCAACTCATCTCGCACCCAAAGGTTGATCGCGTGATCCTCACCGGCGGATACGAGACGGCTCAGCTGTTCAAATCGTTCCGGCCCGACCTGCCACTCCTGGCCGAGACGTCGGGCAAGAACGCCATCATTGTCACCCCGAGCGCCGACCTCGATCTGGCTGTCAAGGATGTGGTTCACTCAGCGTTCGGGCACGCCGGACAGAAGTGCTCTGCCGCCTCACTTGTGATCTTGGTCGGATCGGTGGCGAGGTCGCGGCGGTTCCGCAACCAGCTGGTTGACGCCGTCACATCCCTGAAGGTCGGGTCTGCTGCGGATGCGACGACGCAGATGGGGCCGATCATCGAAGCTGCAGAAGGCAAGTTGCTGTCGGGTCTCACCGAGCTCGACAGCGGCGAGTCCTGGCTCGTGGAACCAGTGCGACTGGACGGCAGCGGCAAGCTGTGGAGCCCGGGGGTCCGAATCGGAGTCCGCCGTGGATCCCGCTATCACCTCACTGAATACTTCGGTCCGATCCTCGGCGTGATGACGGCGACGAGCCTGGAGGAGGCGATTGAAATTCAGAATCAGGTCGACTACGGACTGACCGCGGGCATCCATTCGCTTGACCGGAACGAGATCGGAGTGTGGCTCGACCGAGTTCAGGCGGGGAACCTTTACGTCAATCGCGGGACGACAGGCGCTGTAGTGCAACGTCAGCCCTTCGGTGGCTGGAAAAAGTCCGCCGTCGGAGCGGGGACCAAAGCAGGGGGACCGAACTATTTGATCGGTCTGGGAGCGTGGAGAACCGCCGAGAGCAGGGCCGCGGGCGGCCCCGCCCACCCCCAGGTCGCGGGCCTACTGGCGGCCGTAGGGGAGCTCGTCACAGAGGCGGAGCTTGCTTCGCTACAACGGGCCGCCGGCAGCGACAGCGCCGCGTGGGCCGGTGAGTTCGGCTTGGCGAGGGATGTCTCCCAACTGGACGCTGAGCGGAACGTCTTCCGGTATCTGCCATTTCCCTCGGTGCACGTGCGCCTCTCCGAGCAGGGGTCGCTCGTCGGCGTCATCCGGGTGCTCATCGCAGCCATGACGGCAGGGGGGAAGGTGCATCTGTCAACTGCACAGCAATTGCCTGCCAGCGTGCGTGCGGCCGTCGCAGCGACCGTCGCATCCATGCTCGTTGAGAGCGACTCGCGTTGGCTTGTGAGTGCAGCCAAGCTCGGATCCGCCCGGGTCCGGCTGATCGGCGGTGACGCTTCAGCGCTCGCCGTAGCCACTGGTGGAAGTCCCGACATCGCTGTCTACGCCGGCGAAGTGACCGAGTCGGGACGGGTTGAGCTGCTTCCCTTCCTGCAGGAGCAGGCGGTCAGCATAACGGCCCACAGGTTCGGGACTCCACACCAGCTCACCGACGAACTCATCTGAGCATCGCCCGGGACCGTACCTGTGAGTTATCCGTCAGAAAACAAGCGGCCCTCGTGAGCCGCGCCACCGGGCTTGTGAATCAACGGAAGGTTTTCTCCGGTTCCGTGCCGTTCAGGAGGTAATCGCCGATGGCCGCTTGGCGGAAAGCGGCGGGATTGTGGGAAGCGATGGTGCGAGCGTTACGCCAATGCCTGTCGAGGCCGGAATCCGCGAGGATAGCTGACGCCCCGCCCACCTCGTAAAGACGGGTCGTGACGGTCAGGATGTCGGCCACCGCGATCTGCTGGGCTTCGAACTGCCGGATTTGCACGCGGGAGAAGTCCGCGGCGCGAGCGTCGTCGTCAGCGTGAAGACGGTCGCGTGTCGCCGCATAGTCGCGGGCCACGTCCCGCACGATCGCCTGCACTGCGGCCACGCGGCTGGAAAGTTCACCGACGATGGAGTGCACCCGCGGATCCTCCCGCGGTGCGCTCAGGCCAGGAACTCCGAAGGACCGCGAGCGGGCCCGGACGAACGCGAGTGTCTCGTCGAGCGCGGTGACGCCGATGCCGGCCATCGTCGCCTGCAACAGGAGGTGGAGGAAGATTCGGTAGTCGGTCGTGTACCAGTCGGGTTCGTCCGCCGTCGGGTACACCTGGTCGTCGTTGAGTGCCACGTCGGCGAACACGGTCGTGCCGCTGCCGGTCAGACGCTGTCCGATCCCGGTCCAGTCATCGAGCACCTCGACTCCCGGGGCGCTCGTGGGCACGATCGCTCCGAACCGTTCGCCGTCCTGCGTGACAGCCCCCGTCCAGGTGTACTCACCGTAGATGGTACCTGTCGTGTAGAACTTGCGGCCGGTGAGCCGCCATCCGTCGTCCACGCGGTCAAGCCGGGTGTCGGTCGATGTGGCGACGCCCTTCTCGGATTGGGAGTTACCAACGACCGCGCCGTCTGCAATACGACGAAGCCAGAGCTCGTCACGTTCTGTCCCACCGATCAGAAGACGCTCCACCAGTCCGAAATGCCCACGAAGAGCCTGAGTCAGGTTCGGGTCGGCCGCGGCGAGCTCGATGAGAAGGTCAAACACTTCGGGCAGGGTTGCGCCGCCGCCGCCGAGCCCGACGGGTACGCGAACCGCGGTGAAGCCGCTCTCAACCAGCGCCGCTATCTCGGGTTGAAGTGAGCGGCGTTCACGCTCACGCTGGGACGCTTCAACGGCGATTCTGGTGAAAACCTCGCGAAAGGCGGCGAGCTGGTTCGGCGAGAGGCTCACTCGTCGGCTCCTCGGAATGCGCCCCGGTAAGCGCGGGCCGGATGGGACTCCGGCAGTTGGTCGTGACCGAAGAGTTTCCGCCGGAGCGGTCCCGGTTCGTACTCCCGCTGCGCGATCCCACGGTCCTGAAGCACCGGGATGACGTGATCGACGAATTCCTCGAAGCTCCCCGGCAGTACCCAGTTCATCACGTTGATCCCGTCGACGCCGGCATCGCGCCAGTCCGCCAGCCGGTCGGCGATCTGTTCCGGTGTTCCGACGATTCGGCCACGGAGGCGTGCGGCGAGGGTTGCGAGGTCCCGCACTCGAGGGTCAGGGTCGGGGGAGAGCTCCCGCATCCACCGCAGATGACTGACGTTGGTCTCGGTGGAGAGCTGCGACAGGGGCGTGTCAGGGTCGAGGGGCTCGCCCGTCTTCGGGTCGAACGCGAGGTTACTGTGCAGAAGGAACCCATCGCTTGACAGGTATTCGTCCAATTCGGCTGCCTTCGCCAGGGCTGCCTCCTCAGTGTCGCCGACGACGAACGCGGCTCCGAGGAAGAACGAGATGTCGTGAGGGTCACGGCCGGACACGCTCGCGGCAGCTCGCGTGGACTCGATCAGGGCGCGGGTGGAGTCGACGTTGGGGGAGAGGATGAACTGGCCTTCGGCATGGCGCGCCGCGAATGCGCTGCCTGCAGCCGAGGCGCCGGCCTGAAAAATTACGGGCGTGCGTTGAGGGGAGGGTGAACTCTGGTGCGGACCCGCGACACGATACCGGGCTCCTACATGGTTGATGCGGTGGATGCTGCGGGCATCGGCGTAGATAGCATCTTGCGGACGGTCGGGTGCCTTGTCGGCGATGAGCGCGTCGTCGTCCCACGACCCTTCCCAGAGCTTGTAAACGACTTCGAGATACTCCTCGGCCCACCGGTAGCGCTCGTCGTGCTCCTCAAGGCCTTCGAAGCCGAAGTTGCGGGCGGCGCTCTCTTGCGCGCTTGTCACCACGTTCCAGCCGACCCGGCCGCCGGACAGGTGATCGAGGGTCGAGACCCGTCGGGCGAACTCAAACGGATGCGCTTGGAGCACTGAGGAGGTGAAAACGAGGCCGAGGTGCTCGGTGACCGCGGCGATGGCCCCGAGTAGCACGGAAGGGTCGTTGTTAGGGAACTGCAGTCCTTCACGGGCGTTCACGGAGAAGTCGCCGTCTCCCGGACCGTAGAGACCGAGAACATCGGCGAAGAAGATTGTGTCGAACCGCCCGCGCTCGAGCGTCCTCGCCAGGTCGAGCCAGAGTTTCAGGGATCCGAAGTCGTGTTGTTGCGCGTCGGGATGACGCCAGAGCCCGTGTTGGATGTGCGAATTGGTATTCATGACGAATGCGGAGAATCGTAGTCGGCGGGGTTCCCCGGAGGTGGCGAGGGTCATGCGATGCTGTCCTTTCGGCTTGCTGAGACGTCGTCGTGGAGCCATCGCCGACCCGGGATCGCGGCGATCAGCTCGCGTACATACGGGGAGCGAGGGGTGTCAAAGATCTCCGCGGTCGTTCCTTGTTCGGCGACCCGTCCTGACTGCATCACGACGACGTGTTGCGCGATGCGACGAACGATGGAGAGGTCATGCGAGATGAACAGATAGGCGACACCGAAATCGCGCTGTAGCCTTCCGAGCAGCTCAAGCACACGCTCCTGGGTGATGACATCCAGCGCGCTGAGTGCCTCGTCCAGAACGACGACCGAGCTACTCGGGGCAAGTGAACGCGCGATGGCGACTCGCTGCCGTTGACCGCCCGACAGCTCCGATGGCCGCCTGTCGATCGTGTCAGATGGAAGCGAGACGGCATTGAGGAGCTCCTGCACGCGCGCTCGGCGGCTGTTCCGGTCGCCGATGCCCATGGCGTTCAAGGGCTCGGCGACGATTCGTCCCACCGTCCAGCGCGGGTCGAGGGCGGAATCGGGGTTCTGGTAGACCATCTGTACGGCGCGCCAGTGAGCGAGCCGGTCCCGCCCGGTCACCTGCGTGGTGTCGCGCCCGTTCAGGATGATCTCGCCGGCGGTCGGTTCGGTCAGGCGCAGGATCATGCGCGCTGCCGTGGACTTGCCCGACCCGGATTCTCCGACCAGTGCAGTTGTCTGGCCAGCGGGCAGGCTGAACGTGACGCCGTCCACGGCCAGGACAGGGTCGGCGCCGCGACGCGCGGCGAACTGCTTGGAGAGGTTCCTCACCTGCAGCAGGGGCGCGGTGTCTGAAGGAGTTGCCGCGGGCGCCGTCTGTGTTGCCCGTGCATGGGAGATCAGTTCCCGCGTGTATGAGGTACGCGGGAAACGGATGAGGTCTTCGACTGGCGCGTCTTCGACCAGCCGTCCCGCGCGAAGTACCAGCGCGCGCGAGGCGTGATCCGTCGCAAGTGCCAAATCATGTGTGACGAACAGCACGCTGGAGTCGTGTTCGTGGGCGAGCCTGTCGAAGAGGCTCATGATCTGCTTCTGCACGGTGACGTCCAGGGCGGATGTGGGCTCATCGGCCACGAGGAGGCTGGGATTCAAGCCGAACGCGATCGCGATCAGGATGCGCTGCTTCAACCCGCCTGACAGCTCGTGCGGGTACTGGCTGAGGCGATCAGCCGGTCGTGACACCTCGGCGATCTGCAGGAGTTCAATGGAGCGAATGCGTCGTTCCGTGCGGCCCAGTCTCTCGCCCCGAATCGCGAAGATCTCGGCGATCTGCGCGCCGATGGTGAGCACCGGGTTCAGGCTCGCGCCGGGATCCTGCGGGATCAGACCGACCTTGTGTCCGCGGAGCCGGCTCCACTTCTTCTCTGAGAGCGAGGTGACTTCGACGCCCCCGAGCGTGAGCGTGCCGGAGTGAATGATCGAGTTGCCGGGGAGCAGGCCGGTGACCGCTCCGGCGAGAGTCGTCTTGCCCGATCCGGATTCCCCAACCAAGGCCACGAATTCGCCGGGCGCAATCGTGAAACTCACCTCCGTCACTGCGGATACACGGCGGCCCGAGGCTCGGTAGTCGATGCCCAGTCCGTTGACGTCAAGGGCGGGGGGCGGGGTGGGGCGGAGCTCAGACACGGGTGGCCTTTCCGACGTATCGGCTGACGATCCCGAGGGTGATGACCACGACAAGGATCAGGGTCCCGGGTAGCGTTGTCATCCACCAGGCATTCGCCAGGTAGTTGCGGCCCTCCGCCACGATCAGGCCCCATTCAGGAGTCGGTGGCGGAGTTCCGAAACCGAGGTAACCCAGCGACGAGACGGCCAGCACTGCAGCGCCGAAATCGATGACGGCGAGGGAGATCAAAGCTCCGGCAGCGTTGGGCAGCACATGGCCGAATAGCTGGCGCCAGTACCCGGACCCCGACAGAAGACTCGCCTCGACGTATTCCCGTCCTCGGATGCGCTGTATCTCAGCACGGGTCACGCGCGCGAAAAGCACAATCGACCCGATTCCGACACCGATCCCTAGGGGGACGGGTCCGGCGCCATAGGAGGCGACGACGAAAAGCGCCACCATGAAGGAGGGCAGCGCGATCAGCGCGTCCACTGTGCGCATCCCGATTGCCTCTGCTACGGGGCCGAGTGTGGACGAGACGACCCCGACGGTGGTGCCGAGCAGCAAGCCCACGACGACCGCGAGCCCGGCGGTGAAGGCTGTCTGGGTCGTGCCGTAGATCATCCGAGCAAGCAGGTCCCGCCCGAGGTGGTCGGTGCCGAACGGGTGGGCGAAGCTCGGCGGGAGGAAGGTGTCGCCGGACTCGCCGGTGATCGGGTCGTAGCTCGTGAAGAGGGCCGGTGCTACGAGCCAGGCAGCTACCATGACGACAACCAGGGCTGCCAGCACAGTCGCGACCCCGGGGACGGGCAGGCGGGTGAGGCGGCGACCTGTGCGCCGGTTAGCGGGGATGGGTGTGGGCGATTGCTCAAGCACCAAGTCTCGGCACTCCTTTCGGGGTCGTCCCGCGAAGCACGCGAGGGTCGATCAGTGGCATCAGGAGATCGACGATCAGGGTGGAGATCACAACCACAAGAGTCGTGAGGAAGACGAGGCCCTGAACCAGCGGCACATCCTGGGCGATCACCCCTTTGAGCAGCACCGAGCCGAGGCCGGGACGCGCGAAGACGGTCTCGGTGATGACTGAGCCAGCAATGAGGATCCCCAAGGTGGTGCCGATCACGGTGGCGGCCGACCCGAGCGAAGCGCGGAAGACATGACGCCAGAACACGCGCACCGGACGAGCGCCCTTGGCCCGCGCGGTTCTCACGAACGCCAGCTCCGAAGCTTGTTCAACGTTGGTGAGGAGCAC
>JAODMM010000188.1 GCA_025465015.1 Cryobacterium sp. | reverse complement strand
AAACCGTGACGTGTGCATCCTAGGCCTCGGCCATGGCTCCACCGGATTCACCGTCACCAACGACCGAACCTGGGACCCGAACAACACCACAGCCGGGACAAATCTGTACAACCGGGCAGTCGCGCAGATCGACCGGTTCCTTGCGCTGAACCCCAAGAACAAGCTGCCGTGGGTCATCTGGCAGCAGGGAGAAACCGACGCCGTGGCGTCAATGTCCCAAGCCACCTACGCGGCATACCTTGACCAGCTAATTCAGAAGCTCCGCACACGGTACGGCAACGATCTGATCTTCGCCATCGTGTCAATGACGCCGCTGAAGCTCGACACCCTGCCCTCCACCTACGGCCCGATTGACGCCGCGCACGTGGACACGATCCGCCGATGGGAGCGAACCTGCTTCGTCTATGGTCCGTCAGGTAACACTCAGGACGGCGGGATCCACTACACCGCAGCGGAACAGCGCATCATCGGTGACAAGTTGGCGGAGCAGTTGCTCCGGTACGCCCCAGCCAACGTGGTCGGGACCGCTCCGGTAGCACCTACGGGCCTCGCCTTGGTGCAGTCGGGGCAGACCATCACAGCGTCCTGGACTTGGCAGCCGGGGCGGGTGACGGGGACGCTGCTGGAATACCGCGCCAACGGCGGGGCATGGCAGTCCGTAGCCGGGGTTAGCACGCAGGTCGGGTTCCGGAAAATCGTACTTGGCACGACGTTCACACTCGGTGACACCATTGACGTGCGGGCTTCTGCCATCAATGCCCGGGGGACCAGTGCCCCGTCAAGTGTGGCATCGCTCGCACTGGCGACGATACCGGCCGCCCCGACAGGCCTCACGGCGGGCACTTCAACGGTGAGCACGCAGCCGCTGACGTGGACCGCAGCAACCGGGGCAACCTCATATCAAGTCGAATACAAGGTTGCGACCGATACCGTCTGGCTTGCAGGTCCAGTTGCGGCGGGCACGTCGGCAACGGTAACCGGGCTGACCTCAGCCACGTCCTACAACTTCAGGGTTTCGGCCGTCAACGCGGCAGGGACGGGCGCAGCGTCCGCAACGGTCACCAACTCCACACCAGTGCCCACGCTTCTCTCTGCCGACGTTGGTGCCGCACCCCTTTGGGCGTGGGGCACGCGGAAGATGGTCACCGGATACGCCGGGCCGTTGGTGCGCGTGCGCAGGTCCAGTGACGGGGTCGAGCAGGACATCGGGCAAACCGCAGGCGGCGACCTTGACGTCGCAGCGCTCACGACCTTTGTGGGGGCTAACAGCGGATACATCTCCAACCTCTACAACCAGGGCACGGCGGGCGTTGCGGCAGACATGGTGCAAGCCACGACGACCAAGCTGCCGCGCATCGTCAACGCCGGAACGGTGGATGTAAAGAACGGCAAACCGTCCGTCTACTTCGACGGCACCCGGGTGCTGAGCCATAGCACCCCGGCGATCCTCGCTGCCGGTGTTGGCTCGATCCTCCACGTCGCCTCGACGCGGCAGGCCAACACGATGATCTTCGCTGAAGGCACAGGTAGCCAGCTCACTTCACGCTGGGTACCGGAGTTCTCCACCTCGTCACTGACTAAGACGTTTGTCTTGGGTAATGAGGCGAACGGCTCGTCCGCTGTAGCCGGTTCGGTCGTTGTGGCTAACGATGGATCTCTCCACCAGGGTGACACTGTGGACACAGGCACTCTGGCAACGATGCGCACGAACGGTGCCATATCCGGCACGGGCGCAATCGCACGGACAGGGACGTACACGCCGACGAAGGTCAATATGGGTGCATGGCTCACTGACCCCACGTTCGCGCACGTCGGCTACATCACCGAGATCGCGGTGTGGAGTTCAGCGCTCGCGAATACCGCGCGAGACAATGGCGCGGCTAACCAGAAGGCGTTCTACGCAACTCCGTAGTCGCCCCGGAACCTGACCCGCACAGCAACGCAACAACAGAGCCCCGCTCGAGTCTTCGGATTCGGGCGGGGCTCTCTTCTGCGTTGTCGGGCCAACACCGCCGTCCGACACGACGGGCACACCCAGAACGGATGCTCAGGAGCACCCGACGCCCTGCACCTCACGCCGCAACTCGGGCATTGCGGGGCATCGATGGTGTCAAGGTCGTCGGGCATGAGCGGGAGGCTACGCCGGAGTAATCTCCCGCAGCACGCTTGCCGGCTCGAGACCCAGGGCGCGGGCTATGATCATGAAGTGTCCCACCTGCATTTCACGCTGAGCCATCAGGTACCGGAGTAGGGACCGCTCACTAATCCCTGTGTTTGTGGATAGCTCGGAGTAGCTAATGCCGAGTGCGTAACGCCTCGCCTTGAAGATCGCGGCGATTGCGTTGCTATGCGGTTCGGAGGCATCCATGCAGACACTCTAGCGACACCGAAAAAGTGTCTGTTGCTGTGACGGTTGCTATAGCGCCGATTCTGAGTAGTGCCGCATCAGGCTTGCATCCCAGTGTTTGATTGGTGCACCCCCCGGGACTTGAACCCGGAACCCACTGATTAAGAGTCAGTTGCTCTGCCAATTGAGCTAGAGGTGCAAACTTTCGGCCCGGGAATGACCCGAACCGACGACCCAGACTAACATCACTCCCGGCACCGACGCGAATCGACGGCGTCCCCGCCGAGCTCACCCGATTACTATCCTTGGGAACGTGACCGAACCCACCATGTACTCTCTCGATGACGACCTCGAGTTGGCATTTCGCTTGGCGAATGCCGCGGATGCCATCTCCCACGCGCGGTTCGGAGCACTGGACCTGGACGTGTCCACGAAGCCCGACCGTACCTTCGTGACTGACGCAGACCGTTCTGTCGAACTTGCCATCCGCGAGATCGTCCACCTGGAAAGGCCTGCAGATTCTTTCTTCGGGGAGGAATTCGGCACAGCGGGCGATGCGAGCCGGCAATGGATCATCGACCCGATCGACGGAACGGCGAACTTCCTCCGTGGCGTCCCGGTATGGGCCAGCCTCATCTCCCTCGTCGTCGACGGAGTCCCCGTCGTCGGGGTGGTGAGCGCACCCGCGTTCGGGAAGCGGTGGTGGGCGGCGACCGGGTCGGGAGCGTGGGTACAAGCATCCGATGCTGAGCCTCGCCGCATTCATGTCTCCGGGGTCGCTGACCTTGCCGATGCCTCGCTGAGCTTCCAGAGCATCGCACAGTGGGATGAAGCCGGCTACCTTGAGCGCCTGGTAGACCTGTCGCGGAAAGTATGGCGGGACCGAGCCTACGGCGACATGTGGGCGTACATGCTGCTCGCGGAAGGACTCATCGACATCGTCGGTGAGTTCGACCTGAAGCCGTATGACATGGCGGCGCTGATCCCCATCATTCAGGAGGCCGGCGGCACGTTCACGTCTGTTGAAGGTCTCGACGGACCTTGGCACGGGAGCGCGCTGGCCACGAACAGCCTGCTGCACCCCGCTGCGATCGCTGCCCTGAGCGGCGGCTAGGGGTGCCGCCGCCAAGCCAACGGATTTCGGCACTACTTGTCTTGCCCGTGTGCCTGGCGTTGACGGGCTGCGCGGCTATCGATGACCTCCTTCCCCGGCCGCAGGTCGTGATCACCGCCCCATCAGGGGAGACGATGATCGCAACGCTCACTGTGGGACAGTGCTTCAACGGCTTGCCGGACTCGGCGAGCGCCCGCGTCAACCCGGTCGGCTGCACCGATGGACATGACTACGAACTCTTTGCCACGCTCCCCCTTCCCCTTCCCCTCGGCGAGCGCACCGCAGACAAGGACGAGGGCGACGGCTACCCGGGGGACGATTTGGTTGCCGCGGCCGCGGAAGAGGGCTGCCGCGCTGAGTTCGAGTCGTTCGTGAACGCTGACTATGCGAGCTCCTCGCTTGACTTCGCCTACGTGACGCCCGAAGAAATTCGGTGGGGTGATCCTGCAGCCAGGAGCGTGTTGTGCTTCGTTGGCGATCCCGCCGGCCCGGTCTCCGGCACTCTGCAGGGGTCAAGCCGATAGCAGCGGCACGACGCAGACGCGGCAGCCGATTTGTCGGTGAGGATTACAGTCACAATCGAACAGCAATGATGGGGGAACAGTATGGAGCGCACCACGAATCGGGTCGAGATCGAATACTCCCCCGGACTCCGCCTCCTCCTGGTGCGACCGGACGACGCCGAGGGCCCCCTGCCTGTGATCGTGTGGGTGCACGGCGGTGGTTGGCGAAGCGGCGACCGCCACGACTCCCCCGACCTGCACGAGTATTTCGCGCGGCATGGGTTCGCGATGGTGAGCATCGACTACCGGCTGGCCCCGCATTCCATCTTTCCGGCACAGCTGCTTGACGTGCGTTCAGCATTGCGATGGATTCGTGTCAATTCCCTCGAGCATGGGCTGAACCCTGACTCCGTCGGTCTGTGGGGTGCATCGGCGGGCGGGCACCTCGCAGCCCTGGCGGGGCTGATGGCGTCGATCCCTACTCTTCCCGAGGAGTCGGCGACCGGCGGAGTTTCCGCCGCCGTCCACTCCGTGGTCACGGGCTATG
>JAODMM010000172.1 GCA_025465015.1 Cryobacterium sp. | reverse complement strand
CCGAGCAGTTCAAGCGTGCCGGGAGCATTTTGCTTCAGGACGATAATGTCTCGGGCAGCCCAGGCAGCAGCGTCGCGATCCTGCTCGGTTTCCTCATTGTCGCCGTCGTCGTCGTGGTGCTTGTCCCGCGGCAGAAACTGAGGAGCGCACTCAATGATTGATCTGCTCACGATCGCGGGGAAGGAACTCCTCGACCTCCGCCGGGACCGATTATTTGCTGTCCTCATTTCGTTCCTCACCGTGGTGACGCTTATCTCTGTGGCTGTCGGGGCGGTGGACTTCCGAAGCCAGGTCGACGCCTACAACCTTTACGTCGCCGACCTCGCGGCTAGCGGCGCCGGGGTCGCTCCGGCACCGCCTCAGCTGTTTCCTCTTCAGCTTCTCCGCGGTGGAATCGAATATCTGGAGATCCTCGGGGCTCTGTTCGCCATCGTCCTCGGATACGGCACGATCGCAAAAGAAAAGCATCGCGGCACATTGCAACTGTTCCTCACCCGCCCCGTCAACCGGTTCGCTTTTGCCAGCGGCAAGATCGCCGGGCTCTCGCTGGTCTGGTTGGTCGTAGTCCTGCTGCTTATGGGAGTCTCGACGATCGCCGTTGTGACAATCGGCGGCGGAGCCGTCACGGGTACCGACCTCGGACGTCTGGGGATTGTCGCCGTATTTGTATGGGTGTATTTGGTGTTCTGGACCGCTGTTGCGGTCGCGCTCACCGCCCTCACCGCTCGGCTCAGCACCGGACTGATCGTCGCGCTCGTCATCTGGTTAGCGTTCGTGCTCGTGATCCCGCAGGTCGGCGACACGATGGACCCCGATAATCAGGTACCCGGAGGCCTTTTCGCGGCCCTGCAAATCCAGAAATCGGATGAGCTGGCAGTACTCGCGCAGTTCGCCGGATTCGACGGCATTCGCAACGGGCTCGAAGTGTCGTCGCTGACCAAGCACTTCGAGCGACTGTCATTCGCGCTTCTTGGCATCAAGGACAAATACAACCAGCAACCGATACCGGAGGTGCTGACAGCGATGCTGCCATACGCCATCACCCTCACGGCGGCAACCCTGGCCGCCGTGGTATTCGCCGTCGCGGCAACCACTCGCCGCACCCTGCAAAGGAAGCAAACATGAACAGAAAATCCTTCACCCTGACCGCCGCGGCCTTGGCGCTCCTTGTCGGGACCCTCGCCGGCTGTGTGGCAACAGGTACGCCGACCCCGCCACCTCCGAGTTCGTCCTCGGGGAGTGCGACGGGGCCCGGGGCCGTGCTGCCGGTCGCCGCCGATCCCATCGTCAACCCGAGCACGACGGCGGGCCTGTCCATCGCCGCGGCAGCAGTCGAAGACAACGTCGACCCGGCGACTAAGAAGGCGATCAGCGACCGGCTCCAGGTCACTCTCGCCAACTCGACTTCGGCGCCCCTGACGAACGTCGAGATCTACTATGAGATGACCGACGTCACCACCAAGCAGAGCGAGGGGTACTACATGGCACTCGATGGTGTCACGGTTCCCGCGCACGGGGAAACGACCGTCTACTTTGACAACGAGTCCGCCGCCGGTCACTTCCCGGAGAACAAGTTCAGCCTTTACCGCAGTTCCGTCAATGAGGTGGACTTCACGATCGAGGCAAGTGCCGACGGTGTGGCGATCGCGACCGGGACGGCCACGAAGGGGGCGGGGACCGGTGAGCAAGCTGACTGATCGCCGTCCGAGCGGCTCGGGCGGCACGGGGTGAAAATTCTGGTAGTGGAGGATGACGCGCGGATCGCTGACGTCATCCGGCGCACGCTGACCGAAAGCGGGTACGCCGTCGATGTGGCAGCGACGGCGCCGAAGGGGGTGGAAGCGTTCGAGGTCGATACCTACAACCTCGTGCTTCTCGACCTGATGCTGCCCGGACTGCCCGGCGGTGGAATGGAAGTCTGCCACCGTATTCGGGAGATCAACAGTGACGTGCCCGTGCTCATGCTCACCGCGCTGGACTCGATGAGATCGAAAGTTCAGGGACTCGATGCCGGCGCTGACGACTACCTTGTCAAACCATTCCACCTCGTCGAGTTGCTGGCGCGAGTGCGTGCCCTGCTCAGGCGCTCTCCGCGCGCGCAACCGCCCACGCTCGTGGCCCAAGGAGTGACCCTCATCCCGTCAACCCAGACCGCACTGCGCGCCGGAAGAACGATCGACCTCACACCAAAAGAATTCGCCGTGCTTGAGTACCTGATGCGGAATGCCGGCACGATCATCAGCTCGACGGAACTGATCGACCACGCCTGGGACAGCAACTATGAAGGATTCAGCAACGTCGTGCAGACGTACATCCGCTACCTCCGGCAGAAACTGACCCTTCCCGGGGAACCGGACATCATCCAAACGCGCCGAGGGGCCGGCTACCTGATCGCCGCAGACCAGTGATCTTTCGCCAGGCTACGATCCGACTCACGGTCGCCTACACGGTCATTCAACTGGGGCTGTTCGCGGTGTTCGCGATCGGAATCTACGTTTTCGTCACAGGAACGTTCGACTTCGATGCAGCCGAACACGACGGAGAGGGAGCAGTAGTCGCAGCGGAGCAAGGATTTGAACTCTTGCGAACAGCGCTGATCATCTTCTACGCCTGCCTGCTCGTTGTCATTCCCCTTTCCAGCTGGCTGATGGCGCACGCCGCGCTGAAACCCATCAAGGCCAGCTTCGAACGGCAACAACAGTTCGTCGACGGCGCCTCCCACGAAATGCGCACCCCCCTCAGCGTGATCCAAGGTGAGCTCGAGCTAGCGTTGACCCGCTCACGCTCGGCGACCGAATATCAAGCTGCCATCAGCACCTCCCTTGAGGCGGTGAACGGGCTGACCCGGCTCGCGGACGACCTCCTCAAACTCTCGCGAATGACGGAAGAGGACCTCGCCGCCGGCTTCGCCCCCGTCGATGTCAACGCCGCCGTCCTCGGTGTCGTGGCCCACGCCGCTGATGATCGAACAGGGGGTCCCGTGGTGCAAGCGCACCTCGGCCCGCCGTGTCACGTCTGGGGATCTGACGAACTCATCTCGCGCGCCATCGGAAACGTAGTGGACAATGCGCGCAAGTTCAGCGATCCGGCCGGTGTGGTTGGGGTGACCACGACGGTGGCGGGGGAGACGTCCGTCATTCAGGTTCGTGACGAGGGATTGGGAATGACCGCCGATCAAATTTCCCACGCTTTCGAACGGTTCTGGCGCGCCGACGACGCGAGGGCGACCCCTGGCCATGGCCTCGGCCTTGCCCTGGTCAAGCAGATTGTGGATGCGCACGGAGGGTCGGTCACCCTCGACTCTCAATACGGGCACGGCACCATAGTGACGTTACGTTTCCCGCTCCGCACTCAGTGAAACCGCAGCTTTGAGCTCTCTCACGCTCATCTCATCACCCTCTTCGTAGCCTGTAATTACGGTCACGAGACGACGTGACCGGCAAGGAAGAAAGCAACCCGCAACCACCGCTGTGGTGGTGAGCGATATGAAGAAGGAGCATTGATTATGAAACTTCCGATCAAGCGGACAGTCACCGCGGGGATCCTCATCGGCGGGCTCGCCCTCGTTGGTGCCGGGGTCGCGATGGCCTCCACCACCTCACCCGTCGGTTCCGGTGCGGCCACCTCGACCGCGGCGGATGCCGGAACCCAGGATCAGGAACCGAGCTATGTCGGCAGCGTTTCTGCCCCCCAGGACACCGGAGCCGAGGGCAGAGAGACGGAAGGGAAAGACAACAAGGCCCCTGAGGCGGAGGAGTCGAAGAGCTTGCAGTCCTTGGCGACCACCACCCCAGAACAGGCCACAGCCGCCGCCCTTGCCGCGGTTCCCGGAACTGCAGGGGCAGTTGAGCTCGACAACGAGAACGGCTACGTCGTTTACAGCGTCGAAGTGACCGCAGCCGACGGCAATTCGGTCGACGTGAAGGTTGACGCAGGCAACGGAAACGTCCTGGCCCAGGACGCTGGCAACGACACGGAAACCAACGACGACACGGAAACCAACAACGACACGGAAACCAACGACGACTAACACCGCTCACCTTTGTCGGTGGCGGAGCGCACCCAGCGTCTCCGCCACCGGTCACACCACCCCTGCGGCGTCGTTTCCTGTACAGCTACACCGCTCGATCAAGTCGATGAGTAGGACACCAGCGAGCTTCACACTCTCATCTGGTTGTGATGAGTGAGAGTCGCGTATCCCCTGGCCGGCGCGGTCAGCGCACCGCGCGGCAGGCGAGGTGCAGCGCCAGGCGTACCTCTGGGTCGCTGGTGTCGATGCCGAGCAGTTCCTGCGCCCGTTGGATGCGCGTTGCTACCGTGTTGCGGTGAAGACCGAGTGCCATGGCGGTCGGCGCCACTGCGGACTCGTGATCGAGATACGCGGACAGCGTGGTCAGAAGTTCCCCGCCGTTTGCTTGGAGGGGAGCGAGGAGGGATTGCGCCGCGGGAACGAAGGCATCGTTGCCTGTCCAGGCGAGCAGCAACTGCTCCAGCCCGAGCCCATCGACACGGACAAACCAGCCCGTCGCTGACCGGTTCACGGCGATTTTGGCCGCGTCGGCTGCCTCGCTGAGGGAGGACGTGAGACCCGTCGATCCGCTGCCCAGAGACCCGACACCCGTCGCGATGGTGAACGAGCGCAGGGCTGTCACATGCAGCTCACGAAGGAATGCCACGAAGCGCTCAACCTGTGAGGCCGTGGGCGGCTCGGAGAACGTCAACCAGCCGCTCACCCCGCGGCCGCTCGTGGTCGCGTGTGAGTCCACGGGAATCCGGCCCAGTTCGCTCGTGACGAAACGGAGCAGTTGAAGGGCGTCCACCCGACTTCGACCGACGACTCGGAAGGCGAGATGATAGCCAGTCGTCCGCCAGCCGCGTTCCAGCATCCGGCGCTCCACGTCCGGGTTCGCGGTGCCGCGCAGGTCGACGAAGTCGCGGAGCACCCCAGACGACACCGACGCGTCGTTCACCTCGTCGACCTCGTCGATGAGGAGCCGGGCGGCGACAGCGGGCATCGCCACCTCCGCAGCGACTGCTAGGGCGCTCATCTGTCGTTCATCGAGTCCCACGCCGAAGAAGGCCAGCCGAAGGCCCTCCCGGCTGGGGCTGTCCACCCGCACCGACGCGGCTGTGCCGCCGGCCGCGCGGGCGAGATCGACCCAGGGGGCGAAGTCGATCGCCGCGTGCACCTCCGGGGGAAGCTTCCCTCCGACTTCGAGCAGCACGCCCTCCGCGTCTATCAAGGCGACGCCATGCCCGACGCTCGAGGACAGATGGCGCAACAGATCAGGGAGTCCGTCCGCGTGGTATTCGATCGACTGCGCAACCTTGCGGACATAGCCGAGCGTGAGCGAGTCCCGCGCCTCGACGAGTTGCCAGCAGGCTTTGGCGAGCTGCATGGGCCGGTCGACGTGCAGCAGAATGAAGCCGAGGCGGTCCGCCAGAGCCCGAGTCCCGGTGCCGAAACTGTCCGCGTGCGGGAGGGCGAGCGCGACGAACCCCTGGTCGCGAGTCCGACGCACGAGTGCGTCCTGCTGCCACGGCCGGGTCGGCGGCACCTCGGTGAGGATGGCGAGTCGGCCTTCGCCGTCGGGTGTGAGGGCAGCCTCGCTCGTTTCGACGACGACGCCT
>JAODMM010000128.1 GCA_025465015.1 Cryobacterium sp. | reverse complement strand
TACCTCACCTGCGCGATCTTTATCGTGTTCGTGCTGGGCACCCTGCTGCGGCTTGCCACCGGGATCAACATCTTCTCGCTGATGAAGTACCTCGCCCGCGAATACCTGCTCATCGTCTCCACCTCGTCATCAGAGACGGTGCTTCCGCGTCTCATCGCCAAGATGGAGCACCTGGGGGTCAACAAGTCGGTCGTCGGAATTACCGTGCCGACGGGGTATTCCTTCAACCTCGACGGCACCGCCATTTACCTCACGATGGCATCGCTCTTCATCGCCTCTGCGATGGGAACGCCCCTCGAACTCGGCGAACAAGTCTCCCTCCTCGTGTTCATGATCATCGCGTCGAAGGGCGCGGCGGGCGTCACCGGTGCCGGACTCGCGACCCTCGCCGGAGGCCTTCAGGCCCACCGCCCCGATCTGCTCGACGGAGTGGGCATCATCGTCGGCATCGACCGCTTCATGTCGGAGGCCCGCGCCCTGACCAACTTCACCGGCAACGCGGTCGCCACCATCCTCGTCGGCACCTGGACGAAGCAGATCGACCGGGCCCGCGTCACCGAGGTGCTGCAGGGCCGCATCCGCTTCGATGAAGCGACCATGGGAGCCGGTCACGGCGAGACGGATGCCGCTGCTCCTGTCACCGACCGAGTGCCCGCCGAGGCCGCGCTCACCGCTCGGGAGCCGTCCCTCACCCGCTGAACCGTCGCGGCCCGTCTGTGATGAGGGACCGAGTATCTGCGAGACGACAGGGGAAGGCCCCGGGCAAGGAGTGATGCCGTCCTCGCCCCGGGCCTTCATCCGTGTCTCACGCTTGCACGAGGAACTCTAATTGAGGAGAGCGGACGAGGGGCGAACGCGTCGTGAACCGATGAACCGTTGGTTTCGTGATTAGAAGTGGGAGCACCACTTCCCATCACGAAGGGATCAGGAACCAACCATGAACAAGAAGCTTCGTGTCGGCTTCGCCGGCGTCGCGTTGAGCGTGCTGGCTCTCGCCGCATGCTCGCAGTCAAGCCCGTCCTCCGCCCCGGCTGAGGACACGTCCTCACGCAGCGAGGCCCCCTCGCCGTCACAGTCATCGAGTGACGCCGTCCTTGCCACGGCCGACTCGTCCCTCGGCACCATCGTCGTTGACGCCGAGGGTATGACCGTTTACGTCTTCGACAAGGACGCCGCCAATTCAGGAACCAGCAGTTGCGAAGGCGACTGCCTGGCAGCGTGGCCTCCGGTCGTGGCGACCTCCGACGATCCAGCTGCCGACGGTGTCTCCGGAGACCTTGGGGTGATCACCCGAACCGACGACGGCTCCAAACAGGTCACGCTGAACGGACTGCCGCTCTATTACTACGTGAAGGATGAGGCCGCCGGTGACGTGACCGGACAGGCTGTAGGCGGGGTGTGGTGGGTCATCAGCGAGGACGGCACCAAGATCACCGAAGGTGCGGCTGGCTAACGTCTCCGACCACGCTTGGCGGCGCGTCGCCGGGAGATCGACGGACCCGGTCACAAATTGGTACTCAATTTTCACAGCCATTTACCAGATTGAATGGCGGGGGTACTGTGATCGCCAAGCGGCAAGGTGCCGAGCAACAGAATCGCCAGTCGGGCCGTTCAGGCGGCCCCGGATCAGGAGATCACCATGACGAACATTGACCGTTCCTCCACCTCTTCTCTGACGTCATCGCCCAACCGGCTCGTCGCCACCATCTTCGGAGCTGTGTACGTCCTCGTCGGACTCTTGGGCTTCGCCGCGACAAGCGGCGTGGGTTTTGTGGACAATGAGGGCGGCCTACTCCTCGGTATCTTCGAGGTGAACCCGCTGCACAACATCGCTCACCTCCTCATCGGCGCGGCGCTGCTCATCGCGGGGCTGAGGAGTGTGAGCGCTGCGAAGGCGACCAACACCACGGTGGGCGCTGTCTATCTGCTGCTCGGTATCATCGGGTTCTTCATTGAGAACACGTCGGCAAACATCCTTGCGCTCAACACTGCTGACCACTTCCTGCACCTCTTCAGCGCGATCATCCTGCTGGGCGTTGGGCTCGGCATGGAGAGGACGACGAACTCCGTTGCCCGCGGATAGCGCTTCAGAAGGTTCCAGCGCTCATCCGGATGTGATGACGGGCGCCACTGTGCGAGATGAGGCATCCCTCGGATGCCTCATCCTCGCCTTGGTGGCGCTTGGGGCGGGTCTCGTCGAGACGGCCGTCGGGGCGGGTACTCGGGTCGTTCCAGGAACCGCCTTCGTGGCTTGGGGACTCGCGCACCTCGCCTGGGCAGTCTGGCTCCTGTACCGCGGACGGATCGTCGGGGCCGGGCCGGCTCTGGCGGTCTCTCTCCTGGCCGTACTCGCCTGGCCAGCGCTCGTCGTTCTGGCCGGGAAGGAGGTGGGCTGGCAGGACCTGCTGCGACCGTTGCCTCTCCTCGCAATCGCCGTACTGAATCTGGCCATTGCGGTCACTCTCGTCGCGGACCTCCGCCGTGCCAGAAGTGAGAGTGTCTCCGCGGGGGTGCCTGCCGCTCACAGGCGCTCTGCTGGTGCGTACTTCACCTGCTTTGTTGTCGTGGCAGCCGCCGTGGCGGCACTGGTGACCCCCGCGCTGGCTGCCACCCCTGCCGGCGACAGTGCTGTGCCACACGGTGAGCACCTGATTCTCGACATCCCCGGCGTTCACGGGCACTGACATCTGCACCTGACGTCGCTGGTACGGATTGCTTCGGCGTTGGCGCCGAGGTCATCTTCGCGGCGAGGCGTCAGTGGGGGACCAGGCCTGATGGTGCGGCTCGGGCGATGACGAAGCCACTCTCCGGAAGGGCCGGGATGCGTCGCAGACTGACGCGGAGGTCCTGGTCGGGCACGTCGTACCGCGTTCCCCGCGCCAGGAGGATGACCGCCTCGCACATCAGTTCAATCGTGAGCCGCTCCCCGGGACACCGGTGCGATTGTGAGAGGTCGGATCCGCCGCCCTGGGGCACCAGCGAATTCGGATCGCCGTTCCAGGTGCGAAAGCGTTCGGGAAGGAACCTGCCCGCGGCGCTCCACGTGCTTTCGTCGTGATTGGTCCCATAGAGGTCGAGCATCACCCAGTCACCGGGAAGGAAATCGTGGTCACGCCAGGTGAACGCGTGAAGCGCTCGGCCGCCGACGAGCGGGAAGAACGGGTAGAACCGCCGAACCTCATTGACGAAGTTCTCGACGTCGGCGGCTCCGGCGCCGTCATCCGTCGAGAAGGCGTGTTTCCACCTCGGGTTGCGGTGGAGGGCGAGGGCGCTGAAGACGATGAAGCGTCCCACCGCGACGATGGGACGCAACAGATTCAACAGCTCGGTTGCGGCGTCTGCGTCCCCGAGCGCATCGTTCTCGTCGGCGTGCGTGACGAGCTGCATCAGCGGGGAATGCGCCGGTGCGGCCAGTTCGCCGCGGCGGACGCGACGGACGGTTTCACGGGCCCAAGTCTCGGTGTGGAGACGGCGGACGCGAGCTACCCAGTTCGGCACGCCGAAGCGGCCGGCGTTCTCGATCATTGCGGACAGCTCGCCGGCGAGGGTCGGAACGTCTGTCTGACGGCTATCGATCCCCAACCAGCGCAGCGCAACCCGGGTGAGGATGACGTGCATCTCCTCATGCAGATTGACGGGGGAACTCCACCCCGCTATCGCAGAGAACCATTCCTCTGACAACAGATCGCGTACCCGTCGCATCTCGCCCGGTTCGGCCAGCATGTGCACGAAGAGCATCTTCCGCCTACGGTGCGATTCGTCGTCGAGGGTCTGCACGCTGCCTTCGTCCTGCAGGAGATGCAGCACAGACACCGGTAGAGCGCCGTTACGCGTAAAGCGGTTGCCGTCGTAGAACGTCCGCGCCGCATCGGACCCGCGCACGACTGTG
>JAODMM010000103.1 GCA_025465015.1 Cryobacterium sp. | reverse complement strand
TTTCGCCACTTCGCGACCCGGCGCGTGACCGGCCAACTACTTGCTGAATCAGTTGGGGTGGTCCCATCCCGCGGGCAGGTCCGGCCCTAGTCTGGTCTCTACCCCTCACCCTCGGGTTGACGAAATCGTTATTATCGGCGTTAGGGATCAGTCGACAGTGGCTGATACCAAGGTAAGTCAGACCCGATCCGAGCTGGCACAGCCCGGGCGCCGAGGAACACTGTTCCACCCCGCGCAGGGTCCACCCGGGGCCGGCCACATCATCAGCGACCGTTAGCCACTTTTTCTGGTTCCGGTCCAGATCACACCCGAGGCGCGGCGCACTTCTGGCGTCGAGAGCCCAGGGTGCAAGAAGTGCGCCTTGTCGCGCCTCCCAGCAGCGGCACACCGCGGCCGACTTCCGGGTCGGACAGGCCCGCCGAGTCCGGCGGCCGCTACTGCTCGATTGGTTGTACCAATCTCTTGACGGTATTGCGGGGTGTGACTAGTATCTCTATATTGGTTCAACCAATTAGGAGAAGTTGTGGCAAAAGATCTGGCCGGTCTCGTTGAATCGCTGATCAGCGAAGCAATCAACGAGGAGTCGACGGGACGCCTTCGGTTACCCACCGAACGTGCGCTCGGAGCGTCGCTGGATGTGAGCCGTGGCGCCCTTCGCGAGCAGCTGGCCACGTTGGAAATCTTGGGTTTCCTGGATCGAACGCAGGGCCGCGGAACTTATCTTGAGACCCCGGACGCGGGATTCTTCCAGCTGTACTTCCGATTGGCGTTGCGGCTGGGGCACATCAGTTCCAAGCAGTTCACCCAGGCCCGGGAGATGCTGGAAATGGCGGTCGTCGAACAAGCAGCTACCGTAGCAACACCTGCGGAAGTGGCGACGCTCCGAAGCCACGTCGATCGAATGGTCGAAGCGACCTCACGAGGTGACGTGGCGAAGGCGATCTCCGCGGACTTCGACTTCCACCGAAGTCTTTTTGAGCTCGTCGACAATCCTATTTTCAATTTCCTTCAGGACGGGTTGCGCGACGTCCTTCGGGATATCGTCGCCGATCGCCGGAGGCGGGCGCTGGACGTTGTCGAGTCAACGGAAGACTTCATCACAGACCTCGTTCACTACGAAATAACCGATGCCCTCGCCAACAACGACGTCGACGCCGCCCGGTTCGCGATGAGACATCACTTCGATGTCTGGCGAACAATGACCGGCGAAACAGAAGCCACCTAACCCACCCGGGGAAAATCACTAAGTTTCAAGCGCACGGCTTGGAGCACGGCTCGTTATGCCCAAAAACACCTTCGAGGAGCAAGAAAAGTGTCCAATCAGCAGGGAGTGACATTCGTTGGCATCGGTGCCATCGGACTTCCCATGGCAAGGCAACTAGCCCTGAACGGTTATGCCGTTACGGGGGTCGACCCCATAGTTTCCCAGCACGACCGTGCCCGCACCGCCGGCATCTCACCCGTCGCGTCCATCTCGGGTGCTCCCCCGGCGTCCACAGTCATAGTCATGGTCGCTACACCCGAGCAACTCGACGGGCTGGTCACCACGGCATTGGAAACCACCGATGTCTCCGAGCAATGCTGGGTACTCATGAGCACGGTCGGACCCGACTCCGTACGCTCCCAGGCTGCCCGTCTGGAAGCCAGAGGAGCGGAGGTCATCGACGCGCCCGTAACCGGAGGGGTCGCACGGGCGTCAACCGGAAGCCTCACCATCTTTGCCGCCGGAAATCCGTCGTCCGTCGATCGAGTCGGTGATCTACTGTCCCGCCTGGGCACCGTTCGCTCTGTGGGTTCGACTGTCGGAGAAGGGCAGGCCATCAAAGTCGTCAATCAGCACCTGTGCTCTGTCCACATAGTGGCGGCAGCCGAGGCTTTGAGTCTGGCCAGATCCCTCGGCCTGGATCGGGCCCAGGTCCTTGACCTGATCAGTTCCGGAGCGGCGGGTTCCTGGATGCTCAGCGACCGCGGGCCCAGGATGCTGGCCGGCACGGACGTGGACGTCACCAGCACGATCAACATCTTCGTGAAGGACAGCACCCTTGTAGCCGACGCGGCACGTAGCTCCGGCGCCCAGACGCCGTTGCTGGACACCGCGAAGCAACGCTACGAACAGGCAGCCCTGATGGGTCTCGCCGTCCGCGACGACTCGAGAGTCATCGAAACGTACAGCTAGAACAGCCATGCACCGTTTGTTCAAGGAGGAACAATGAGCACCACCACAAACCCAAAGAAATCCAAGTCCCAATCCGTCAAAGCATCAGTGGCCTCCATGATCGGCAGCGCCGTTGAGAGCTACGACTTCTTCATCTACGGCACCGCTTCGGCGGCATACTTCGGTAGCGTATTCTTTGCGGCGCAAGAGCCCATCTTCGGCGTCCTAGCATCCTTTGCCACGCTCGCTGTCGGATTTTTCATGCGCCCCCTCGGGGGCTACCTTGCCGGCCACTTCGGCGACAGGCTCGGCCGTAAGGTTGTCCTTTTCTGGTCCCTGATAATTATGGGAGCGGCTACCGTGCTGGTCGGTGTTCTGCCGACTTACGAGCAGGCCGGAGTCCTGGCACCCATCCTCCTGATCCTCTTGCGGATGGTTCAAGGCATCGGCTTCGGTGCTGAATGGGGCGGGGCAGTCCTGATGTCAGTCGAGCATGCGCCAAAGGCCCGCCGCGGCTTCTTCGGAGCCGTTCCTCAGATCGGCATCCCTGCCGGTCTGCTCCTGGCCAACGGCGCCTTCCTCCTCTCAGCCCAGCTCTTCGAGGGTGACATGGTCTGGCGCGCGCCCTTCCTTGCCTCACTGATCATGGTCGTTGTCGGCATCTTCATCCGCCTCAGCATCAAGGAATCACCCGATTTTGAGAAAATGAAGCAGGACAAGACCATCATGAAGC
This sequence comes from Cryobacterium sp., assembly GCA_025465015.1. GTDB lineage: Bacteria > Actinomycetota > Actinomycetes > Actinomycetales > Microbacteriaceae > Cryobacterium. The sequence goes on along the minus strand of JAODMM010000103.1, from coordinate 3,457 downwards.
AGCCCGCCCTCGAGGTGATCCGCCGGGACTGGCGCATTATCCTCAAAATCATGGGCCTGCGCCTGGCCGAGACCGGCGGCTACTACATCACCACGAGTTTCGTGCTCTCCTATGTCGGCCTGGCGGCCATCACGGACAAGAGCAACGTCCTCATCGGAACCATGGTCGGCTCCGCACTCGGCCTGGTCAGCCACCTCATCTATGGGGCACTCAGCGACCGCATTGGACGCAAGCCCGTCTTCCTCATGGGTTCAATCTTTACGATCGCCTTCGGCATCCCGATGTTCCTGCTCATCAATACGGGGTCGGTCATCATGATCGTTGTCGCCGTAGCAATATCCTTACTGTTCAGCCACGACCCCATCTTCGCCGTCGAATCCAGCTGGTTCTCCGAGCAGTTCCCGGCAAACATGCGGTCCTCCGGTATTTCATTGGGCTACAACGGAGCCTCCCTCGTCGCCGGCGTCCTGCCCTTCCTGGCGGTCGCAGCGTTCGGCTGGATCAGCTGGATCGGCCCGGCCCTGATGGTTGTGGCCCTCGGAGTCATCTCCACTGCGGTCGCCATGTTCGTCAAGGAAACCGCGCCGGTAAAGACCCGCGAATTGACCGTGAAAGAAGAGGTTGCAGTATGACCGCAACATCATCAGTAACCCGCGATGGCCAAGCGCCTGCGCAGCAGCGAGCCTCATTTGATGAACGCACCCTCAAAGTCGGTGCTGCCGCGTACCGGATCCGGCACCACGCCCTGAACATGGGCGAGGTCCAGGGCCAGGGCTACGTTGGTCAGGCCCTGGGCGCGGCGGACATGCTCGCCGCCGTGTACGCGGACCAGCTCCGGTTCCGCGCCGACGATCCGGATTGGGGGGAACGTGACCGGTTCCTACTCTCCACCGGTCACTACGCCATCGGGCACTATGCGGCCCTGGCCGAGGCCGGGATCATCCCGGTCGAGGAACTGGACACCTACGGCTCGGACGATTCCCGGCTGCCGATGTCCGGGATGTCGACCTACACCCCCGGTATGGAAATCTCCGGCGGCTCCCTGGGCCACGGGCTCTCCATCGCGGTGGGCATCGCCCTGGGCCTGCGCCACCAGGGCTCCGCGGCGAGGGTCTACAACTTCCTCTCCGACGGCGAACTCGACGAAGGCTCCACCTGGGAGGCCGCGATGGCGCTCACCACCACCAGCTCGGCCACCTGACGGCGATGGTGGACATCAACGCCCTGCAGGCCGACGGCAAAACGGACACCGTGCTCCGGACGGAGCCTGTGACGGAAAAGTGGGAGTCCTTCGGCTGGTACACCCAGCGGGTGGACGGCAACAACATGGCCGAACTGCTGCAGGCCTTCGACAACGCGGCCGCCCAGGCCGCCGCCGTCGGACGTCCTTCCGTGATCCTGTGCGACACGAAGGTCGGCCGCGGAGTACCGCTGCTGGAGGACCGGGAAAAGGCGCACTTCATGCGCATCGAGGAACACGAATGGCAGACCTGCCGCGAGCAGCTGACCGCAGGATACGAAGAAAAGGCCAGCCGATGAGCACCTCCACCGCACCCAAGCTGAAGACCTCGGCCATGATCGCGTCCTTCGCCGATCCAGGCCAGAAGACCGTGTCGGCACCATTCGGGCACGCCCTGGCCAAGGCCGCCCAGGACAACGACAAGATCGTCGGCCTGACAGCGGACCTGGGCAAATACACCGACATGCACATCTTCGCCCAGGCCTACCCGGAGCGCTTCTTCCAGATGGGTATGGCCGAGCAGCTGCTCTTCGGTGCCGCCGCCGGATTTGCCGAGACCGGCCTGGTGCCGTTCGCGTCTACGTACTCCGTGTTCGCCGCCAGGCGGGCCTACGACTTCCTCTGCCTGGACAGTGCGGAGCCGAACCTCAACGTGAATATCGTGGGTGGGCTGCCCGGCCTGACCACCGGCTACGGACCCAGCCACCAGGCCACCGAGGACATGGCGATCTTCCGTGGCATGCCCAACCTGACCATCGTGGACCCGTGCGACTCCCTCGACATCGAGCAGGCGGTGCCCCAGCTCGCAGCCAGTGAAGGCCCCACTTACCTGCGCCTGCTGCGCGGCAACGTCCCCGCCGTCCTGGACGAATACGCCTACACCTTCGAACTCGGCAAGGCCAAGGTCCTGCGCGGCGGCAACGACGTGGTCTTCATCTCCAGCGGGCTGATGACCATGCGCGCCCTCCAGGCCGCCAAGGCCCTGGCTGCACACAACGTGGACGTCGCCGTCGTCCACACACCCACCATCAAGCCCTTCGACGCGGCGACAGTCCTGGCCGAAATCAACACGGACCGTCTGGCGGTGACGCTGGAAAACCACAGCGTGATCGGCGGGCTGTTCGAGACCGTCGCCTCGGCCGTAGTCACCGCCGGCCTCGGCAAGAGGGTGATTCCGGTTGCGCTGCCGGACGAGTTCCTTGACGCCGGCGCCCTGCCCACCCTGCACGAGCGCTACGGCCTCTCGGTCCAGCGGATCGTGGCGAAAGTCCTCGCGGCACTCGGCTAGTTGACCTGTCACAGGGTGACGGCCACGTCCCAATGCCGCCGCGACCCGGCAGCACCGATCCTCTAGACGATATGAAGTGTGGTGGTTGCGTGACGTAGGGCTGGAACCACCACACTTCATATCGTCTAGAGGTCCTCTCCTCCAGGGGCGGACGGCCGGCAATTCTCGTCGTATTGAGGAAATAGGAAGCGAGGAGCCGGAAACGGGCTCTGCATCAAGTCGACACCGGAAGAAGGCATCATTCATGGCGATGTGCTGCACCAACGAATGGCAGTCGCTCCGGGGCCGCCTTGTCAACGTACACCTCCACGGCGAGTCTTATCGCCAAGGGGTGGTCGACGACGCCATGCCCGATGCCTCCGGCATCTGGCTCGCCGCCAATGGGTTTCACCCGCGAGAGTTGGTTGAAAAGGTCCGCGGGTACGACATTTGGACGAGCCTTTACACCCGAACCGACGGTATGCCTTAGGGCTTGGGCCTTCGTGACACGAACTCTGGCACCAGATAGCAGCGATTAGGTCCGGGCCTCGCTCCTCCCGACGGCTCCCCAACGAAAGGTCCGTTATCGGCGATCGAAAAATGGCCGGGGGAGTGGCATAGAAAGAGGGCTGCGCCCAACGTCGGCAGCGATTGCAGCTGCCGGATGGCAGCTTGAGACGTTCCGGATTTCAACTTAGTTCTCGCCTGAGCCCACGCGGAGTGTTTTGCGTGGTCGGGAAGGGACGGGTCAGCCAGGGCGTCGACAATCTCCTCGTGCTCAGGAATCCTCCGGAGTCTTTCAGCGGGCCGCGCCGGGCGCCGCTGATCAGCCGGGGCCGGCGGACTGGCGGCTCGCGGGCCAACGGAAAACCAGCTCGAGCCGGTGAAGTCAGCTGCCGCCAAAGTCGTACTCATAGAACGCCGCTGCTGGACCCAGCGCGAACAGCTGA
>JAODMM010000094.1 GCA_025465015.1 Cryobacterium sp. | reverse complement strand
TCCCCCCTCCGCCCGGAGCCGCGCGATCGTGCCGCCGGTGATAAGCGACTCGTCCCCGGGACGATCGAGTATGAACGCAACGCGTTCACCGTCGCCTGCCAGGACCATGCTCGCGCCCCACTCCGATCAGATGGACCGGATGCCCACATCAGCAGCATAACGAGAGAAGAACGCATGACGCTGACGCATAACTACCAGAAATACGGCCCGGAGAATCGAGCCTCAGCTCACGTCCTGCTTCTTCAGTCGGCTGGTGTTGCGCGCGCGCGCTGACGCGGCGAGTTCGACCTTGCGGATGCGCACCATGGCCGGCGTGACCTCGACGCACTCGTCTTCGCGGGCGAACTCCAGGCACTCTTCCAGCGTCAGCTGACGTGACGGCGTCATCGACTCGAACGTGTCCGAGGTTGACTGACGCATGTTGGTCAGCTTCTTCTCCTTGGTGATGTTCACGTCCATGTCGTCGGCACGGGAGTTCTCGCCGATGACCATGCCTTCGTACACCTCTTCAGTCGGGTTGACGAAGAATGTCATCCTTTCCTGAAGCGCGATGATCGCAAACGGGGTGACAACACCCGAGCGGTCGGCGACGATCGAGCCGTTGTTACGGGTGGTGATGGTGCCGGCCCAGGGCTCGTAGCCGTGGAAGATGGCGTTGGCGATACCGGTACCGCGGGTGTCGGTGAGGAACTGGGTGCGGAAGCCGATCAAGCCGCGAGAGGGAACTATGAATTCCATCCGAACCCAGCCGGTGCCGTGGTTCGCCATGTTCTCCATCCGACCCTTGCGCGCGGCCAGCAGCTGCGTGATGGCGCCGAGGTACTCTTCGGGCGAGTCGATGGTGAGGTGCTCGTACGGTTCGTGGACCTTGCCGTCGACCTTCTTCACAACAACCTGTGGCTTGCCGACGGTGAGTTCGAAGCCCTCACGGCGCATCTGCTCAACCAGGATGGCAAGAGCAAGCTCACCCCGGCCCTGGACTTCCCACGCGTCGGGGCGTCCGATGTCGACGACCTTCAGCGAGACGTTACCGACGAGCTCTCGGTCGAGACGGTCCTTGACCATCCGCGCGGTGAGCTTGTGACCCTTGACCTTTCCCATCAGCGGCGAGGTGTTGGTGCCGATCGTCATGGAGATGGCGGGCTGATCGACCGTGATTGTCGGCAGCGGGCGCACGTCGTCGGGATCCGCGAGGGTTTCACCGATGGTGATGTCCTCGAAACCGGCGACAGCGACGATGTCGCCCGGGCCTGCGCTGTCGGTCGGATAACGGTCGAGCGCCTTGGTGATCAGCAATTCGGTCACACGCACGTTGTGCACGGAGCCGTCATGCTTGACCCAGGCAACCGTCTGGCCCTTCTTGATGGTGCCGTTGAAGACGCGAAGCAACGCGAGGCGGCCGAGGAACGGGCTGGCGTCCAGGTTCGTGACATGCGCCTGCAGCGGGTGCTCATCGTCGTAGGTCGGAGCGGGGATGTGCTTGAGAATCGCGTCGAACAGCGGCTCGAGGTCATCGTTGTCGGGAAGCACACCGTTGTCCGGCTTGTTCCAGCTTGCCGCGCCATTACGGCCGGAAGCATAAACAACCGGTACGTCAAGGATCGCGTCGAGGTCGAGGTCGGGGTGCTCGTCGGCCATGTCACTGGCAAGGCCGAGGAGCAGGTCCTGGCTCTCGGCGACGACCTCGTCGATCCGGGCATCGGGACGGTCGGTCTTATTGACCAGCAGGATGACGGGGTGCTTGGCCTCGAGTGCCTTACGCAGCACGAAGCGGGTCTGCGGGAGCGGGCCCTCGCTCGCGTCGACGAGGAGCACGACGCCGTCCACCATCGAGAGACCGCGCTCGACCTCTCCACCGAAGTCGGCGTGACCTGGGGTGTCGATCACGTTGATCGTGATCGGACCGTCGGTCGCGTGGACGCCCTTGTAGGAGATGGCCGTGTTCTTGGCCAGGATGGTGATGCCCTTTTCGCGCTCAAGCTCGTTGGAATCCATCGCGCGCTCATCGACATGCGAGTGCTCGGCGAACGAGTTGGTCTGGTTGAGCATGGCGTCGACGAGGGTGGTCTTCCCATGGTCGACGTGAGCAACAATTGCAACGTTCCGGAGGTTATTGCGCGTGGCAATCGCCATAAAAACAAATCCTTACGAGGAGGTGGCCGCAGGGTCTGTCGTGCGGCGAAGAATGGATGCAGGGGGGCAGAAGCCAACCCAAACGGCTATCCTACCGCACGGGCGCAACCCCCGGCCCCGACCACCGTCGCCATTCCCTAGCGGAGGTCAGAGAACCACGGGATGCGCACGGGCCACAAGACCCTGCCGGGTGGCTCGGAGCGGGCCCCTCCCGTCGACGCCGTGCAGTGATCCGGGCGCCTGCGGGATGGTCGGCGCGCGTACGCCAGATGGCAGGATGAGCGGATGAGCATCATCTTCCCCGAAGCCTCCCGACGCAGACGGCGATTGGGCTGGGAGGTCGCGATCGTGCTTGGGCTCTCACTCGGGGCATCCGCCGTCTATTCCGTCGTGGCGATCGCCGCTCGGCTGACCGCGGGCACCCCGCTGGCTGACCAGTCGACCGCGCTCAACGCCTCGCAGTCGCCGCGGGAGTGGCTCGACTTCACGTATCAATTCTTAGCCATCTTCTTCGACCTCTTCGCGGTCGCGCTCGTGCTCTACCTGCTCTGGCTTCCGGGCCGGAGCGCCTTCCGCCGCCTCGGCCTCGACGCGACCCGACCTGGCCGTGATGTCGGAGCGGGACTCCTGTTGGTTCTGGCCATCGGCGTGCCGGGGCTAGGACTCTATCTCGCCGGCCGCGCACTCGGATTGACGGTCGCCGTGGTGGCGTCACCTCTGGACACTCACTGGTGGACAATTCCGATCCTCGTCCTATCAGCGCTCCGGGCGGCCCTGACCGAGGAGCTCATCGTCGTCGGCTACCTTTTCACTCGCCTGGCCGAGCTCGGCTGGTCGAAGTGGACGATCATCCTCTCCTCCGCGCTCCTTCGCGGGAGCTACCACCTCTACCAAGGGATCGGCCCATTCTTCGGGAACGTGGCGATGGGAGTTCTCTTCGGCTGGTGCTACCAACGCTGGGGACGCACGATGCCGCTGGTGGTGGCGCACTGGGTCCTCGACATTGTGTCGTTTGTCGGGTACCCGCTTGCCCTTGCCTGGTGGCCGGCGCTTCTCGCACCGCGTTCCTGAACGCTACTCGAAGGCCTCAGGCGGCGGGCACGCGCAGACGAGGTTGCGGTCGCCGAAGGCCTGGTCGATGCGGCGCACCGGAGGCCAGTACTTGTTCCGCACCAGGGCGGGCACCGGGTATACGGCCTTCGCCCGGTCGTAGGGATGCTGCCACTCACCTTCGATCACGGACTGGGCGGTGTGCGGGGCGTTCCGGAGCGGGTTGTCGGTCGCCGGCCACTCCCCCGCCGCCACTGCGACCGCTTCGGCCTTGATCGCGACCATCGCGTCAATGAACCGGTCGATCTCGCCGAGGTCCTCGCTCTCGGTGGGCTCCACCATGAGGGTACCGGCGACGGGGAAGCTCATCGTCGGCGCGTGGAATCCGTAGTCGATGAGCCTTTTTGCGAAATCGTCGACCGTGACACCGGTGGCTTCCGTTAGCGGCCGAAGGTCGAGGATGCACTCATGAGCGACGAGCCCGTTATCACCCGAGTAGAGAACGGGGAACGAGTCCCGCAGTCGTGTGGCGACGTAGTTCGCCGCCAGCACGGCCGCGCCGGTCGCCTGCTTCAGCCCCTCGGCACCCATCATGCGAACGTAGGTCCAGGAGATCGGCAGGATGCTGGGGCTGCCATAAGGCGCTGCGGAGATCGGGCCGGCGCCGTGGGCGGCCGGGCGGGTCCCCACCGGGTCACCAGCCGCCCCTACGCCGTCGTCGTTCCGCAGGTAATGCTCGGCGCTCTGAGCCAGCGGATGCCCAGGCAGGAACGGTGCGAGGTGCGCCTTGGCCGCCACCGGTCCAACACCGGGTCCGCCACCACCGTGGGGAATGCAGAACGTTTTGTGCAAATTCAGGTGCGACACGTCGCCGCCGAAATCGCCGAACCGGGCGAAGCCGAGAAGAGCGTTGAGGTTGGCACCGTCGACGTACACCTGCCCACCGGCATCATGTACGGCTTGGCAGATCGAGCCGACCTCGTGCTCGTAGACCCCATGCGTGGACGGGTAGGTGATCATGAGCGCGGCTAGGTCATCCGCATGCGCGGCGATTTTCGCGCGCAGGTCGTCCAGGTCGACGTTCCCCAGCTCGTCGCAGGCGACCACGACGACGCGCATTCCTGCCAGAACAGCGGAGGCCGCGTTGGTGCCGTGGGCGCTGGAGGGAATCAGGCAGACCGTTCGTGCGGAGTCCCCGCGCGACCGGTGGTAGCCGCGAATGGCGAGCAGCCCGGCGAGTTCGCCCTGGCTGCCGGCATTCGGTTGCAGAGACACCGAGTCGTACCCCGTCACATCCGCCAGCCATGACTCAAGCTGCGAGATGAGCTCGAGGTAGCCTTCCACGTCGGAGCGGGGGGCGAACGGGTGGATCCCCGCAAATTCAGGCCAGGTGACGGACTCCATTTCGGTGGCGGCGTTGAGCTTCATCGTGCACGAACCGAGCGGGATCATGCCGCGGTCGAGGGCGTAGTCGTAGTCGGCGAGTCGCTTGAGGTAACGCATCATGCTGGTCTCGGAGCGGTGCGTGTTGAAAATGGCGTGGGTGAGATAGTCGCTGGTGCGGGCGAGGTCGCCAGGAATCCCGTGCTCGAGCGCCTCGAACGAGACGATGCCGAATGAGTCCCTTCCTCCGAACGCGCCCATGACGACACTCAGGTCGGCAGCCGTCGTCGTCTCGTCGACCGAGATTCCGACGGTGTCCTGGTCGATCAGCCGGAGGTTGACACCCCCCTCCCACGCGCGGGCGATGATGTCGACGGCACGCCCCGGCACTCTCACCTGGATGGTGTCGAAGAAGGTGTCCCCCGCCACCTCCACGCCGCTGGCCCGCAGTGCGGCCGTGAGCCGGCCTGCGCATTCCTGCACTCGGGTAGCAATTGCACGCAGTCCGTCGGGCCCGTGGTAGACCGCGTACATGCCGGCCATCACGGCGAGCAGCACCTGTGCGGTACAGATGTTTGAGGTGGCCTTGTCACGACGGATGTGCTGTTCACGCACCTGAAGTGACAACCGGTAGGCGGGGTGCCCGGTTGCGTCCACGCTGACACCGACAAGGCGCCCCGGCAGTTGCCGCTCGAGACCCTTCCGCACGGCCATGTAGCCCGCGTGCGGTCCGCCGAATCCCATCGGAACGCCGAAACGCTGGCTGGTGCCTACGACCACGTCCGCACCGAGTTCGCCCGGCGAGGTGATGAGGGTCAGCGCAAGCAGGTCCGCAGCGACGACCGCGACGCCTCCGTGCATTTTCGAGGACGCGATAACGGTTTCCGGGTTCCATACCCGCCCGGATGCCCCGGGATACTGCACGAGGATTCCGAAGTGCTCGCCGAGGTCGTCCACCGTCGTCGAATTGTCGAGGTGGCGCACATCGAGGTCGATTCCCACTGCCTCGGCACGGTTGGCAAGCAGGGCCAGGGTCTGCGGAAACGCATCGGCGTCGACGATGAACCGCCGGGAGGCGACCTTCGACGCTCGACGGGCGAGCAGCATCCCCTCAACGACCGCCGTTCCCTCATCGAGCATCGACGCGTTCGCGGTGGCCATACCGGTGAGGTCGGAGACCATGGTCTGGAAGTTGATCAAAGCCTCGAGCCGGCCCTGGGAAATCTCAGGCTGGTATGGCGTGTACGCCGTGTACCAGCTGGGATTTTCGAGCACGTTCCGCTTGATGACGGCCGGGGTGAGCGTGTCGTAGTAGCCCAGGCCGATCATCGACCGCTTCACCGTGTTGCGCGCGGCAAGCGCACGAAGTTCGGTAATGGCTTCGCGCTCGGTCGCCGCGGGCGGGAGGGCGCTCACCTCGCCGCGCCGGAACTGGTCGACGTGGATCGACGGCGGGATGGCCGCCTCGACCAGCGACTCTAGCGAGTCGTAGCCCACGGCGGCGAGCATGTGGGACTGTGCGTCGGCGTCGGTTCCGATGTGGCGCTCGGTGAAGGCTTGTGACATGGTGTGTGGCTGATCCCGGAAGTTTGGTAGGAGTTGACGGGTTGCGGAGTTGCGGAGTTGATGCCGGAGCGGTGCCGGTGATGGGCCCCGCTTCCGGCCGCGCTACTCGCCGACGAGGGCGGTGTATTCGGTGTAGGTCAGGAGTGCCGGCAGGCTGGTGAACTGCACCTTGATGAGCCAGCCTGCTCCGTACGGATCGCTGTTGACGATCTCAGGGCTGTCCACGACGGCGGAGTTCGTCTCCACGACGGTACCGTCGACGGGCGCAAAGAGCTCCCCGACGGACTTGGTGGATTCGATCTCACCGACGATAGCGCCGCTTGCCACGCTCGAACCGACCGCGGGCAGTTCAACGAAGACGACATCGCCCAGCTTGTCGGCAGCGTAGGCGGTGATCCCAACCGTCGCGACGTCCCCGGCGCTCTCGCCCGTCGACGGTTCGATCCACACCCACTCGTGCTCGGCGGTGTACTGAAGTTGTGTTCTGTCTGCCATGGGATTCCTTCCAACGGGTGTCTATTTCTGGCGCTTGTAAAAGGGGAGCGACGTCACAGCGGCCGGGATGCGGTTCCCCCGTACATCGATGAAGACCTGGGTTCCGGGACGTGCCAGCGCGGGTGCGACGTATGCCATGGCGATCGGATGGCCCAGCGTCGGTGACAAGGCGCCACTCGTGATCACGCCGGCGGACTCCGCCGCTTCCGGCGTGGCATGGATTCCGTACCCAGCACGGCCTGCGCGGCGCCCGGCGGAGACCAATCCGACGAGGACCGGCGCATCCGCACTCGGTCCCTCCTCGCTCGCCGCACGGCCGATGAAGTCCGTTTCCTTCGACAGATCCACCACCCCGCCAAGGCCGGCCTGCGCCGGGAACGTGTCGAGAGCCAGCTCATGGCCGTAAAGCGGCATCCCCGCTTCGAGGCGCAGAGTGTCGCGGCTGGCGAGCCCCGCCGGCACGAGACCGTGCGGACCCCCCGCCTCCGCGATCGCCTCCCAGAGGGCCACGGCCGCGTCGGCCCGGATGTAGAGCTCAAACCCGTCCTCCCCGGTGTATCCGGTGCGAGCGATGAGCAAAGGATGCCCCGTGAAGGTGGCGAGGGTCGAGCGGTAGTACTTCACTTCATCCAGCGGTGTGGTGAGGTCGCTGACGCCCGCGGTCGTCGCCAGGATCTCCCGGGCGCGCGGCCCCTGCACGGCGACCAACGCGCACTCGTCACTTCTGTCCACGACCTGAACGTTGAACCGGGCTGAGCGCTGGGCAAGCGCGGCCGCGGCCTGGAAGCGGTTGCCCGCATTCGCCACGACCAGGAAACTTTGCTCGGCCAGACGATACACGACGAGGTCGTCGATGATGCCGCCAGCCGGATTGAGGAGAAGGCTGTACTTGGCCTGACCGAGGGCGAGGCCGGAGATGCGACCGGCGAGCGCGTAGTCGAGATACACGGCGGCGTCGGCCCCGTCCACCATGATCTCGGCCATGTGCGACAGGTCGAACAAGCCGGCGGTGTTCCTGACTGCGTGGTGCTCGGCAAGGTCGCTGGTATAGCGCACAGGCATCTGCCAGCCCGCGAAGTCGGTGAAGCCAGCACCTTGGGCGACGTGCACGGAGTGGAGGGGCGAGAACCGCATCGGAGCAGACCCGCCGCGGGCGCTGCCGCCCAGGTCGGCATCGCCGAGGTCGGCACCATCGGGGCGGGGGTCGGTAGCCGGGGTCATGAGTTCTCCAAATCATCACCAGGGAGCCTGGTGAGAGGTATGCAGGATCCGTTGGACCCCGTGGGAACTCCCCCTCTGTCATCTGGCCTGAGAGCTTCATCGATGCCTGCGGGGCATTGACTTTCACCGTGGGCGAGGCGCCTGGTTCAGCGCCTGCTTTTCAGAGTGGCCAGTTCGATGCGGTACGCGTACCTGAGAGATTGTCGGGGAGGATTGCTCCTTCGGTGTCTACCGTCTCGCGTTGTGCGGCGGCGGACTCTCCCGCATCGACCTATATGGCCCGGTATTCGGTTGTGGGTGACGCTGTGGTGCTGATGCGGTGCAAGCCTATCGCCCCCGGGGATCAGTTCCAGCAGAATCGGCCGCTTGGCTGATTCGCCGCCGGTGGAGGACCTCGTAGGCGGCGAAGGCACCCGCAGCTGTTGCAGCACCGAGGAGCGCCCCACCGATAGTGTCGGTCAGCCAATGCACGCCCAGATAGGTCCGACTCAACATCATGAGCACCGTCAAGGCCAGGGCGGACCACCAGACCCAGCCTCGCCGGAGGAGCAACGCGAGAGCGACCGTGAGTACGGCGGCGTTCGCTGCATGGCCGGACGGGAAGGAACCGAATCCCACCGCCACGAGGCCATCGGTCGGGCGGTCACGCGCAACGATGTTCTTGAGAACGCCGACGACGACCCCTGAGATGACGGTGGCCACGATGAGGTACAGCGCGGGGGCGACACGTCGGCGCGCAAGAAGTACGGCAACTGCAACCAGGGGGATGATCACGCGGGCGACCAGCCCGGACCCGATCACGTTGAAGGTCAGCGCAATGCCGTCGAGCAGCGGCGACCGCACGCCCCCGACGAGCGCGGCCCACCATGTATCGATGTCCGGCGGTAATGCTCGACGAGTCACCACGACGGTCAAGCCGACCAGAAGGGCGAGTGCGAGAACGGATGCCGCGACCCAAGAACGCGGCCTCGCGCGTGGGCGAGCGGCGAGCCTGTCTGCGGCGTGCGATCCCATGGTGTCCCTAATAACCCTGTCGACGGGCGAATTCTATGCCCCGGCGGTGCTATTCCGCCGGCATCATTCCGACTGCGATCCGCACCGGGGTAGGTTGAAACCATGACTGACACGCCAGGAGACGACGCGCTGATTTCGACGGAGACGACTCCAGGAACCGGCCCGGTGACCGCCGCGGCAACCGCGACGGCGACCGCAGCCGCGACCGCAGAGGCTTCTCACCGTGTCGCAGCCGTCGTATACAACCCGGTCAAAGTGGAGCTCGAGACTCTGAAAGCAGCGGTTGCCGCGGAACAAGCCGCTGCCGGCTGGGGTGAGACCCTCTGGTTCGAGACGACGGTAGACGACCCGGGACAGGGGCCGACCCGCCAGGCTGTGGAAGCTGGCGCGCAGATGGTGATCGTCGCAGGCGGAGACGGCACCGTACGCGCGGTGGCCGAAGCACTCCAGGGAGGGGACGTGCCGCTTGCTCTTCTCCCGTCCGGAACGGGCAATCTGCTGGCCCGGAACATGAATCTCACCCTGGATGACATGGCGCACTCGCTGCACAGCGCATTCTCGGGTCGGAACCGGGACATCGATATCGGCATCATGGAAATTCGTCACGAGGACTCCTCCGTGACCCGGCACGCCTACTTGGTGATGGCCGGCCTGGGGCTTGACGCCAAGATGCTCGCAAACACTGATGAGGAGTTGAAGAAGAAGATCGGCTGGCTCGCCTACGTGAGCGCAATCGTGAAGGCACTGGGTGACCGAAACGAACTGCGGATGCGGGTGAAGGTCGACGATGAGCGGGTGCACTCGATGTGGGCGCACACCATCATCATCGGCAATTGCGGCTCGTTGCGTGCGAACGTGCTCCTCCTCCCCGAGGCCGCCGTCGACGACGGGCTCCTGGACATCGTTGTCCTTCGCCCGGAAGGTTTCATCGGGTGGATCCAGATCATCGTCAAAATCGTCTGGGAGAACGGGGTGCTGCGCCGCACCCGACTCGGACGCAAACTCATGACGCCGGAGGTGCGCGCTCTCAACTACGTGAAGGGGCGGAAATTGACGGTGAGCCTCGCGCGTGCTGAAGAGATCGAGCTCGACGGCGACGGGTTCGGGAACTGCGTTGCACTGAAGACCTGGGTGGTTCCGGGCGGACTCACCGTTCGCGTCCCCCAGGAAGACGAGTAGCCGCAGCCGTTGGCACATCCAGTCACAGGGAGTTAACTGGGACCACCAATCTCCGCAAAGAGAGGCGGATGAATCATGGACATGAACGTGCTCATCTGGATCATCGTCGGTGTGGTCGTCGTCATCGCGGTCGTCGCGATCATCCTGGCCACGTCACGGCGGCGGCGCGAAGTCAAGAAGGAAGCGGACCGACGCCAAGCCGAGCAGCTACGCAGCCAGGCGCACGAGGCAGACCTCGCCGCTCGTGAGCGCGAAGCGCAAGCAACCCGTGCCCAGGCAGACGCCATGCAGGCGCAGGTTGAAGCCGAACGCCTGAGCCGGGAAGGCGCCGAACGCCAGGCTGACGCCGAACGGGTTCGCGCCAAGTCCGAGGAGACGCTAAGCCGCGCGAACGAGGTCGACCCCGACGTCGACCGGCGGGGCAGGAACGGCGGAACAACACCAGGACGCAACGGAACCTGACCCGAGCGACCTCCGCGCCGCACAGCCTCACCTAGCCACGTCCCGGCTGGGCGAACTGGTTGAGTGCACCGTGGCGGTCAGATCCCGCATAATCGGGAGGACCCCGGTGAGTGCCGAGGTCCTCCTGTGCCGCAGCGCAGTCCGGGGCCGCGCGATCATTCAGTCCCCGATCCGCCCGTCGGCCGCGTCTCGAGCGTCGTCGATTTTGTCATCGACCTTGCCGCCGGTCGCGGAGCTGGCGGCATCGTCCCCTTTTTGCAGGGCCGCATCCCCTGCCTTCTCGCCCTTGTCACTGTTGGCGAAGTCCTTGGCCTTGTCCCCCAAGCCACCCAGGTCTGCCATGTCGCTCTCCTTTGATCTCGCCACCGCCATCCTCAGGCGGTGTTTCATCACAGTTTCGTCACCGCCTCCGCCCATGCAAAGGGGTTGCATCTTGACGCCCTGGCGGGGTGGCAAGTCACGCCTTCTTCGCTGCCGCCTTCACTGCTCGTTTCGTCTCACGCACCCGGCCGAGTGACTCCGCATCGACGATGTCGGCCACCGACCGGAAGCAGCCGTCCTCGCCGTATGGCCCGGATGCGTCACGCCAGCCGGGTGCGGATATGCCCAGTCGCTTACCGAGAAGTGCGAGGAAGATCCGCGCCTTCTGCTCGCCGAACCCCGGTAGCTTCTTGAGGCGGCGGAGGATCTCATCGCCGTCGGGGTCGCCCGCCGTCCAGATCCCCGCAGCATCACTGTTCCATTCCCGGACGATGACATCGGCAAGGGTCTGCGTCCGGGCCGCCATGGATCCGGGATAGCGGTGGACTGCAGGCGTTGCACGGAACACCTCGGCGAACGCATCGGCGTCGTATCCCGCGATCGTGGCCGGGTCGAGGGTCCCGATCCGCTCCTGAATTTTCGCAGGGCCCGCAAATGCGGTTTCCATGGCGATCTGCTGATCGAGGAGCATGCCGAGGAGCAGCGCAAACGGGTCATCACTCAGCAGGGCGTCGGCGGCGGCATCGCCGGTGAGGTGCAGCGTCATGCGCCCATTGTGTCACTGCAGTTGAGCGAACCACGACCCATGATCACCAGGTGTACATTACCTAGCATGCCGCCAGAGCCCGGACCTCGAGGAGCCGCAGGGGAGCCGGCAGGGCGCCCTCTTCCCCCTTCGACCCCCCCATCGCGGCCGGGAATGTCAGACCGGACCCCCGCGCCGGTTCCGCCACCGGTCATCCCGAACCGCCCCCTCAAGGCCTCCCGGTTCCTGTGGCTGGCGAGTTTCGCGCTGGGCTTGCTTGCCGCGGTGTACGCGTTCCTCTCGCGCAACGACCAGATCGACCAACTTCGCAAGCTTGCCGGTGACGCGGCTCCCGACCAGGCCTCGGGTACCCGGGACGCCGTGGCGTCCGCCGTGTTCTGGGGCACCCTTGTCGCGCTGGTGCTCATCGTTGTCATCGAGGCGATCCTGTTGCGGGTGATGCTGCGTCGACACGGTGGCGCGAGGTGGGCACTGTTGGTGGTCCTCCTCGTGCACGCCGGCGTTGCACTGCTCGCTGCATCCGTCGTCGCTGTTAATGCTTTCGAGGGACTGTCTGTGCAGCTGCTCCTGCTGGCTCAACTGGCCTCAGCCTGTGTGGCTCTCGTATCCAGTGCCGTTCCCGGGACCGGTTCCTGGTTCCGCGGCGAGCACCAGCCGCGGCTTGATCCGTCCCCCTGAGCTAGCGCCATCCGCGTCGGCGACGCGGACTTCCGCGGCAGCGTCAGTCACGACGCCGGTTGCGACATCCGCGGCGCCGTTCCCGGCACCAGCATCGTCGGCCTGCACCCCTGCTTCATCATCGGCGATGGCCTCTGCTGCTTGGCGCTGCCCGACGTCGGTTTGGGCCAGAATTCCCTCACAGGTGCGCACCAAAGTGAGGCACAGCTCTGCGCCCGCCCTGTTGGTCACTGGGCTCTGCGCCCGCGCCCGCCAGCTGTTCAGGCACGCCACAGCGGTAGATCGCACCTCGTCGGCGGGCGCATCCTCGTCCAACCCGAGACGTTCCCTCGGGTTGATGCCACGACCACCGAGGAGCCGTTCAGCCTCAGCCGCAAGCTGCGACGGAAGGTCGAGGCCTGTGGTTCGGGCCGTGGCGAGCAGCCGCAACTCACGGAACTCGTGCGCGCTGGAGTGAATGCGTTCGACGGCCATGATGAGACGTTCCGTGCCCGGTCGCGGGTGCATTCGAAGCACCCTCTCGGCGCCCGCCAGCGCCGTGCGCGCCTTCAGGTGCTCTGCACGTGACTGGAACTGCCCCGCGATGAGGTCCAGCAGTTCGTCCAGTCCGCTTCGACGCGAAAGCTCGTGAGCCAGCCGGGTCGGTTCCCTGACCCCGCTGCGAATGAGTACAGCCGCGAGCCGTATCCCGAAAAGGCCGTACCGGGTCAGTAATGCGCTACGCATCCCGCTATCGATGGCGACCTGCGGTGAGCGCACGAACCTGTCCGCGGAGATGAGAAGGCGTTCGCGTTCATCCCGTTCCAGCTCCGCGACCTGGACCAGGGCGGTGAACTCGCTGTGGCGCAGTGTGCGTGCACTCTGCGCGAGGAGACCGGCGATCGGTACGACGCCGAGCGCGAGGGAACGCAGCGTCGTATCACGGCGATACCGTCCGGCAATGTCTCGAGCGGAGAGAAGGGAGTCGACCCGCCCTCCGCCGATCTCGTCGGCCCGGGAGAGAACCGCCAGGGCGTTGACGCTGGCGGACTTACCGGCCGCTGTGTCCCTGAATGAGTCTAGGAACGTGAGGTCGCACGCGTGCAGGTGTCGCAGGAGGTACACGATGGCGTCCGCTTCAGAAGGGGCGTCCTCGGGTGTCAGGAAGTCCGTCGAGCGCTGCGAGACGGCGCCGGACAGGGATGCGATTCCCGGGGTGTCGATGAGAGTGAGCGTTCGGAGGCTCTTCGCCGGCCAGTCCACCACCAGGCGGTCCACCTCATCAGCGCTGGTCACGCCCATGTCGAACACGAGCCGGCCGTCAACACGTTTTACGGGCAGCGAGCGTGGCGGCCCGGAATGGGGATGCAGCATGATTTGTGGAGTGTTGCCGTAGCGGTACCAGGTGACCACGCGGGTGCACTCTCCCGCATCGGTGGGGGCGATCTCCTCACCGATGATCGCGTTCAGAAGCGTCGACTTGCCCGCCTTCACCATGCCGGCAATCGCCACCCGGAGTGGCTCGTCGAGGCGGCGGGCGTACTCTTCCAGCTCGCCCTTAGCAACAGGATCGTCGCGATAGACCTCAACGGCCTCGCTGAGCAGTTCCGCCACTCCCCAGCCGCCGGACGCGCTCACGCCTGCCCCGCGAGCGCCGGTAGTGCGTGAAGGGACACGGCGTCTCGTCGAAGCGCCTCGATTCCTTTGAGCTCGCCCTTGATCTCGCGGATGCGCTGTTCGCGTTCGACCGTATACGTGGCTGCGGCCTTCTGGGCACCGCGCACGGAGTCGGCGAGTGAGCGGTGGTGCTCCTCTGCAATCTCGGTGAAGTGGTCCCGCGTCGCCCGCTGCACGAGCCGCAGTCGGTCCTTGAGCTGTTTTCCCACCTGGAAGATCACTTCGTCGATCTGCCGGCGGACCAGCGCCTTGGCCTCACCCTGCCGCCTCTTGAGCCGGGCCTCTTTGTCGTCCTTGTAGACCTTCCTGCCAATCAGGACTCCCGCGGCAACCGAGAACGGGTTGATCAGCGACATCCCCACGATGCCGGTAAGAAGCCCGAACATCAGCACACCGCCGTAAGACCCCCGCATCCCGATCAGTACCTTCTGCACCATGCTGATGTGCCCGGGGTCCAGCGCCGGCACAGCTTCGACCGGGTCGAGCACGTCTGCAGTGTCATCGACGCGCAGCACCGGGAGCGGCACTTCATCTTGGTTGAAGTGTTCAGCCACCTGCTCGGAGAGCCACTGCGCCCGTTCGTTCGTCCAGACGAAGGTGTCCGAAACCGCCGCTCCTACCCGCTGCTCCAGCCAGCCGACCATCTGCTCCCAGAGCGGGCCCGGGTCGCCCTCATCGATGGCCTGTTCTGCTTCGCGCTGGATGCTTCTCATACGGTCGCGTAGATCGTGTTCCATGTCTGCGATGAGGTCACCGATGCCGTCGTTGAGAGTGATCTGCCAGCGAGCGGACCGTCGTCGCTGTTCGTCTGCCTTCTCTTTCGCGGATTCAAGCTCAGCGATGATCTCCGGCGTCCCGGTGGGGTCTTCCAGCGCGCTCAGCTCAGACTGGAGCGACAGACTGAGGTGCTCGGTGACCGAATGCAGGTCCTGGGCCACTGACCTCCGCTGCAGGTGCTCGGCATGCCCGACGATCTCGGTGCGAAGGTACGCGACCAGGGCCGGAAAGCCGGACTCGGCGTTGAGTTCGCTGTCCTGGGTGCGGGCCGCATGCAGGCGCAGGTCCGAAGAGACCGGGAACAGGGGGATGTCCGGTGCGACCTGGTCGAGGTGCGTCCGGTCCAGTTCGGCCACCTGCTGCCATGCCGGGTACAGGTCGGTCTTCGACAACACACAAGCCACGTTCGGGCAGATCCTCATTGCCTGGCGCAGGAAGCGGATCTCCGGTTCGGTGTATTCCTGGGAGGCATCGGAGACCAGGAGCATGGCATCCGCTGTAGGCAGAGCCGTCAGCGTCGTGAGCGAATGGGCGGAGTCCAAGCCGCCCACCCCCGGAGAGTCGACAATCGACAGCCCTGCGGAGAGAACCTTCCGCGGGAGGAACACTTCGGCGGCGACGAGTTGGCGCTGGTTGCCGGGGTTGCCCTTCTCGGAGACATGCGCGGCGAGTTCCTCGAGCTCGACCGGCTGCCTCGTGAGGATCGGCTCGCCCTCGCCAAGGCTGTCCCCCGACCTGGTGAGTATGAATGCCGACGCTGTTTCGCCGTATCGAACAACTGTCGGCACTGAGGTCGCGATGTCATCATCGACGGGGCAGACGGGGGCATTCACCAGGGCATTGATCAACTTGCTCTTGCCTTGCTTGAACTCCCCGACCACGATGACTCGGATGCTGCTGTCGACCAGGCGGCGGCGGGTTTCTTCCAGACGCCTGCGCAGGTCGGACCGTTCGCTCGCACTGACCAGCTCGATCCCGCGCTCCACCAGCTTGACGAGTTCGACCACTTTTTCCTCTTTCACGTTCTGGTTCACCCTAACCACCGATCGGTCCGGCAGGAAGGTTGCCCTCCCTACCGGACCGATCCGGGATCTGTGAATGTTGGTTACTCGACCGGGACCTCATCGAGGACGACAACCAGGTTGTCCTCCACGTCGAAGGAGTCGATCGCGTTGCCGTTGCCGGAGTCGATCGCGTTGCCATTGCCGGAGTCCACGACGTTGTCACTGAAGAGTTCGTTGTCGCTCACGGTGTTGCCGGCAACGATGTCACCCGTCTCGATCTCGGTGTTACCCGAGTCGGTCACGGAGTTGTCCGTGTTGCCGACGTTGATGTCGTCCACCGTGACGTCGAGGTCAGTGTCGATCTCGGTGTTGCCCGAGTCAGTCACGGAGTTGTCGGTGTTGCCCGAGTCGGCCACGGAGTTGTCGGTGTTGCCCGAGTCGGCCACCGAGTTGTCGGTGTTGCCCACGTTGATGTCGTCCACCTCAACGTTGCCGGAGTCGTTCGTGGAGGCATCCGTGTTGTTGGAGTGGTTTACCGAGTTGTCGTTCCCGACATTGTCGAGGTCGACATCGATGTCGGTGTTGCCGATGTTGACATCTTCCCCGGCACGGATCGAGTGGTCCTGCGAGTTGTCGACGTCCACGTCACCACCGGCAGCGATTGCGCCGTCGCCCGAGGCGATGATGGCGTCGTTGTCGAACCACTGGATGACGTCCCCGTCGGCCCAGATGTTCTGGTTGACCGACTGGTCGGTCACAGTGTCCCGGTCGTCGACCGTTGAGGTGTAGGAGTAGTGGTTCACGATGTGGGTCAGCTGCTGGATGGCGTGACCGTGGTCGTCGTCGTCGTCGTGGTGCGCCGGGTATTCCGGAGCAGGCGGAGGCGCCTGGTGGCCGACGGAAGCGGAGTTGCCGCCGGTGTTGTACTCACGGTCGAATGAGGAATTGGCCTGGACCGGGGCGTAGTCGAGGACAACCGGCAGGATGGCGTCGACGTCGTCGGAGCAGACGCTTCCCAGGCCCGCCTCATCGAGGGCCTTTTCCGGGTCGTCCCGGAACTTGTCAGCGGCCTCGGGGTCGCCAAGCAGGTTCATGATGAAGTCGAGCAGCAGAGTGGTGAGTGTAGGCACGAGTCGTTCCCTCAATCTGTGGAAAAAGGTGTGCGCCGAGCGGAGTTGCCTGGCTTGTGACGAAGTTACGGCGGGGGCGCCAGACCCCACATCGGGGACTCGTCCCCCCGATCAGGACACCTTGTTGGGGAATTACAGGTCGGTGCCGTTACGGGGGGTGGGGATCGGGGGCATTAGGGGGGTCGGTGAGTGCAGCGCTGACACCCGGGCACGGGGAACGCCCCGAGTGCATGCGGCGGACTCGCTGCCAGGGCGGAAAGCACCTCGTTGCCAGGGGCGTCCTCACTGCGCGGGGGCGTCATCCTCACCGAGCGCGAGGCGCAACTGCGTGAGCAGTTCGGATCGGGTTGCCACACCGAGCCGACGCCGCATCCGCGCGATGTGGTGCTCGGCCGTTCGGGGAGAGATGAAGATCGCCTCACCGATTTCACGGTAGGTCTTGCCTTCCAGGACCAGCCGCGCCACTTCTCGCTCTCGTACGCTCAGTACCGCCTCATCGGACATGGTCCCGGAAATGACCCGGGCGGTGCCGTCGTGCGTCGCCAGTCGCGGTAGGCCGGTCCCGCTGGAGGCCACCATTTTCCCCACTGGCTCTGCTGACCCTGTCGACCCTCCTGACGCCGACGGATGCAGATCACGCGCACACGCGAGAAGGCGCGCCATGTCCTTGCGGTCGTCAGCTCGGACGGCGGCATGACCTGCCAACCGGGAGCCGTCCCAGGTAAGGCCTATCGAGGCCAGACCGCGGGCAGCGGCTTCCACAGCCGAGACGTCCACATCTCCGCGAAGCACCGAAATCCAGCATCGGCCGGCAACGGCCAACACCGATGCCGGACGGTTCTGCCCGGAGGCGTGCACGAGCGCCGCCGCGTGGGGTGCCAGGTCTGCCGGGCGTTCGGTGAGGATTGCAGCCTGCACCGCCGCCCAGTGCAACGGAGCCGACCACAGCGGCGGATCTCCCAGCCGGGCCAGCAGTGCCCACGCCTCCGCGAGCGGTGACTCGAGTCGCGCCGAGTCGCGAAGTCGTGCGCCGGCTATCACCAACTCTCCCAGCGGCAGAAGGCTGAACAGGTCCACAAAGACGTGCAGAATCCCCTCACGGGCCTTCTTCCAGGCCTTAATGAGTCCTGGACCGTCATCTGCCCGCCGAGCGAGGCCCACCTCGAGTGCGTGCAACAGAAGCTCATCCCGGGGCGCAAGGACGTTCTCGCACTCACCGGCGCGAACCAGTGCAGCCCTGGCCTGCTCCGGCCTGTCTTTCTGCATCGCCGTCCACGCTTTCAGCAGTAGCAGCCGCGGTCGCGCTGCCTCACCGCCCTGGTCCCCACGGAGGGCGGCGTCCACGACAGACTCCGCGAGGTCGAGTTCGCCGCTGTGCAGGGCCACCAGAGTGGCCAGGACGGCAGGGATCTCCGGAAGGGGCACAGTGGTCACGCCGGAAGCGGTCATCATGTCAGAGGCCCGGATCAGCGAAGAGATCGCACGGGTGGGATGCCTCTCGACAGAGTCGCGAATCCCCTGAGCCATCAAGTTCTCGGCCACGGTCACGAGCGTGGGTGACGCGCCGGATGCAGCGGAGCCGAGCATCGCGTCTGCTCCAGCCACGTCGCCCGCCCCGATCATCGCCACCGCGGCGAGCGCGCCAGACGATCCGGTCCGCGCAGGTTCCAGCCATCGGTAGACGTCGGCGGCGGACGCGAGCATGCCGCGCCTCGCCCAAACTGCGGCGGCAACATCCGCACCCCTCGAAATGTCAGGTGCCCCCTCGTGGGCCAACAAATCGTCGACGATGCGACCGGCCTCGTCGAGCTCCCCGCGTGCGGAGGCAGCCTGAGCGCGCCGTGCCGCGGTCGCCAGTTCGTCGGAGCCTGCGGCCCGGGCCTCCTCATAGAGTTCGGAGGCAAGGGCAGGGTGGGCGGCCAGCGCTTCATCCGCGGCATCCTCGAGAGTACGAGCGATACGCGCATCTCTCAATCCGCTTCGCGCAAGGTCCCTGGCGACGCCGCCCATCGACCGCCCTTCAAGAGCGAACGTGTCGACCAGGGCTACCTGGAGCGCGTGAATCTGGTGCGCCGGTGTTGTCTCCAGCAGCGCTCGCCGGATCAGTGGAACAAGTCGACCGTCCGGCAGCAGGAGGCCTGCCGCTCGGGCCTCGGCCATGAGGTCATCAAGTCGTGCCGGGCTCCCCTGCCACCGGAGGGGCACCCGTTCGGAGATGTCGAAACCGACGGCAATCGCCAGCAGCAGTTCCCGCACGTCGTGGTCGATCACGTCGAGGTCCGTGCCGAGCCGGCTGACCAGGGCGGGCGTGATGACAGGAGCAGCGAAAGTATGGCCACCGGTGCGCCGGAGTCCTTGGACTACCCGGTGCACGAGCCATTGCATCCCGCCCGTCAGCTCTGCCACTTGGTCGAGAAGCGCGACCGGGGCAGGACCACGGAGCGCAGTTGTCGTGTAGTTCATGATCTCATCACGCGTCAATGCGCCGAGGGCAACTGGGGCATGGTGAAGGGCGAGAGTGTGCGTGAGCCGGGTGAGGGCGGGCGACTGCGGCCACGGGCGAGACGCGACCACCATGTCGACATCGGGCTGACCGACGATCGATTGGAGCCTGTCAAGGATCGGGTCGCCAAGGTGGTTGGCGTCATCGACGAGGAGCACGCACCTGCCCGCCACCGCGACGAGGTCGGAGCCCGCATGGACGCGAATCACGCTGACACCGCGGGACCGGTAGTGAGCCGCGAGATCGTCCAGCATGGCGGTTTTTCCCGATCCGCCCGCTCCCGCGACCGCTGTGAGCAGCGGGGAAGCAGGCAGGTCGGCGACTTCTGCCAGCAGCGAAGCCGCGGCGCCCGAATGCAGGATTGACGGCGGGGGCGCATGCATGGCAACCGGCTGCAGGTTCTCGATCACCCTTCTAGGCCTGTGCGCCGGGCGAGTCAGGGGCAGGCGCAGGGCCTGGGTTGCTCACGTCGGGCGCGGTCGGTGCCCCGGGGTCCACCGCTGACGGGTCCGGAGTTCCGGGGTCGGGAGGGGCGGGGTCAGTGGTGGTTGGAGTGGGATCCGTCGGCGCCGGACCAGGATCGGCCGGCGGAACTGTCACGGGCGGCTGGGTGGGGGCCGTCGTCGGGCCTGGGTCCGGCGTCGACGTGGGCCCAGGCCCGGCGGTCTGGACGGGCGTTGGCGTCGAGGGCGTCGAGGCCGGCGGAGCTGCGGCCGCCACGGGGGCGGGTGTGCGGGTGGACGGCGAGGCAGCGCCACCATTCGACCTCGGAGCCGGTTCCGGGTCAGCCCGCCGGTCGTGCACACCAGACGACGGTGGAGCAGAGTCGTCCGAGTGTGAACCGCTCCCGTTCCCCGTTCCGGAGCCGGGTTCGGGAGCGGGCACGGCTCCGAGTGCAGGGAGTGGCTCGCCCGTCGGTGGAACCACCGTGCCGTGAACCGACCGGTCGAGGTTACTCGCGCTCTGGCCCGTGTCCGACGTCAGAGATGTGAGCCCGGTGGAGAGCTGAGCGGCAGTTCCGGCAAGGACCATCGCTCCGGCGACCAGGGCCGCCACCGCGGCAGTGCGCACGATCGGCCGCCGGACCACGTGACCGGCAGAGTTCCCCGAACTCGCTAGCGAGGCCGCACGAGCCGGACCGAAATGGGGGCGATGCGCCTGCCCGACAGTGGGAGCAGGCTCCCCGTCTATGTCGCCCCGTTCCGGCTCGTCGACGAGCCCCGCAGAGGCGGCCTCAAGGACGGTGACGGAGGCGAAGTAGGCTGCGCCCAGGGACACGGAGGCTTTGGGGTCGACGTCGACCGCCATGGGCCTGCCGAACTCGGCGGAGAGCAGCTGGGCCACCAAGGGGACTCGGGACGAGCCGCCGATGAGAAGGATGGCGGCAACCTCATCAACGCCGACCTCCGCTCTCTCGAGGGCCTGATCCAGTGCCGTGATCGTCTCGCGAACGGACGTCTCGATCAGGGCCTCGAATTCCGAACGAACCAGCCGCACCTCTGTCTGCAGCCCCGGAAGGACCACAGGGATAGAGGCCTCTGAATCGAACGACAGTGCCTCCTTGGCCTCGGTGCATTCGCGGCGCAGGCGCGCGAGGGCCACGAGCACCGCCGGATCTGCAACGTCGAGGCGGCCGTATGCTTCGCCGATACTCTCGGTGACGTGCGCGAAAACCGCTTCGTCGAAATCGGCTCCCCCGAGCCCCTCGATGCCTTCGGGTCGCCCGAGAAGCGCGAAGGATTCGGACGTGGTCTTGGTCAGGATCGCGATGTCGAAGGTTCCGCCGCCGAGGTCGTAGACGGCGATCGTACTGCCGGTATCGAGGCGTTCCCGTGCCGCATAGTGCAGCGCAGCGGCTTCCGGTTCGGGCAGAAGTGAGACCTGAGCGAGACCGACCCCAGCCAGGGCCAGGCGCACGAGGCTGGTCTTGTAGTCCCCCCAACTCGCCGGGTGCGACACTGCAACGACCTCCGGTGGCAGGCCTTCCCGCTCTTCGGCCCGGTCCACAACCCAGCGCACCATGATGGCGAGGATGTCCTCCGCAGCGACCGACAGATCACCGACAACAATCGGCACCTGGTCTCCCATTCGGCGTTTGAACTCACGCACCAGTCGTTCCGGGTGGCTGGATCCGCGGCGTTCCGCCGCCTCCCCCACCATCACCCGCCCGTCGTCGCCAAAGAAGATCACCGAAGGCACGGCGGAGGTCCGAAGCCCTAACCCCAGCACCTGCGGTTCACCCGGTCCTGACTCGCCCAAGGCAACGGTGGCCGCCGACGTGAAGCTGGTTCCCACGTCGATGCCGAGGACGTACGCCATTATTCCCCCTGGTGAGCAATCGTCATTAATTGGAGACCTTCGCAAGAGTAGCACCCCCGTCCCCCTAAGGGGGGACCCTCTGATGGGGGAGGTACCCCTCCCCCATGCTCATCGCTTCGAGGTCGACCATTCCAGAAGCTGCTCCACCGGCCACGTGGTCACAATCCGCTCCGGCGGCACCCCGTTGGATGCAGCCCGTGCTGCACCGTATTGAAGGAAATCCAACTGACCAGGAGCGTGGGCATCGGAGTCGATACTGAAAAGACACCCGGCCTCGAGCGCCAACCGAATGAGGGAGCCCGGAGGGTCCTGACGCTCCGGCCGCGAATTGATCTCGACGGCGACCCCCAGCTCTGCGCATGCCGCGAAAACGCGCTCGGCATCGAAGTCCGACTGCGGCCGCGTACCACGAGTGCCCTGCACGAGGCGCCCGGTGCAGTGACCGAGCACGTTCGTGAACGGGTTTCCGATTCCCGAGAGCATCCGCTTCGTCATGGTTGCGGAATCAGATCGCAGTTTGGAGTGCACACTGGCAACCACGACATCCAATCGGTTGAGCATCTCGGGCGACTGGTCGAGCTCACCGTTCTCGAGGATGTCGACCTCGATCCCGGCGAGAAGGCGAAAATCCGTTTCATGCTCGTTGACCTCCATCACGATCTCCAACTGCTCCCTCAGTCGCTCCTCGCTCAGCCCGTTGGCGATGGTGAGGTTCGGAGAATGGTCGGTCAGCGCCAGATACTCCCGTCCCAGCAGCCGGGCCGCATCGGCCATGAGCTCAATCGATGATCGCCCGTCGGACCAGTTGCTGTGACTGTGGAGGTCCCCACGCAGCGCGGCGCCCAGCTCATCGCCGCATTCGGCGAGGGGCGTAGCACTTCGTTTCCTGAGGTTCTCGAGGTAGTCCGGTATGGTCCCGTCGACTGCCTGCCGGATCACCTCGTAGGTTCTGCCCCCGATCCCCTTGATTCGCTTCAATCTGCCATCGCGCGCGCGTTCGGCCACCTCTGCCGGATCCAAGCCCCGGATGACGTCGGCTGCGTTTCGGAACGCCTTCACCTTGAACGAGGGGGCGAGTTCGCGTTCCAGCCAGAAGGCGATCTCATTCAGCGCGTCGACGGCATCCATGATTCCATCTTCGTCCCGAGCGTCGTTCCGGTCGTGGTGTCACGCATCGGTCGCCGGTCGTCTGACCGCTCTGACTGCGACCCGGGGTTGTAGAACAGAGCGGGGCAGGCGCGGGATGCTGACCGCGCCATCCTCCCGTCGCGAGGAGCTTCCACCGTGCGCCGCCCTCCCCTTCCGATCGGCCCGGCAGCTCGCACCCGGGCCACCCCTCCCCGTCAGAGCTCGCCGCGCATCTCGCGGATCACCGAAGCGCGCCCCGCAAGATAGGGCTCGAGGTCGTGCACCCTGTGGAGCCCCAGCCCCTCCAACGGGCATTCCCGCGCCTCCAGGACGATTCGATGGTCGGCGAAACTCGCTGCCCATCGAGTCTCGCTCGACTCCCACACCTCGAAGAGCACCGAAGTGCCGTCAACGGAGATCTCCATGATCCTGTCCCGAGGGGTGTCGTCGGCCTCCAACTTTCGGAGATCAGTCTCGGTGACCCGGGAGCCCGCATCCGTCGCCCAAATCACGTGCACGGCAGCCCGAAGATCCTCACTCCCCGCCTGCACGCACGAGGACACTCGCCCCCTCCTCAGCCGGACGCCCGTGGAGAAGTGCGTGCACGCGTTCACCAAAAGATCACTCCCCGAGCGAGACGTGGTCCTGCCACCTATCCACCCCGAACCGGCATGGTGGTCGCCATGCTGCTCGCGACACCGGCCGATTCGGTCTCTCGCTCCCCGAACACGTCGGAGTGAGGAAACCGCTCACACGCATTAGCCCACGCTTGCACGGTGACGATCAAAGGTGAAGCTCCGGCCGGGATTTAGCCACCTCGTCAAGCAGGAGGGCAACGGCTTCTGCGGCGATGCCTCCATTTGCTCCCGCACCCCCGGGCACGTTCGACACCGAGGCATGTCGGGTGAATCGCGGCCAGTCCCCACGACCGGCGCGAAGTGCCCGCAGCGGTGACAACAAAGCGGCACGGCGCAGCCAGGGATCGTCGTCGTGCGCCCAGCGATCGAGGACAGTGTCGGCCCGGGCGCGGCTCACCGGGTCGAACCCGTCAATCATCGGGCCGATGACGTCCACGGCAAGCGGATCGACAAGGGCCCTCAGTCGCGCCCCCCTCACGAACCCCTCGATGCGGGTCAGGTCGGAGTTGCGAAGCAGCCGCAGGTTCGACTGGAGCAGGACGACCGCCGCGAGGCGGCGCTCGAACACGGGCATCAGCCACAGCTCCGAACTCAAAGCGGTGATCTCGTCGTGACTCATGTCGGGGTAGCGCAGCGAAGCATCCCGCACTGTCCCCCGCACCGCTCCCACCGACGCCCCATAAAACCGTAGGTCACCGCCCAGGCGAGCTTGCTCCTCGGTCGCCCGTTCCCAGGAACTCTCGCGTCGCAAGGCGGCGTCCACGAAATCGCCGGCGTCGCTCACTCGTCCATTCTCCCAATCATCAGCGTGTAGCTTCTGATCATGGAGCGGACAGCACCGACCTCGCTGGGTCCCGGCCGCTTGATTGTGAATCACGCCCCGGAACCCATGGCTGTCCTGTGGCTCGGTCACAGCGCCGGCGGCGGGATCGAGGCATTCGACCTTGCGACCTTGTCCGACGCGCTACCTGCACACGGAATCACCGTGGTTCGGCATGAGCAGCCGTGGCGCGTGGCCGGCCGCACCGTGGCGCCTCGACCTGCTGTCCTCGACATCGGCTGGCTCGAGACAGCGCCGCTGGTGGCAGAACTGGCCGGCGGGTTGCCGGTCGTTGCCGGAGGACGCAGCGCGGGCGCCCGTGTGGCGTGTCGGACGGCGAACGCGATCGGGGCGGCATCCGTGGTGTGTCTCGCCTTCCCACTGCATCCGCCAGGTCGGCCCGAGAAGTCGCGCGTCGATGAACTACTCAGCCCAACGACGCCGGTGCTCGTGATGCAGGGCGATCGGGACACCTTCGGTACGGCGCAGGAGCTTGTCAACGCGACGGCCAACGCGCCCGGGGTGCGCGTCATTCCCGTGCCCGGCGCTGACCACGGGATGAAGGTTCCAGCCTCGTCGCCTCTGCGCAGGAAGGGTGTCGCCGAGCTGGTGACGACATCCGTCGTTGATTTCATTCGCGGGAGTGCGTGAATCGGGGCCGTCACCGCGCCCCGCTCCGCGACGTTCGTCACGTCACATCACGATGGAATCCGCCTGAACCTCCAACACGTTCCCGAAGGCGACCGCCCGTCACCAGCTGCGATGGAGGTCGACCACGACCCGTGAGCCGGGCGAGGCTGACAGCTCACCGAATCTTCGGCGTTCTCGAGGACGCTGGCGCAAATGTCCCGCCGTGACGGCGTGAGAACCAGACGCGCGCTCGGCTACACGTTAAAACGGAACTCGACCACGTCGCCGTCCTGCATCACGTAGTCCTTACCCTCCATGCGCGCTTTGCCCTTCGAACGCGCCTCAGCAACAGAACCCGTCTCGACAAGGTCGTCGAAGGAGATCACTTCTGCCTTGATGAAGCCCTTCTGGAAGTCAGTGTGAATGACACCGGCCGCTTGCGGAGCGGTCCAGCCCTGGTGGATCGTCCAGGCACGCGTCTCCTTCGGCCCGGCAGTCAGGTACGTCTGCAGGCCGAGGGTGTCGAACCCAATCCGGGCCAGCTGGTCCAGTCCGCTCTCCTCCTGACCGGTGGAGGCGAGAAGTTCAGCAGCGTCCTCCGGGTCGAGCTCGATCAGTTCTGACTCGATCTTCGCGTCGAGGAATACGGCGTGGGCCGGTGCCACCAGCTCGGCGAGGGAAGCCAGCTTCGCGGGATCTTGAAGCACCGTCTCATCGACGTTGAAGACATAGATGAACGGCTTGGCTGTGAGCAATCCGAGTTCAGCTATCGGAGTGAGGTCAATGGTCGCTGCCGACAATGGCTTCCCAGTGTCAAGAATCGCCTGGGCCGCCTTGGCGGTTGCCAGCACAGAAGGGTCAAGCTTGCGTCCCTTGACCTCTTTCTCGTACCGCGCCTGGGCTTTCTCGAGGGTCTGCAGGTCAGCGAGGATGAGCTCGGTGTTAATGGTCTCCATGTCGCTGGCCGGGTTGACGGCGCCCTCGACGTGCACCACGTCGGGGTCCTCGAACCCGCGGATGACCTGCGCGATCGCATCCGCTTCACGGATATTGGCGAGGAATTTGTTCCCCAGGCCTTCTCCCTCGCTCGCCCCGCGCACGATGCCAGCAATGTCCACGAAGGAGACCGGGGCCGGCAGGATGCGCTCGCTGCCGAAGATCTCGGCGAGTATGGCGAGCCGGGGGTCCGGCAAATTCACGACCCCCACGTTCGGCTCGATCGTGGCGAACGGGTAGTTCGCCGCGAGAACCTGGTTCTTGGTGAGAGCGTTGAAGAGGGTGGACTTGCCGACATTGGGCAGTCCGACGATTGCAATAGTGAGAGCCACGAGGCTCTAGCGTACCGGCTGCGACTAAGGCACCGCGGTCTCCACGCGGCGCGCTGGCGGGCCAGACGGGTGGTGTCGGTCGCCCGTGAGACGATCAAGCAGTGCCATTGAACTTCACCGCCATCGATTTCGAGACCGCCAATTCCTCGAGCGCATCCGCCTGCTCCGTCGGGATGGTGAAGGTGCGCGAGGGCAAGGTCGTCGACAAGGTGAGCTGGTTCATCCAACCGCCGGATGGCCACAACACGTTCCTCGACTGGAACGTGCGAATCCACGGCATCAGCCCCCTGCATGTCGAGGGAGCGGCCACCTGGCCTGAGCAGCTGCCCGACCTGGTGGCTTTCGCCGAGGGCGATCACCTGGTGGCGCACAACGCAGGCTTCGACCTCGGTGTTATCAAGACCGCCTCCACTGTCACCGGGCAGCCGGTCCCCGACTTCCAGTACGTGTGCAGCCTCCAAGTAGCCCGGCGCACCTACCACCTGGAATCGTATCGACTCCCGATAGCGGCGATGGCTGCAGGGTTCGAGGACTTCGCCCACCATGACGCGCTGGCCGACGCCGAGGCCTGCGCGGCGATCATGATCCATGCGGCCAAACGGCATGAGACGCAGACTCTGGAGCAGTTGGCGCATGTCACTCGGGTGAAGATCGGCGTGATCGGTCCGGTCGCTACCAGTGAGCACGCCTCTCTTCACGGACCGATGGCGCTTCGCTGAGGCGCCCCGGCGTGCGTTGGGTTTGCGGCTTCGCCCGCTCTGACTACGCTTGCTGAGCCGCGCTCTCCCGGCGCGCCCAGCCCGCCGCGCAGCTTTGTCGGTGGCTCCTGCGACACTGATTTCATGGACTTCCTGCTTCCTCTCATCATCGGTCTCCTGGTCGGAGTGCTACTCGGAGCACTCGCCGCCACCGTTCTTGTGCACAACCGCCAGCCCACCGTGCAGCAGAGCGTCGGCGATGACCCCGCGGTCATCGAGGCCCGCCACCAGGTAGCCATTGCGGAGATGAAGGCAGCCGAGGCGGGCGTGCAAGCCCTCCTTCGTGAGGAGCTTGCTGCGGTGCAGGCAACTGCGGACGGTCTACGCCGCCAGATCCAGGATGCGCAGCAGCAGTACCGGGAACTTATCGACCGCCAGCGCGCGGACCAGGAGTCCCGTTCGGCGCTCGAGAAGCAGGAGAGCCGCGTTCTGCAGGCCCTCGCCCCGGTTAAGGAAAGTCTCCAGGACATGCAGAAGAAGGTCAGCGAGCTCGAATCACAGCGGAGCGTGCAGCACGGCGAACTCAGCCAGCAGTTGAAGTCAGCCACCGAGTCGGAAGAGCGTCTCCGCAGCACTGCAGAGGCACTCGCCTCGGCTCTCCGGGCGAACAGTACGCGCGGCGTATGGGGCGAGACCCAGTTGCGCAGCGTGGTGGAAGCAGCCGGGTTGATCGAGCGCGTCGACTTTGATCTGCAGTCAAGCATCACCTCCGATGCAGGCGCCGGTCGACCTGACATGGTCGTCCACCTGCCCGGTGGCAAGAACATCGCCGTCGACGCGAAGGTTCCGTTCAACTCCTACCTGGAGGCCAGCCAGATCCCCGTCACCGCCACCGGAGTCGAGGGGGCCCAGCGGCAGGCTCACATGAAAGCGCATGTGAAGGCCGTCCGCGACCACATTACGGCTCTCGGAAGTAAGGCCTATTGGCAGGGGCTCGAGGTCTCCCCCGAGATGGTGATCGCCTTCATCCCGAGCGAATCCCTCGTGTCATCCGCGCTTGAGGCGGATCCCTCCATCATGGAATTCGCCTTCAGCAAACGTGTCGCGCTCGCGTCCCCGGTGACACTGTGGTCGGTTCTGAAGACCGTCGCCTTCAGCTGGCAGCAAGACGTCTTGACACAGGATGCGAAAGTACTCTTCGATCTCAGCCGCGAACTCTACACACGCCTGACGACCACGGCTGGTCACATCGAAAAGCTGGGGCGATCGATTGAAAGCACCGTGAAGAACTACAACGGGTTCGTCGGATCCATGGAGCACAAGGTGCTGGTCACCGCTCGCAAGCTGAATGCTCTGGATGAGTCGAAGGTTCTGGCGCCACTCGTCGCCATCGAGGAGACCCCCCGCGACCTAGTCGCACTGGAGTTCATCGCGGAACTGGAAACTGCGGGAGCGCCCGCGGGCTGACGTAGGGTTCGACGCCGGGTAATCGGTGTTGCGCTATGGCATGGGCGCTAGCGCAACACCGAACCGGACGGGAAAGGCCAGCCGATCGGCCTCGCTACAGCCATTTCTCGGCGAGGTGGTCCGCGAGCACGCGTCGCACCGTGCCCGAACGGGAGCGCAGCACGATGCTCTCGGTTCGGATCATCGGACCGTTGCGCCGCACACCGTCGACGAGTCCGCCATCCGTCACCCCGGTCGCAACGAAGAACGTGTTGTCACCCTTGACCATGTCGTCGATCTCGAGGAGAGCGTCGACGTCCAGCCCGGTGGCGAGGGCTTTCTCCCTCTCGGAAGCTGTCACCGGAGCAAGTCGGCCCTGCATGTAGCCGCCGATGGCTTTAAGCGCGCACGCGGTCGTGATGCCCTCCGGGCTCCCCCCGATGCCGACGCACATGTCGATCCTGGTCTCGTGCCGGGCGGCGTTGATGCCACCGGCGACGTCACCGTCGAGAAGGAGCCTGGTGCCCGCCCCAGCGCTCCGGATTTCGTCGATGAGCTGGGCGTGACGAGGACGGTCGAGCACAGCCACCACCATCTCATCGACAGGTTTACCGGTGGCTCGGGAAAGTTCCCGGATATTGTCGCGGATCGGCTGGTCCTGGCTGACCACTCCTCGCCCGGCGCCGCCGGTGATCAGCTTGTCCATGTAGAAGACGGATGAGGCGTCCAGCATCGTCCCGCGATCGGAGACGGCAATCACCGACAGAGCATTCTGACGGCCCGCAGCGGTGAGGCTCGTACCGTCGATCGGGTCGACCGCGATGTCGCAGGCGGGGCCGCGACCGTTACCTACGCGTTCCCCGTTGTAGAGCATCGGCGCGTCATCCTTCTCGCCTTCGCCGATGACGATGAGCCCGTCGAAATTCACGGTTCCGAGGAAAGCCCTCATCGCATCGACGGCTGCACCGTCGGCGGCGTTCTTATCACCACGTCCGATGAACGGTACGGCACGGATGGCCGCGGCCTCCGTTGCCCGAACCAGCTCCATCGCCAGGTTGCGATCAGGGTGCGTGTAGAGGATGGCGGTGTCGGAACTAGTCACAGGTGGTCCTTCCCGGACGAAAAGTGGCAGTGCGGAAGCCCGTCGTTGGGCCGGCGCTGGTCGTCCAGGGCCGCCTTCCCCACCTTAGCGGCGCTGTCCGGCTTCATGCAGGAGGCACGCTTCGGTGGCGCGATCGCGCCACCGGGTAGGAGTTCAATAGACTTCACATAGCCAGACTTCGTCGAGCCCGCCGGAGCAGGAGTTTCCTGCTCGCCTTCCAGAGGAGACTCAATGCCCATCGCCACCCCCGATCAGTACGCCGAAATGCTGGACAAGGCCAAGTCGAAGGGCTTCGCCTACCCCGCGTTCAACGTGTCCTCGTCGCAGACGATCAACGCGGTGCTCCAGGGACTGACCGAGGCAGGATCGGACGGGATCATTCAGGTCACCACAGGCGGTGCCGATTACTTCGCGGGGCACACCGTGAAAAACCGCGCGTCCGGCGCGCTCGCGTTCGCCCGGTTCGTGCACTCCGTTGCCGACAACTACCCCGTGACGGTCGCGCTGCACACGGACCACTGCCCGAAGAACGCGCTCGACGACTTCGTAATGCCCCTCATCACGGCATCCGAGGAAGAGGTCAAGGCAGGCCGCAACCCGATCTTCCAGTCCCACATGTGGGACGGCTCCTCCGTACCCCTGGGTGAGAACCTGGAGATCGCGAAGGACATGATCAAGCGCACCAAGGCGATCAACGCCATCCTCGAAGTTGAGATCGGCGTGGTCGGCGGCGAGGAAGACGGCGTCAGCCACGACATCAACGAGCACCTGTACACCACCCTCGACGACGCAGTCGCCCTGGTCGAGGCGCTCGGACTCGGAGACGACGGCCGCTACATGGCCGCGCTCACCTTCGGCAACGTGCACGGCGTCTACAAGCCCGGCAACGTGAAGTTGCGCCCCGAACTCCTCAAGGACATCCAGGACGGCCTGCAGGCCAAATACGGGACCGGCCCGAAGCCCCTCGACCTGGTCTTCCACGGCGGGTCGGGGTCCACCGACGCCGAGATCGCGGAAGCCGTCGCGAACGGTGTCGTAAAGATGAACGTCGACACCGACACGCAATACGCCTACACCCGCGCGATCGCGGACTACATGCTCAAAAACTACGACGGCGTCCTGAAGATCGACGGTGAGGTGGGGAACAAGAAGCTGTACGACCCGCGCGCCTGGGGCAAGGTGGCCGAATCCGCCATGGCCGCCCGCGTCGTCGACGCCACCCGCCAGCTGGGTTCCGCCGGCAATTCGGGCAGTTGACACGAGGACGATGATGGTCGACAACCCGGCTTCCACTTCCCCGGAGGACCCCCGCCCCCGCCCGCAGTACGGCGAGCTGGCGCCGGAGGGGTGGACCTGGCAACCTCCACAGGATGCCCATGCTCCGGCTCCCGCGCCGGGGCAGCGGTCGGCGACGCCCTTCGGAGCTGTGCCCACGCGTCGAACACTCGCCTCACAGGTGCACCAAGGAGAACCGTCGGGCGAACAGCGCCGGGGAATGGCCGGTCCGCCAGAATGGGACCGCCCCGTCACCCTCACTCTCGTGGTCATCGGCCTTCTGGCGACGATGTTCTCCATCTCCGTGCTGGGGGCACTACCCGAGGCGATTCAGATGCTGTACACACAGCAGGATCTCGGTACGTATCAGCCAGTGGCATCCGTTGCGCAGGTCATCACGGCGGGGAGCTTCGCCGTCGCCCTGGTCTGGATTGCCACGGCGGCAGTGTCGGTCCTGATGCTGGTGAAGAGGCGCCGTTCGTTCTACGTCCCGCTCATCGGTGCGGTGGTCGCGGTGGTCGTGCTCTTCGCCTTCATGGCCGTCGTGCTGGCAACCGACCCCACACTGCTGAACTTCTACAGCCGGCCGTAGCCCCGGGGCTTCGTCCGGCGCAGTGGATGCTACTAGCGGGTGACCCGACCCCCGAGGGCGCGAACATCCTTGTTGCCGCTCAGGTCTTTGCGCAGCTCCTTGGGGAGCGAGAACATGAGGTCCTCCTCGGCGGTCTTCACCGGCTGCACATCGCCGAAACCAGCTTCGGCGAGGTCGGCGAGCAACTCCTCGACGAGTTCCTCGGGAACGGATGCCCCACTCGTGACACCTACTGTGGTCACGCCGTCCAGCCACTCCTGCTTGACCTCGCTTGAGTAGTCCACACGATAGGCAGCCTTCGCGCCGTATTCAAGCGCGACTTCCACCAGGCGCACCGAATTCGACGAGTTCGCGGACCCCACCACAATCACGAGATCCGAGTCCTGTGCCACTTTCTTGATCGCCACCTGGCGGTTTTGGGTGGCGTAACAGATGTCGTCGCTGGGCGGGTCCTGCAGATTCGGAAACCGTCTCCGAAGTCGGCGCACGGTCTCCATAGTCTCGTCGACGCTGAGTGTCGTCTGAGAAAGCCAGACGACCTTGTCGTGGTCTTTCACCTCGATGGTGTCGGCCTCGTCGGGGCTTCCAACGAGCGTCGTGTGTTCGGGCGCCTCACCGGCGGTGCCTTCGACTTCTTCATGGCCTTCGTGGCCGATGAGCAGGATCTGGAAGTCATCCCGGGCGAACCTGACGGCTTCCCGGTGCACCTTCGTCACCAAGGGGCAGGTCGCGTCGATCGCCTGCAGGCCACGGTCGGCCGCAGCATTCACGACAGCCGGGGAGACTCCGTGAGCGCTGAACACGATGTGAGCGCCCAGGGGCACCTCGTCGACCTCGTCAACGAAGATGGCGCCCTTCTTTTCCAGCTCGGTGACGACGTGGATATTGTGAACGATCTGCTTACGCACGTAGACCGGGGCACCGTAATGCTCAAGCGCCTTCTCCACAGCAATCACGGCACGGTCGACGCCTGCGCAGTAGCCGCGGGGAGCGGCAAGCAGCACCCGCTTGTGTCCGAGGACCGGGGTATCCTTGAGCCGGCCCCTGGCGCTGGGAATTCGAGGCATGCCGAGGCCGATCACGGGCGAAGAGATACTGGTACTCACGGCGCTAGTTTACGTGGCTCGCCTGAACAGTCTGTGGGAGGGAACAGCGCATGACGGATGCCCCGGCAACTGATACGACCCCGTGGCCGGTCGCGCTGCTGTCCGCGAAGATCCGTGGCTACATCGAGCGTCTCGGCACGGTCTGGGTCGAAGGCGAGCTCACCCAGTGGGGTGTCAGCGGTGGAAACGTGTACGGCAAGCTCAAAGACCTGACGGAAGACGTCACGGTCAGCATCAACGTGTGGTCATCGGTACGCGCCCGGCTCACCGAGAACTTCAAACAGGGCGACCGGGTCATCGCCCTCGTCAAGCCGAACTACTGGATCAAGGGCGGCACCCTCACCATGCAGGTCCTCGAGCTGCGGCACGTCGGACTCGGCGACATGCTCGAGCGCCTCGAGCGCCTTCGGGCCACCCTTTCCGCCGAGGGACTCTTCGCGTTGTCTCGTAAGAAGCCCCTGCCGTTCCTTCCCCACTGCATCGGACTGATCACCGGCAAGGACTCCGACGCCGAGAAAGACGTCATGCGCAACGCCCAGCTGCGGTGGCCCTCCGTGCATTTCCGGGTCGTGCACGCAGCCATGCAGGGTGAGCGCATCGTGAGCGAGGTGACCTCTGCGCTCACGAGACTCGACGCCGACCCCGACGTCGACGTGATCATCGTCGCCCGCGGCGGCGGCGACTTCCAGAACTTGCTCGGCTTCAGTGACGAACGGCTCGTCCGGACCGCCGCCGCCTTGAATACACCCCTGGTCAGCGCCATCGGGCATGAAGCCGACCGACCCTTGCTCGATGAAGTGGCGGATTTGCGAGCCTCCACACCCACGGATGCGGCAAAGCGCGTCGTCCCCGACGTCTCCGACGAGCTGGACCGGGTGCAGCAGGCCCGGGCCCGTCTCAGCACCAGGCTCACCGGCATCCTGTCGATGGAAGTCGACCGGATCAGCCAGCTTCGGTCTCGGCCGGTGCTGAGCGGATCGGCCTGGATCATCGATTTGCGCGCTGACGACCTCACTCGATACGTCGCCCGCGGCTCGGAACTCATGGAGCGGAT
Organism: Cryobacterium sp.; assembly: GCA_025465015.1. Taxonomy (GTDB): domain Bacteria; phylum Actinomycetota; class Actinomycetes; order Actinomycetales; family Microbacteriaceae; genus Cryobacterium. The sequence goes on along the minus strand of JAODMM010000094.1, from coordinate 2,858 downwards.
CGTCGAACGGGGCACCGGAACCATCGCAGATCTTCGCTCCCACCTGCGCGCGTTGTCCCCTCAGGGAACCCTCGACCGCGGTTACGCCATCGCGCAGCTGCCGGACGGGCACATCCTGCGCACCCCCGAACAGGCACCGGCTGGGACCGAACTCCTCCTGACCCTCGCCGACGGAACCGTGCCGGCGACTGCGAAATAGAATGGATGCCATGACCCAGCCCACGAACGACGTTGCAGCCCTCAGTTATGAGCAGGCGCGCGACGAACTCGTCCGTGTCGTCAACCAGCTCGAGCAGGGGTCGTCCACGCTGGAGGACTCGCTCGCACTGTGGGAGCGCGGTGAAGCGCTGGCGAGTCGGTGTGAGGAGTGGCTGATCGGCGCGAAAGCCCGCCTCGACGCGGCCCGGGCCCGCCAAGCCGACCCCGTTGCCCCATGAGCGCGGCCAAGCGGCCCCCTCGCGTCGTCGCGGAGCTCGGTCGACCTGAGATGCCTGAAGAGACGGCGGCCAGGCTGGCGGAGGCCTCGCGCCTGTACCGCCAACGAAAGACCCTCAACAACTTCGTCTATTCCCTGATCGTCACCGGAATCGCTGTCTTCGTGCTCGTGCTGTTCGTACCGCGCGATGACACCCCGGTGGACCGCAACATCGACTTCCACGACGTGGCCGCGCAAGCGGAGGCGGCCCAGGGCGGAAGGTCACTCGCCGACCCGCAGCTCCCGACTGAATGGCGAGCGAACGCAGCCGAGTGGCGCGCCGGCGGCAGTGACAAGGTGCTGTCCTGGTACATCGGGCTTCTGACACCGGCTGATCAGTTCATTTCGCTCACGCAGGCGTTCGACGCCAACCCCACCTGGCTCTCGGACCGGTTGCAAAACCAAGCGGCGACCGGCACGGTCACTGTCGAGGGGGTTACCTGGGATGTCTACCGTAATGCCAAGCCTGAGGCTGACCGCGGAAACTTCGACTATGCCCTCGTGACGGTAGCCGGCGAAAGCACCTACCTCCTAGTCGGCACCGCCGACACCGATGAGTTCGACGTGCTCGCGGCGGCCATGGCCCCGGAAGTAGAGAAGGAGAGTTCCGAATGAATACCCTCACCCCGGCACAGGCGTGGAATGAGATGCGGCGAGGGAATCAACGTTTTGTGGACGGCAAGCCGCGGCATCCCCGCCAGGACGTGGAGCGACGTTCGGAGCTGGCCGATGCGCAGACCCCGCACGTTGCCCTCTTCGGATGCAGTGACTCCCGGCTCGCCGCGGAGATCATCTTCGACAAGGGGCTCGGCGACCTCTTCGTCGTCCGCAACGCCGGACAGGTGATCTCTGACTCGGTCCTCGGGTCCCTCGAATATGCCGTCGGAGTGCTCCACGTACCCCTGATCGTGGTCCTCGGCCACGACGCCTGCGGCGCCGTCAAAGCGGCGATCGATTCACAGTCCCCTGACGCCCCACGCCTCCCTGTGCACATCAACACCATCATCGAGAAGATCGTTCCTGCCGTACGCAGGGTCGGGCAGCCGACGGCTGACGGACACATCGATCCCGAAACGATCGACGCTGCTGTGGTGGGCAGGGAGCACCTGCGAGACACGGTGGCGGAGTTGTTGGAGCGATCCGAGCTCATCAGCGACGCCGTGGCAGACGGTACATTGGCTATCGTCGGCGCCAACTACAAACTGCTCGAGGGCCGCGCGGATGCAGACATCCTCGTCGGCGCACTGGAGCCGCCCCAGCCCACGGCACCGCAGGTAACGCCGGTACCGTAAACGAAGTTGCATGACCTCAAGGCGCGCGATCTGCGCTGCCGGAAGAACCGAAAGGGAAAACACGCCGTGGTGGACAGCTTGAATGATTCCGGGTACCGGATCGAACGCGACACGATGGGCGAGGTGAGGGTTCCGACCAACGCCTTGTACGGCGCCCAGACGCAGCGCGCCGTCGAGAACTTCCCCATCTCCGGATCCGTCCTCGAGTCGGCTCAGATCAGCGCACTCGCCCGGATCAAGAAGGCTGCTGCCCTCGCAAACGCCCGTCTGGGTGTGCTTGAGGCAGCCGTGGCCGATGCCATCGCGAACGCTGCCGACGAGGTCATTACCGGCGCCCACGACAGCCAATTCCCGATCGACGTCTACCAGACCGGGAGCGGTACGTCCTCGAACATGAACATGAACGAGGTTCTCGCAACCCTGGCCTCGCGAAGCCTCGGCTCCAGTGTGCATCCGAATGATCACGTCAACGCCTCGCAGTCGTCCAACGATGTCTTCCCCACCTCGGTGCACATCGCCGTGACCAGCGCGCTCATCGACGACCTCATTCCCGCGCTCGACCACCTAGCGGTCGCCCTCGAAGTGAAGGCGGAGCTGTGGGCGGGTGCGGTGAAGTCGGGCCGCACCCACCTGATGGATGCCACACCGGTGACCTTCGGGCAGGAGTTCGGTGGGTACGCCCGGCAGGTTCGTCTCGGCATCGAGCGCGTTCGCTCGGCGCTCCCCCGCGTCGCTGAAGTCCCCCTCGGCGGTACGGCCGTCGGAACGGGGATCAACACGCCGGCCGGGTTCCCGCGGCTGGTGATCGAGCTCCTCACCGAGGAGACAGAGTTGCCGATCACCGAGGCTCGCGACCACTTCGAAGCTCAGGCAAACCGCGACGGGCTGGTTGAGGCGTCCGGTGCCCTCCGCACCATCGCGGTGAGTCTCACCAAAATCTGCAACGACCTTCGTTGGATGGGCTCAGGCCCGAACACGGGTCTCGGTGAGCTGAACATCCCCGACCTCCAGCCGGGCTCCTCGATCATGCCCGGCAAGGTCAACCCGGTGATCCCCGAAGCGGTTCTCATGGTCTGCTCCCGGGTCATCGG